>JAKEFM010000291.1 GCA_022616055.1 Planctomycetota bacterium
CCCCCCCCCCCCCCCCCCCCCCCCCCGGCCCCTCGAGTTACCCCCCCACCCCGTTCGGCTCCCCCCCCCGCCCCGTTCGGCCCCACCCCGTTCGGGAAGAGGAGGACGCGGAAGAGGACGTAGAGGGCGCAGGTGCCCGTCGGGCCGACCACGGCCCAGGCGTTCGGCAGGGTGAAGACGTCCCGGAGATCCCTCGCTGCGAGCAACGGGAAGAGGAGGATCCTAGGATCCCGGTCCTTCCCGGAGGAGCCGATGCCTCGAGCCGCCCGAGTCCTCTCCCTTCTGGCACTCTGGGGGACCGCCCGCGCCCAGGTCCCCGCCCCGGCCGAGATCCTCGGGTTCGAGCCCGGAGAGGACAGCCGGCTCGCCCCGTGGGCGAAGATCGTCGAGTGCTACGACCGCCTCGACGCGGCGAGCCCGAGGGTCTCCGTCCTGCGCCCCGGCAAGAGCACCCTCGGCCGCGACTTCCTCGCCGTCCTCATTTCCTCCGAGGGGAACCTCGCCCGGCTCCCCGAGATCCGGGAGGCGCAGCGGAAGGTCCACGACCCGCGGCGCCTCGCCGCCGGCGAGGAGGAGGCGCTCCTCCGGTCGGGACCCGCCGTCGTCTACGTCACCTGCACGATCCACTCGACGGAGGTCGCCTCCTCCTTCACCGCGCTGCGCCTCGCCCACGCGCTGGCGACGGCGACCGACGCGGAGACGGCGGAGATCCGGGACGGCGTCCTCCTCGTCCTCGTCCCGTCCCTCAATCCCGACGGGATCGACATCGTCCACGACTGGTACCGGGAGACGCTCGGGACGCCGTGGGAGGGGACGTCCCCGCCGCGCCTGTACCACCCCTACGCCGGGCACGACAACAACCGCGACTGGTACATGCTCACGCAGGTCGAGACGCGCCTCTCGACCCGCCTCCTCTACGAGGAGTTCCTCCCCGAGATCTGCTACGACCTCCACCAGATGGGGCGCGAGGGGGCGCGCCTCTTCGTCCCCCCCTTCGCGGACCCGATCAACCCGAACCTCGATCCCGGCGTGACGGCGGGGATGAACCTCGTCGGGACGAAGATGGCCCTCGACCTCGCGGCGCGGGGCCTGAAGGGGATCGTCCAGGGGGTGCTCTACGACTCCTGGTGGCTCGGCGGGAACCGCAACGTCCCGACGCGCCACAACATGATCGGGATCTTGACGGAGTCGGCCTCCGCGAACCTCGCCTCCCCCGTCTTCCAGCGCGCGGCCGACCTGCGCGGCCACGGCCACGACCTCCCCGAGTACAAGGCGCAGGTGAACTTCCCCGACCCCTGGCCGGGGGGATGGTGGAGGCTCCGCGACATCGTCGCTTATCAGGAGGCGGCGGCGAGGTCCCTGCTCCTCCTCGCCGCGCGCGAGCGCTCCCTCTTCAAGCGCAACGTCGCCGCGATGGCGCGGCGCGCGATCGGGAAGGGGAGGAGCGAGCCCCCCTACGCCTACCTCGTCCCCGAGGAGCAGGACGATCGCCACGCCCTGGCGACCCTCCTCGACCTCCTCCTTCGCACCGGGGTCGAGGTCGACCGGGCGAAGGCCCCCTTCACGACCGACGGCGCGGAGCGCCCGGCGGGGACCTACGTGATCCCCCTCGCCCAGCCCTACCGCGCCTACGTGAAGGACCTCCTCGAGCGCCAGGCCTACCCCGACGTGAAGGAGTCGACGAAGGGGGATCCGATCCGCCCCTACGACGTGGCCGGCTGGACCCTGCCGCTCCAGCTCGGCCTCCGCGTCGTCGAGGCGGGGGCGCCGGTCGAGGCCTCCCTCGAACGCCTGACCGAGCCGCCGGGGCCCGGCGGCTCCTTCTCGGGGAGCGGGGAGACCGCGTTCCGGATCGACGGGCGATCCGCCCGCGCCCACGCCGCGGCGGCCGCCCTCGCGACGGAGGGGCTCTCCGTCTTCCGTCTGGCCGCTGCGGCCCCGGAGGGCCCTTCGGCGGGCGACTTCGTCGTGACCGGAGGGAGCGCTGCCCGGATGCGCGCCCTGGCCGAGAAGGAGGGGCTCCGTATCGCCGCCCTCCCCTCCGCGCCCTCGAAGGCTACCGCGTGGCGGATCCGCGCCCCCCGGGTCGGCCTCTATCAGGGGTGGACGGCGAACATGGACGAGGGATGGACCCGCTGGGTCCTCGACGTCTACGGCTGGAAGTACGCCACCCTCGGGAACGGGGCGGTCCGCGCGGGGGACCTCGCCTCCCGCCTCGACGCGATCGTGCTGCCGAGCGCCTCCCGCGAGTCGATCGTCGAGGGGCGGGAGGACGCCCCCCCGGCGTACCGCGGCGGGATCGGCGCCGAGGGGGTCCGCGCGCTGCGCGCGTTCGTCTCGGAGGGGGGAACGCTCGTCTGCCTGAGCCGCGCCGGGGAGCTGGCCCTCCAGGATTTCGGCCTCGAGACGGAGGACGTCCTCCGACCCCGGAGCGGCAAGCCGCCGGAGGGGTTCCTCGCCCCGGGCTCGATCCTCGAGGTCGAGATGGACTCCTCCCACCCCCTCGCGTTCGGGCTCCCCGCCCGCACGCCGGTCTTCTTCGGGGAGTCGGCCGCGTACGCCGTGAAGGAGAAGGAGGGGACCGTCGTCGGGCGCTACCCCGCCTACGACCCCCTCCTCTCGGGCTGGCTCAAGGGAGGCGAGACGATCCGCGGGAAGGCGGCGCTCGTCGAGGTCCCGCATGGGAAGGGCCGGGTCGTCCTCGTCGGATTCCGCTGCCAGCACCGGGGCCAGCCGCAGGGGACGTTCAAGGTCCTCTTCAACGCCCTCCTCCACGCGGCGGCCGTGCCGACCCTCCTTCCGTAAGGAAGGGGGGGAGAATGATCGCGGGCGCGGCTCGGAGCCGCGCCCGCGCTTGTTGGTTCAGGAAATGGGCGTCAGCCGATCGTCACGACGACCGTGCTCGAGACCGAGAACGGGACGCCGAACGGCACGACCCCGCAGCCACCGGCGCCGAGCACGTCCGCGCCCTGGACCGCGAGCACCCCGCCGATGAGGGCCGGGTCGCAGGGGATCGCCGCCACGAACGAGCCCACGGGCAGCAGGATCGTGAGCGAGGCGCCGAGCGAGCAGGACGCCGGCGGGCACAAGGGGGCCGGAGCGATGGGGGCCCCGATCCACAGGACCGGGATCCCCGTCACGCCTCCGAGCGTCATGCTGACGGATCCGCCGATCTCGGGGCTCCCGCCGGGCGTGAGCGTCACGACGCCGCAGCCCGTCGGCACCGGCGTGAAGCTCCCCGTGCCGTGGGGGACGAAGATGAGGCTCGTGCCCGGGAACGTGGAGTTCGCCGTGCCGAGGCCCGTCCCGTCCGTCCCGGCCGTGCCGGTCGCGTTCTCGATCCCGATCGCGGCGGCCCAGGCGATCGCCGCCCCGCCGGCTTCCGTGTACGAGGCGAGCCCCGGAGGCGCGACCGACTCGAAGTTCTCCGTGAAGAGGACGGCGGCTCCCGCGTCGACCGCGGAGACGTTGTCGACGGTCCAGCCCTGGTAGGTGTTGCCGATACCATCGACCGTGTTGAAGCGGAAGCGATGCTGCCAGGTGCCGGCGCCCGCGCCGACGAGCGGAACGGAGGCGAGGGTGGAAGCGCACACGCTGTTCCCGGCGATCTGGGTGTCCATCACGTAGGCCCCGGCGCCGGTCCTCGACTCGACGAAGCACTGGTCGAAGGTCGCGCTCCCGCCCGCCTCCGTCTCCTTCGTGTACTCGAAGGAGAGGGTCACGGGAAGGGAACCGGGCGCCCCGATCACCGGAGACTCGATCGACCCGGAGTTGGCGACGCCGGTGTTGTAGTTGTAGACGGCGATGTCGCCCTGGTTGTAGGAGGCCGCGTTCGTGCCCATCGAGGCCGGGATCGGCGTGATCCCGTCGCAGAGCGCCTCCCCGTGCCACAGGGTCGCGGCGGGGCCGCCCGAGGAGAAGGTCGACCCGTCGTAGATGACCTCGATCGTGTTCGCGGGCGAGGGGTTCAGCCGGACCTGGAAGGTCACGTTCTCCCCGCTCGAGTTCCCGGGGAACTGCTCCTCCGAGTTCCACTCGACGATGAGCTGACCGCCCGGCGTGACGTCGTAGTAGACGTTCCCGAGGGTCCCCGTGTGGAGGTCGTCCCACCACCCGAAGACCGCGTCGTTGGGGGCGGTCGCCGAGGGGATCGGCGCGTTCGTGAAGAAGCCCCCGCCGAGGCCCTGGTCGAAGGCGATCCACCCGTTGTTGTTCACCTGGAAGGTCGCCTTCGGCGTCCCGAAGAACGAGAAGGGCGCGGGGAGCGGGATCGGCGCGGAGGTCGTGTCGTCGTTGCCCGGGCCCCAGAGGAGGACCGCCGTCGCGGAGGTCGAGATCGTCGAGAAGGCAGCCGCGGAGGGGCCTACGCAGTAGGTCGGGGGCGCCGCGACCGCCGTCAACACGACGTTGTCGACATTCCAGCCCTGGTACGCGTTGCCGATCCCGTCAACGGTGTCGAAGCGGAAGCGGTGCGTGAAACCCCCCGCGCCAATCGCGGCCGGCCCCATCGTGACCGAGGTCGAGGCGGGGCAGACGGAGTTCCCGCTGACCTGCCCGACCGTGGAGTACCCGCCGCCGCCGACGTTGACCTCCACGAAGCACTGGTCGAAGCTGGCGCTCCCGCCCCCCTCCGTCTGCTTCGTGTACTCGAAGGCGAGGGTGGCGGCGCCGGAGGCCGGCGAGGCGATGCCGGGAGACTCGATCCCTCCGGTGTTCGCGCCCCCCGTCGAGTAGTTGTACAAGGCGAGGTCGCCCTGGTTGTAGGCGGCCGCGTTCGTCCCCATCGTGGCGGGGATCGGCGTGATGCCGTCGCAGAATCCCTCGCCGTGCCAGAGGGTCGCGGTGGGCGTGCTGAAGATGTCGACCTCCGTGTAGACGCCGAGCCCCCCGCCCTCGAAGTTCTCTGAGAAGATCACCTGGGCGGGCGCGGAGCCGGCGAGGGCGATGAGCCCTGCGGCTGCAAGGACAGCGGACTTCACCATCTTCGAATCCTTCCTTCGGGTCGACCCGACGACGGGGAGCAGGAGCGTCGGGCAGCCATCACAACGCCGTCCGTTCCCCTACTCGCGGGGAGGGACGGCGCTCCCGGAGCGCTATGAGGCTAACCGACGAGGGGGCCGAAGGATACCCCCCGGTTCCGCGACGGTTCTTCCCTCCCGCCGGGGGGGTCAGATCGACTGGCCGACCTTTTTCGAGTGCCCGATCGCGCTGAAGATCGCGAACACCCCGAGCGCGACCGCGATCCCGAACGCCCCGAACTGCATCGAGGGGTAGTGCGCGGCCCCGGCGAGCATCCCGAAGAGCATCGGGCCCGACAGGTAGGTGTTCGTGCGCGAGGCGAGGAGGGCCTTCCGCGCGAGGGCGGGCTGCTCCGGCGGGGCGAGGCCGTCGCGCGTCCAGGCGATGAGCTTCTGCTGCGCGGGCCAGATGATGAACCAGACGTTGAACCACATGACCGTGCCGAGGAGCATCCCGAAGAGGATCCACATCGCCCGGTCGGACATCCCCCCGTCCGCGTCCCGGAGGAGGCCGTCGGAGAGGTAGACCTTCCAGAAGAGGCCGAGCCCCGAGAGGAAGGTGATCATCGCCCCCCACCGGAACCACCAGAGGGCGCGCGGGAGGAGGAAGGGGTTCACCTTCTTCTTCGTCTCCTTGTCGATCGTCCCCTGGAACGGGACGTTGACGAAGTTGAAGAAGTAGAGGTGCCCGATCCAGATGATCCCCGCGAAGACGTGGGCCCAGCGGAGGATCAGCTCGAGGAACTTGGGGACGTCCATGGAGATCCCTTCGAAATCCCGCGGGCTCCCGCGGGGGGGGAGAGGGTTCTGTACCCGCGCCGGGGGGGGCGGTTCAAGCGGGCTCCCCCCGGGGTAGAGTGTCTTGCGGATCTCCGATGGAAGGCATGAAGGCGTTGCGCGAAGGGACCCTCGAGCTTCGCGAGGAGATCCGCGAGCGGGTCCGGGCGCTGCGGGAGCGGCGCTGGGAGCGGCTCTTCGGCTTCCGCCGCCGGGCCGTCGACCCCCCCGCCCCGCGCGGCTTCGTCATCGTCCAGATCGACGCGCTCGCCGGGTGGGTCCTCGAGGAGGCGATGCGCCGCCGCCGGGCCCGGTTCCTCCGCAGCCTCCTGCGGCGGGGCGGGTTCGGCCTGCGCCGGTTCCAGGCGGGCCTCCCCGCCACGACCCCCGCCTTCCAGGCGGGGCTCCTCTACGGGGACCGGGGCGAGATCCCCGGCTTCCGCTGGCTCGACCGCCGCAGCGGCTCGACCGTCTGGTTCGCGCACCCCGGCGACTGCGTCCGCGTCGAGCGGGAGTTCGACGGGAAGGGGGGGCTCCTCTCGGAGGGGGGATCCTCCTACTTCTCGATCTTCACCGGGGGCGCGGAGGGCCGGCTCTTCGACACGGGGGGGCTCTCCTGGGAGAAGGGGCGGCGGCGCCGCACGATCGTCAACTTCGCCTACCTCGCCTTCTTCTTCGCCCTGGCGGCTTCGCGGATCGTCGGCCGCACCCTCCTCGAGATGCTGCGGGACCTCCTCGACATCGCGGGGGGGCTGGTCGCCCGGCGGCCGAAGCGCAAGTGGGGGCAGTTCGTCCTCCGCGCCCTGTCGAACGCGTTCATGAACGAGCTCGCCGTGATCGGCGTGCGGGAGGAGGTGCGCCAGGGGACGCGCGCCCTCTACGTGAACTTCATCGGATACGACAAGGCGGCCCACGCCCGTGGCGCCGTCCACCCCTACGCGCTCTGGTGCCTGCGCGAGATCGACCGCGACCTGCGCCGGATCTACCGCAGCCTCCACCGCCGCTCGCGCAAGCGCGACTACGACTTCTACGTCCTCTCCGACCACGGCATCCTCCCGACGACACCGATCGAGGACGTCGCCGGCCAGGACTTCGAGAGCCTCCTCCTCGACGGCCGCCTCGCCTCGGGCGCCGGAGGGGGGAGCGAGGCCGAGGAGTCCGCGGCCGACCTCCACCGCTCGATCGAGGTGCTGACCGGGATCGGCCGGATCCTCCCCCCCGTCGCGCGCTTCCTCCTGCGCCCGTTCCACCGGCGCTTCGCCCGCGGGAGGTTCCGCTCTCCGGGCGCGCTCCCCCCGGAGCCGATCCCGCGCGTGGCGCTCCGCCCCACCGGGAACTTCGCCCATCTCTACCTCGTCGGCGCGCGCTCCCCCCTCCTCGCCGAGGAGCTCGAGGGGCGGGCGATCGGCCTGATGCGCGCCCTCGACCGCTCCCCCTACGTCCGCTTCTTCGCGATGCGCGGCGCGGACGGGGCGGTCGTGCTCGGCCGGCGCGGGAGCCGGGAGCGCGTGCCCGACCTCCCCGCGGCGGGGGCGCCGGACCTGGGGCTCGATCCCTGGAAGATCCAGGAGATCCGGCGCGTCCTCTTCATGCCCCGGTCGGGCGACGTCCTCCTCTTCTCCGAGCGGTGCGACGGGGGCGCCTACAACTTCCAGCACGAGTACGCCTCCCACGGCGGGCTCGAGCCGGAGGAGCAGGACTGCTTCCTCCTCCACCCCGCCGATTCGGCTCCCCCGGGATACGAGCTCTCCGCCGAGGCGCTCCACCGCTTCTTCGCCAAGCGCTACCTCGGCCGCGAGGCCGCCCCCTCCCGGAGCGAGACCCTCGCCGGCTAGGGGTTCGCGGGCCCCGCGCGACGTCCGCGCCAGCCGACGGCGACCGCGACCCCCGCGCACAGGATCGCGATCCAGATCTGGCCCTCGAGGGCCCAGAGGACGCCGAGACCGAGGAGCGCCGCCGCGCGCCAGCCGCCGACGGGCCCGAAGAGCGCGTCGAGGCGGGAGGCCGCGCTCAACCCGCCCCCCGCGCGCGGAGGAGGGGCAAGGCGGCGAGCGCGAGTCGCATGGAACCTCCGGGGGAAAAGCGCGCGGATTCTACGGACGGGCCCTGAGGGACGTCATGCGAACGGGGCGCGGCCGGCGGCGGCCGCGCCCCTCGAGGTCGCCCCACGAGGTCGAACGGGGATCCGGATCAGCCCCCGATCGTGATCTTCGCCCCCTCCGTCAGCTCGAAGAGGAGCCCGAAGGGAGCGGGGAGCACCGAGACGCCCTGCGCGAAGGTCGTGAACCCGATCAGGGTCGGGTCGAGCGGGAGCGGCAGGTCGATCCCGCAGCACCCCTCGCACGGACCGCCCGGGGAGAGCACCCCGGCCCCGCACGGGAGGATCAGGGAAGCGGCGGAGAAGGGATTCACCCAGAAGGTGCCGAACGGGCTCGGGAGCCCTCCGCAGGGAACGGGGGTCCTCATCCCGGGGAGCGCCCCGCCGAAGTCGAGGATCACGAAGGCGATCCCGAGCGGGCTCCCTCCCGTGATCTGCAGCCCGAAGGTGTTCCCGATGATGGGCGGGACGCAGTTCCCCTTGATCTCCGGGAGGCAGGCGGCCACGCCCGCGGGGGCCGTGTTGTTCGCGTCCCCGTAGAAGCGCATCGTCGCCGTGTCGCAGGGGTCGATGACGCACTTCATCCCGGCGGGGGGGGCGGCGTTGACCGTCCCGGCGAGGCAGACCCCGGCGACGGTGCCCTTGTGGTTCTCGACGCCGATCGTCGCGCTGAAGGCGGTCGGGGCCGCCGGCACGAACGTCGCGTGGTCGTAGTGGAGCTCGATCCGGTCGTTGCCGTCGCCGGGGACGACGACGTCGTAGGGGCAGGTGCCGGCGGAGGCCACGAGCGCTCCCGCGCTCCCCTCGAAGAGCTTCACCTGCATCGTGACGCTTCCCACGGATGGGGCGCAGTCGGCGCCCGGTGCGAGGAAGCGGCCGAAGTCGTGCCACTCGAACGTCATGACGCGGCAGCCCGGGACGCCGTCGACCCGGTAGAACATCCCCGAGGCGGGCGAACCCTCGAGGTCGTCCCAGAAGGGGGCGATCGTCGCGTCGGGATCGCTGGTGCTCCCCATCGCCGTGTTCGAGAAATCGGTGAAGGAGGAGCCTCGGCCGAGCGCCATGAACCCGTTGGCGTTCATGACGGCCGACTTCATGACGCGGCCGAAGAGGTTGAACTTCCAGGGGAGCGGGATCGCCGTCCCGGTGATCCCCGTCGAGTTCTGGTCCTCGAAACAGGTCCCCGCGAGGCAGGGGGGCGGGATCGCGACGGTGCCGGGAAGCCCCTCGATGTGGCAGAAGGGCTCCTGGGGGACGAGCGTCGCCGTCGCCGCGTAGGTCGAAGCCGAGTAGGCGGCGGGAGAGAGCCGGATGTCGCAGGTGGGGAAGGCCTCGTTCGCCGCCCCGCGGTCCGTCGGCTCGGCGCCGCCGACGGTGGGGACGGTCGTCGTTCCGGCCGCCTCGCACCCCACCGTGGCCGACGTGGCCAGGGTCCCGGCATTCGTCGTCTGGCAGGGGCCCATGACCGGAGGCGCGGTGGTGCGGTCGTACCGGAATTCGATCCGGTTCGGCAGCGTCGCGTGGGTCGAGGAATAGAGGATGCACTGGAACGTGAAGGAGCCCCGCGCGGTGAGGGGAGGATCGATCACGAAGTTCCCGACCCCGGTCCACTGCACGGTCAGCGTCTCCGCCGCGGGCGTCAGGTCGAAGAGGTAGTCGACCGAGGAGCCGGGGGCGAGGACGACCAGGTCGTCGTGCCAGGGGAAGATCGTCTCGTTCGGGGTGGAATTGTCCTCCGGGTGGCGGTTCGTCGCCGAGGCCGAGGTCGTCGCGGTGAACGTGAGCCATCCGTTCGAGCAGATCTGCACCGAGACCTTCGCGACGCCGTAGTAGGCGAACGTGAACCCGGCCGGAAAGGGGATGGCCGCCGTCGTCACGTCGTCCGTCGGGGGAAGGAAGGCGTTCACCGTCCCCGGGAGGCCGAGGATGCTCGCGAATGCGTTCGGGGTCGGGTCGCAGCGGTACCCGGTGACGGGAGCGCCGGCGGGACAGGGCTGCGCGGGAGCAGGCGGCGCGGCCAGGAGCGCCGCGGCGCTTCCGAGGAGGAAGACCTTTCTCATGCGGATCGAACTCCGGAGGGACCTCGTCCGAGGAAGTCGCCGAGAAGAGGTCCGACCCTCCCGGCGACTCCTGCCCGAGTGCCGTCCGCGCATGCCGAGCCGCGCGACGGGCCTCCGCGCAGGGAACCTTCCGAGAGGACATCGTCCGCCCGATCCCGCCGCCCCGTCAAGCGCGCGGCATCCTCCGTTCCTTGATCGCACCCCCGCCCCCCCCTACGCTCGCCTCCGGAGTTTTCCGATGCGCATCTTCGAGCCCCACATCCACATGTTCTCGCGGGTGACGGACGACTACGAGGCGATGGCCCTCGCCGGCGTCCGCGCCCTCCTCGAGCCCGCCTTCTGGCTCGGACAGCCCCGGCGCCACGCCGGGACCTTCTTCGACTACTTCGACTCCCTCCTCGACTTCGAGGTCCGGCGCGCGGCCGAGTTCGGGATCGAGCACTTCTGCGCGCTCTCCCTCAACCCGAAGGAGGCGAACGACGAGCGCCTCGCCGCCGAGGTCCTCGCCCGCCTGCCCGAGTACCTGCGCCACGAGCGCGTGCTCGCCGTCGGCGAGGTCGGCTTCGACTCGATCAGCCCGGCCGAGGAGAAGGCGCTGCGGGCCCAGGTCGAGATCGCCGCCTCGATGAAGCTCCCCCTCCTCGTCCACACCCCCCACCGCGACAAGCGCCGGGGGACGGTGCGCACCCTGGAGATCGTGAAGGAGATGCGCTTCCCCCCCGAGCGCGTCCTCGTCGACCACAACACCGAGGAGACGACGCCGCTCGCGCGGGCGGCGGGATGCTGGGCGGGGCACACCGTCTACCCGAGGACGAAGCTCTCCGCCGAGCGCTTCGTCAACATCCTCGACGAGAACGGGCTCGAGGGGATGCTCGTCAACTCCTCGGCCGACTGGGGGGTGTCGGACGCCCTGAACGCCGCCAAGTCCGCGCGCGAGATGCTCCGGCGAGGCTACGGCGAGGACCAGGTGGACAAGGTCGTCTGGGAGAACCCGGTCGCCTTCTACTCCCAGTCGGGGCGCCTCCGCCTCAAGGCGGCAGGCTCGGAGGTCCGCCGGGAGCCGGGCGCGGATCAGAAGAAGATCAGCGTCGCCGCGAGGTTGGAGGCGTCGTAGGGCGGGAGCCCGCCCGCGGGGATCGAGACCGACTGGAAGTAGACCGTCGAGCCGGTGAAGCCGGGGGGGACGTAGAGGACCGAATCGGCCCGCCCCTGCGCGGCGCTCGCGACCTGCGGCGGGAGGAGGAGGATCTCCGAGAAGGCGTTCCCGAGGTCGAGGTCGACGACTCCGGGGAGGAGGGAGGGGAGGTTCGAGAAGCTGAGGATCAGCAGGACGATCCGGCCCGGCGCCGTGAAGGTCTGCGCCGGCAGCGTCCCGTAGGAGGCGGTGAGCGGCGGGACGAGGAGGACTGGCGGATCGCAGGCGGCGACGTCGATCGAGAGGGCGTTGCTCGTTCCCCCCGGGCTCGTCGCCGTCACGGTCGCGGGACCGAGCGGCAGGCCCGGCGGGAGGAGGAAGTCGATCTGGGCGTCGCTCACGGAGGAGAGGATCGCGGAGGGGACCAGGAGTCCGCCGACGCTGACCGAGGTGACGGGGCCCAGGCTCGCTCCCGACAGGGTGACCGTCGGCGTCGGCACGCCGGCGACGGGGACGGTCGGAGGGGCGAGGGAGGCGAGGACCGGCGCGGGAGGGGGGGCGATCGAGACCGGCCAGGCGTTCGAGAGGGTCGAGCCGGTCGTCCCCGGCACCTTCACGAGAAGGTCGCCGCTCACGGGGACCGGCGCGAGGCCCGGGATCGTGACCGAGATCGAGGTCCCTCCGCCGGAGGAGTCGAGGGGCCCGACGATCCGGGGCGCCGGGCTCCCGGTGCCGGCCGTGAACCAGACCTCGTTCCCCGAGGGGGCGAAGTTGACCCCGGCGATCGCGATCGTCGCGCCCGGAGCCGCCGCCCCCGAGAGGCCGGTGATCCGAGGTTTCGCGGGATCGGCCGCCCCGTAGATCGCCTTCGCGCCGTCCCCGTCGTCCGTCGCGATCGACCGGTCGGCGACGCCATTGCCGAGAACGGCCGGGAACATCGTCGCGCCCGAGTCCGCGCTGTGGCCGAGGCCGAGGGCGTGGCCGAGCTCGTGGACCGCGACCCCCTGGATGTCGAAGCCGGCGATCCCGCCGCCCGGCCCGTCGTCCCAGGTCCACTGCGGGTCGTCGAAGAGGATCTGCCAGTCGGTCCCGGGATAGGTGACGGCGAGGATCCCGGGCCCGAGGGTCGTCGAGGAGGCGGCGACCGTCTTCCCGGGGAGGCCGGGGATCCCGGCTCCCTGGAAGGAGTAGTCGAAGTTCGCGAGGGGATTGTCGACCGCCGGCGTGTTCCCCGGATCCCCGCCGAGCGCCCCCTGGGTCGGGTCTCCGCCCCCCGTGGGGCCATGGCGCCAGCTCCCCCATTCGACCGCGGCCTTCCAGACCGCGAGGACCGCCCCCGACGCGCCGGGGAAGCTCGCGCTCGGGTTCGCGTTGTCGTTCGCCGTCGCGTCCGAGAAGGTCGAGGGGAAGACGACGAAGCCCCGATGCCCGACGGGGAGATCCCCGCCGAGGAGGGAGTACGCGGGCACGAGCGTCGGCGCGGCGAGCGCGGCGGCCCCGGCGGCGAGGAGGAGCGAGGCGGTTCTCCGGGGGGCTCGCACGGGGGCTGGCCGGGGGCGAAACGGCCGGGGGGGAGGCAACAGTCTATCCATGGATCCCGGCGGACCGGGAGGGGGGTGAGAATCCGGGGCGGGGCGCGACGCCCAAGATGCCGGCCGGAGGGTGGGAGATCCGGAGACCGGACCCCGCCACGATCGGGTCCGTCCTCCCCGGAGGGCGCGCCCGGCCGGCGCGGGGTTCCCCGCCGCCGGAGGCCCGGATTCCCGGGGAAAAGAACGCGAGGAGATCCCGTGATGAAGGTCCGGATTTCGATGCGCGGCCGGGTCAGGCGGAGGGCGGCCCTCCCCCTCTTCTGGGTCGGATGCCTGCTCGGAGCCGGGAACGCGGCCCGCGGCCAGACGACCGGCCACTGGGAACCTCAGGCCATCGACACGGGCCCCCTCGGGAACGACGGGGACGGGCCGGCCGTCGCCTTCCAGCAGCTGATCCAGCTCCCCCCGACGACTCCCTGGCTCCGGGTCCACTTCGCAGCGGCCGAGCTGAAGAAGGGGAGCGCCGTCCGGGTGACCTCGATGCTCGACGGGGACTCGCAGACGCTGAACGCCGTCCACCTCCAGCAGTGGAAGTCCTACACGGCCTTCTTCAACGGCTCGGCCGTCCTCCTCGAGCTGATCGCCGGCCCCCACACCGAGGGGAACTTCCTCCAGATCGCCCAGATCTGGGCGGGAGATCCCCCCGGGGTGTCCGCGCTCCCCGAGACCATCTGCGGGGGCACCGACAACCGGGTTCCCTCGAGCGACGAGCGCATCGGCCGGATCGCCGTCAACTCCACCTTCACGGGCTGCTCGACGGCCCCCTGCGGGTGGTGCACGGGGTGGATCATCTCCGAGCCGGTGGGGAGTCTCGACAAGTGCCACCTCACGGCCGGGCACTGCTTTAACCATGCGCTCTTCGTCGCCCCCGTGCTGCAGTTCAACGTGCCCGACTCGGACGCCGACTGCTCGATCAACCATCCCCCCGCATCGGACCAGTTCGCCATCGACGACGACGGGGCCACGTGGAACGACGACGGCCCCAGCGCGATCGGCGACGACTGGGCCGTCTTCAAGTGCTTCCCCAACACGGAGACCGGACTCTATACCTTCCAGTCCCAGGGCTTCCTCGCCTTCGGGCTCGCCGACGCGATGCCGCCGGTCGACACGACCGTCCGCGTCACGGGCTACGGAATCGACGGGACCGACGCGAACAACGCGACCGGAGCCAACGACTCCTGCACCTGCGTCTCTGGGGACGACACGGGGACCCGGCACACCATCCAGCAGACCCACACCGGCCCTCTCACGGCGACGGCCGGAGCGGCGATCGAGTACCAGGTCGACACCTGCGGAGGCAACTCGGGAAGCCCCGTGATCGACGCGTGCGCGGGCGAAGCGATCGGCATCCACACGAACGGAGGGTGCGGCACGGACGGCGCGGGGAATCCGGTCGGGGACAACAGCGGCACCAAGATCACCCTCCAGGCCCTCCTCGACGCGATCGCCGTCGGGTGCCCGGTCCCCCCCGACCCGAACGACGACTGCGTCGGCAGCATCCTGATCGGGGAGGGGCCGAGCCCTCCCTTCAACACCGCCGGATCGACCAACTCCTACTTCATGACGGCGGGGCCGTGCGGACCGGGGGGGAACGACGTCTGGTTCGCCTACACCCCCGCGTGCACGGGGGTCGCGACCCTCTCGCTTTGCCCGCCGGGGATCGCCACCTTCGACGCGATCCTCGAGGTCTTTTCCGGCTCCTGCGGCGCGCTCACCTCCCTCGCCTGCAACGATGACTCCTGCGGGACGGCGCCGCAGGTGTCCGTGGCGGTGACGCAGGGGACGACCTACCGGATCCGGGTCGCTGGGTTCTCCGGCGCGACCGGGACCTTCGCCTTCAACATCGCCTGCTCGCCGCCGTCTCCCACGACCGACTACAGCGATGCGCCGGCGGGCGCGGGGATCGCGGTCCACACCAGCGCCACCGCCTCGGAGAGGCTCGGGACGGGAGTGACGGGCGAGCCCGGGCCGATCACGGCCGCGTGGTTCGGGGACTCCTTCGACGACGGGATCGTCTCTGTCGGGAACCTCTTTCCCGGGAGCACGAGCGCCTCGATCGTCGTGAGCGCGGTCAACCCGAGCGCCACGTTCACGGATCGTTGCCGCGTCTGGGTGGACCGCAACCTCTCGCTGGGCTGGTCGACGGCCACCGACGCGTTGCCAACCCAGACGGCAGCGGTGGGGCCGGCGGGGATGAACTTCACCTTCGGTCCCTTCACCCTAACCGCGGCAGCGGCTCCCTCCCCCTACGTGAGGGCGAGGCTCTCGTTCAACACGACCGGAGTCGCTTCGGCGATCGGGACGGGCGCCTTCGGAGAGGTGGAGGACTACGTCCTTCCGGGGACGGGCGGTCCGGCCTCGACTCCGGCGGCGGGGAGCAACGGCTCGGACGCCGGGGATGCTCCGCTCCCGTACCCGCCGGTGAACTCGACGTTCATCAACAGCGAGCGGCTGGGGGCCTTGGTGGACGGCGACCCCTCCGCTCCGGTGGGATTCCCGACTTCGATCGGGACCGCCGCCTGGGACGACGACGGGGCCGAGGACGACGCGCTCGTCGCCGTCGGATACCTCCAGGCGGGCAGCGCGGCGAGGCTCCGGGTCCGGGCGACGAACCCGGTCGGGACCTTCTTGGACGTCTTCTCCGCATGGATGGACTTCGACGGGGACGGCCGGTGGGACGAGCCGGGGGAAGCCTTCGGTCCCGTCTCGGCGAGCGTGGGGCCCGAGGGGACGACCGTCTGGCTCGGGCCGCTCTCGGTTCCCGTATCTTCGGTGAACCCCGTGCCGACGCGGGTGAAGTTGAGCTTCGCCGACCCCTCCCAGCCCGCCCATCTCGCGGCCGGGGCGTCGTTCACGTTCGGGGAGATCGAGGACTACCTTCTCCCCCTGACGACGGGGACGGGGTGCGACACGGGCGGGGCGTCGGCCCCGACGACCTGGGCGGAGGACCCGCCCCGGATCGGGCTTCCGTTCACCTGGAAGGCGGCGGGCCTTCTCCCGGGCGTGCCCGTGACCCTCTCGATCAGCCCGACGGGGATCCCCGGGGGCATCGATCTCGCCGCCTTGAACCTCCCGATCCCCCCGATGAGCTGCTTCCTCTACGCCGTGCCGTTCATCGTCCTCCAGGCTGGACCGGCCGGCGGGGAAGGGAACTGGTCGGCGACGATCCCGGTGCCGGCGATGCCGGGGCTCGCCGGGGCGACGCTGCACCTCCAGAGCTTCCAGGTCGTCGTGAATCCCTGCCCGCGGGTGCTCGCCACCCCCAATTTCCCGGCGACCGTCGTGCAGTAGGGACGGGACTCGCTCCCGGGGTCCGCACGGGGCGCGGCCTGACGGCCGCGCCCCTCTTCCTTCGCCGGCGAACCCCTTGCGTCGGATCCTCCCAGGTCGCCGGGTCCCGGCAGGAGCCTCCTACAATGGCCGGGTCCGCGCTCGACCCCTTGGGCCGAACTGTCCGAACCGCCGCCCTCTTCCTCCTCGCTCCCCCTTCCCTCGCGACGACTCAGGAGCCGGAGAGAGGTGGAGTGCCGCCGGCGAGCAACGGCCGACTCGACTGCGCCTCCTGCCACGCCGAGATCCACGCCGAGTGGGAGGGATCCCTCCACGGCCGCGCCTGGAAGGACGCGATCTACCAGGCGGCGGTGAAGAAGGTGACGAACCCCGCCTCCTGCTACCCCTGCCACGTCCCGAAGCCTCTCCACGAGTCCGGGCTCGGCAACCTCCCCGTGGCGAGGGAAGACGACCGGGACTCCGGCATCCACTGCGACGCCTGCCACCTCGGGGCCGACGGCGCCTACCACGGGCCGTTCGGGGGGAAGGCCTCGGCCCACGGCTCGACGGCGGATCCCCTCTTTTCCGACCTCCTGAGGACGAACGCGCTCTGCGTCACCTGCCACTCGACCCGGATCGGCCCGGTCCTCCCCCTCGGGAAGGATTTCGAGGAGTCGGGGGGGACCGCGAAGGGCCGATCCTGCGTCGGCTGCCACATGGAGCCGGTCGAGCGGGCGGCGGCGACCGATCCCGGGCTCGCGGAGCCGCCTCCGAAGCGCCCTGGCCGCAGCCACGCGCTCCACGGCCCCCGGGACGGGGCGTTCGCGCGGAAGGCCTTCGCCCTCGAGGTCCTCCGCTCGGGCAAGCAGGTGCGGGTCCTCCTCAAGAACGAGGCGGGCCACCGGGTCCCCGGACTGACGACCCGGGAGTTCCGGGTCAAGGTCTCCCTCCTCTCCTCGTCCGGGTCCGAGGTCGCCTCCCGGGAGGAGGTGATCGACCACCGCGCCTTCCTCCGGGTCGATCACGACCGGGAGATCCCCCTCGACGCCCCGGCCGGCGCCGTGCGAGTCCGGGTGAGGATCGTCTGCCGCCAGCCCGAGGGGGGGGAGACCCCCGTCCTCGAGGAGATTCGGGACCTCTGAACCCCCGGAGAAGTAACCGGGGGGTGTTTGTCCGATAAGAGGAAGGCTCTCGGAGAGCGCTGCAGCATGGACATCGGGACGGGCCCTCCCTTCCTGCTCGGCTCGCTCGTCGCGGGAATCCTCGCGGCGGGCGCCGCGCAGAGCCGTTTCCCGAAGTTCGACGCCTACGCGCAGGCCTACCGCGGCGGCCGGATCCTCTACCTCGAGACGGGGGGAGGGAGGCAGGGGGGGGCGATCCTCGACACCCTGGGGCCCGAGGGCCGGCTGGCGCGCGCCCTTGGGGAGCTCGTCTCCTCCGACACGCCCGAGGCGGCGCGCCGCCTCCTCACCCTCTCCTCCATCTCCTTCCACGAGGATCCCGAGGCCGAGCGGGAGGAGTTCGCGGCGCGGCAGCCCTGGGCCGTCCGGGAGAAGGCCGCCGAGGCGCTCGCGAAGCTCCGGAGTCCGGCGACCCTCGAGTTCCTCGCGCGCGACGTCCTCCTCGCACGCTCCGCCTACCCGATCCCCGCCCGCTCCGCCGCGGCGCGCGCCCTCGGCGAGTCGCGCCTCCCCCACCTCGTCGCGCCGCTCCGCGCCGCGACGCGCGACCCCGACGAGGGGGTCCGGGCGGCGGCCGCCTCGGCGCTCGGGTCGGTGGGCACGCCCGAGGCCGTCCGCACCCTCCTCGGGCGGATCCGCGACGAGGATCCGGTCGTGCGCGCGCGGCTCCTCGAGGCCCTCGCCGGGGCCCTCGCGCTGGAGGGGAGGGGCGAGGCCGCGGAGGCCCTCGCGAAGGAGGCGGCCGCGGTCGTCGTCGCATGCCTCTCCGACCCGGACTGGCGCGTCCGGGCCGCGGCGGCCGACTACTTCGTCCGCCGCCCCTCCGAGAAGGCGGTCGAGCCCCTGATCGCCGCGCTCGCCGCCGAGAGGGAACGCGCGAAGAGCGGGGAGGGGCGCAAGCGGATCGTCTTCGCCCTCACCCGGGCCCTGACCCGGCTCGCCGGCCAGGCGGTCTCCCTCGACGATCCGAAGCGCTGGCAGGACTGGTGGGCGGTCCACCGCGCCTCCTTCCGGGTCGCGCCCGCCGTGACGGCGACCGCGGGTCCCCGGAGCGGCGAGCCGACCTACTTCGGGATCCCGGTCCGCACCGACCGCGTCGTGTTCGTCCTCGACGTGTCGGGGAGCATGGCGGAGCCGGTCGACTCCGAGGCCCCCCCGCCGGCCCCGGCCCACCCGGGCGAGCCCGCAGGCCCCGCCCCCCATCGCGGGACCGACGAAGCTCCAGCGGGCGAAGGAGGAGCTCCTCGCCATCCTCGGCCGCCTCGGTCCCGAGGACCGCTTCAACGTCGTCCTCTTCAGCGGGGGGGTCGAGCGCGTCTTCGACACCGTCGTCCCCCCGACCCCGGAGAATGTCGCCGCCGCGACGGAGAGGGTGCGGGGAGTCTGCGCCTCCGGAGGGACGAACCTCTTCGGCGCCCTCGAGGCGGCGCTGCGGATCCGGGGAGTGGCGGTCGACCGCTTCTACACGGACGCCGACACCGTGTTCCTCCTCTCCGACGGCGCCCCGACCGTCGGGGCGGTCGTCGATCCCGAGACTCTCGCGGAGGCGATCTCCTCGGCGAACCTCGGCTCCCGGATCGCCCTGCACGGGATCTACTTCGGGCCGGCGAACTCCCCGGCGGCCGAGTTCATGCAGCGGCTCTCCGGCGGGAACTACGGGGAGTTCCGGCGCGTGGCGCCGTAGTCGCGCCCGCCGGACGCAGGGCTCCCGCCGACCGTCTCGCGCAGGAACCCGAGGAGCGCGCGGTTCGTCTCCTCCGCCCTCTCGACGTGGGGGATGTGCTCGGCCTCAAGGAGGAGGAGCCGGGCCCCCGGGATCTCGCGCGCCAGCCGCTCCCCGTGCGCGACGGGGAGGACCCGGTCCCGGCGCCCCCACAGGATCAGCGTGGGGACCGGGATCTCCCTGTGGCCGGCCTCGAACGGGGCGGGGTCCTCCGGCATCACGTCCTGCTCGAACCGGGCGAACGCCGACTTCGCCCCGGGCCGCTTCGCCTCCCGCACGTACTCCTCGAAGACCTCGCTCCCGATCACGGAGAGGTCCGGGACGCACTGGCCGAGGCCGATCCGGACGAGCAGCCGGGCGGGGACGAGGGGGTAGAGGAGGCGGTTGAACCAGGGATTGTTGAAGAGGCGCGTGTAGCTCCCGACGCCGTCGGCGTAGCAGGCGGGATCGACCCCGACGAGGGCGGAGACGCGATCCGGACGCCTCCGCGCCTGGAGGAGCGCCACGCCGCCTCCGTAGGAGGACCCGACGAGGGCGGCGCGCTCGATCCCGAGGCGGGCGCGGAAGCTCTCGAGCAGTTCGGCCATCGCCGGCATCGAGTACTCCCGCTCGACCGGCTTGTCCGAGAGCCCCGCCCCCATCATGTCCCAGGCGATCGCCCGGTAGCCCGCCCCCGCGAGGGTCTCGAGCTGGTGGCGCCACCCGATCGAGCAGTCCCCCATCCCGTGGACGAGGAAGACGGCGGGGCCGGTCCCCGCCTCGACGTAGTGGATCCGGACCCCGTCGACCTCGACCTCCCTCGCGTACCCGAGCCTCTCCCAGCGACGGCGGATCGTCTCGCGGGGGGGTGCGGCGGCCATGGAGGGGCGGCATTCTAGAGGGGTGATCCCGGCCCGACCTCGCGCCCTCCTCCTCGCGCTCGCGCCCCTCGCCGCCGCATCCTGCGAGCCGACGGAGGTCCGGATCCGGACCGACCTCTCCCCGGACGGATCCTGCTCCCGCGAGGTCGTCCTCGCCTTCCCGGAGGCGCAGGAGGAGGGGAAGGGGACGGGGAAGCCCGACGTGCCGGAGGGCCTCCTCCTCCCCGACCGGGAGGCGTGGCCGGTCTGGTCGCTCGAGGGGACGACCCTCCTCGCCCGCGGCTTCTTCGCGAGGGCCGCGGAGATCCCCCCCGACTTCCGGTTCCGCCGGCGCAAGGAGGGGAGGGTCCTCGACCGGACCGTCTCCCACCGGAAGCAGGACTTCGTCTTCTTCGAGCGCCACCTCTGGAGCGAGTCGTTCCGCGAGCCGGTCGACCGGGACGCTATGGAGGCCTCCCTCGCGGACGCGGTCGGGGAGGCCGTGGCCGTCGCGAAGAAGGCGCTCCGCGCCTGCCTCCATCCCGAGTTCGACCTCGCGGAGGTCGAGGGGTGGCTCGACGCGCAGGGGAGCCGACTCCTCCGCTCGCTCCTCGTCCTGTGGTGGGAGGGCCTCCGCGATCCCGACGGGGAGCGGCTCGCCAAGCGGGCCGCCGCGCGCCTCTCGCGGGAGGGGATCGCGCTGCGGGCGGAGGACCTCCTCGCGGAGGACGCCCTCGAGCGCGTGCGGGTCGCCCTCGCGAGGAAGCTCTCGACCCTCGTGCGCCTCCCCCGCCCGCAGGGGGAGCGGACGCCCGCCCCGGGTCCCCCCGCCGCCGTCGAGCAGCGGCTCGCCCCGGACCGGCTGGGGGAGGTCCTCCAGACGACGCTCGCCGTGCACTTCGGCGGCAAGGAGGCCGCGGAGAAGTGGATCGGCGACCGCCACGCCGACCTCGTCGGGGACCTCGGCGGGCCGCAGGACAAGCGGCTGCGGTTCGACTGCACGCTCGCGATGCCCGGGGAGGTCCTCCGGACGAACGGGGTCCTCCTCGCTCCGAACGAGGTCCTCTGGAGGTTCACCTCGGGCTCCCTCTTCCCGAACGGGATGAAGCTGGAGGCGGAGTCGGTCGTGCTCCAGGTCCACCGGCTCGCCTCCCTCTCCGGATCGAAGGGCATTCTCGGGAAGCGCGACGTCCTCGACCTGATCGAGGCGCTGACGGACGACCGCGGGGCGGTCCAGGTCCGGGCGATCGCCGCCCTCGAGGCCGGTCTCGAGGACCGCGACCTCGGGAAGGCGCTCGCGCGGGTGGGGAAGGTCGACGGGAAGCTCTCCGCTCGGCTGCGCGAGATCCTCGCCGAGCCGGGCGGGAGGAAAGGCTGAGCCTCCGGCTCGCGCGGATCCGAGAGGGGCTCCGCGCCCTCCTCCGCCCCTCGCCCGACGCGGACCGCCTCCCCCGCTTCGTCCCCCTCGCGGGGCTCGCGTGCGCGCTCGTCCCGTTCGCCGTCATGGTCGCGGCCTCGGCGTCCGCCGCCCGGAGGGGGGAGGTCTTCCAGGGGGAGATCCAGTACGACCAGTACTACTACCTCGCCTCCGCGCGGGAGATCTTCGAGCGCGGGAACGGATTCGCTTATCCGAATCCCTACGACGAGGACCCCCGGGCCCCCGTCCTCTACGCCCACCTCTACCCCCTCCTCGTCGGCTGGATCTCCCGCGCGAGCGGGCTCGCCGTCGTGCCGTCGGGCTACCTCGTCCGGCTCCTCGGCGGCGCCGCGCTGGCGATCTCGCTCTGGCGCCTCGTCGGGGTCTTCTTCCCGGAGCGTAGGGACCGGCGCGCCGCCTTCTGGGTCCTCCTCCTCTCGGGGGGGCTCGTCTGGCTCGAGGCGCTTCGCCGCCTCCTCCTCGCGGGGGGGCCCTGGACGATGGAGGGGATCGGCCGGACCTTCGCGGAAGCCGACATCGCGGGAGGGTGGTGGCTCCAGGACGTCTTCCGGAACTTCTTCTACGGGACCGAGACGGTCTACCACGCCCTCGCCTTCCGCCTCCTCTACGCCCTCGCGGCGGGCCGGCCCCGCCAGGCCTGCGGGACCCTCCTCCTTCTCCTCTTCGCGCACCCCTTCACGGGCCTCCAGTTCGCGACGATCACCCTCGCGTGGATCGCGACGGAGCGGCTCGACGGCCGGCGCGGCCTCCCGCTCGGCCCCCTCCTCGTCACGTGCGCCGGGATCGGCGCCTTCCTCTACTACAACCTCCTCTGGCTCCCCCGATTCCCCTCCCACGCGGAGATCGTCGAGCGCTGGAGGCGCGTGGGGGAGTACTCCGACCCGCTCCCCTTCCTCCGCGTCTACGCGCCCTGGATCCTCCTCTTCCCCGCGGGGCTGGCCGCCGCGAAGGCTCCCGGGCCGGCGCGCCCGGCCTGGCGGCTCCTCGTCGTCGCGTTCGCCGTGACGGCGGTCTTCATGAACCACCACTGGATCCTCGGGAAGGAGCGGCCCTTCCAGCCCCTGCACTTCTCCCACGCCTACCTCTTCCTCCCGATCGTGCTCCTCACCCTCGGCTGGGCGCTGCGCACCCGGCGAATCGGTGGGGTGCTCCGACGCGGGCCGGTGCTGGCGGCGCTCCTCCCCCTCCTCGCGATCGACAACGTCCTCTTCCTGCCCGTGGCGCACGCGCTCGCGAGGATGATGACGCTTCCCGCCCCGCAGGCCCGCGCCCTCGACCGGATCGTGGAGTTGCGCCCGGAGCAGACGGTGCTCTCGAGCCAGAAGTTCCTCTCCTACATCCTCCCGACCGTCTCGCCCCACCTCGTGATCCTCGGCCACCGCCACCTCACCCCGAGGCTCGAGGAACGCCAGGCCGCGATCGCGGAGGCGGTCGCGGGGAAGCCGGGGGCGCTCCTCGCCCTCTTCCCCCGGGTCACTCTCCTCCTCGTCACCGAGGCGCAGGGCGCCATCCTCGAGCGGTTGGGTCACGTCGGACCCGGGGACCTCCTCTTCGAGGAGGACGGGCTCCGCGCCTACCGCCGGCCCGCGCCCTGATCGTCCGTCCGGGGCGAGCGGCCGGTCCTGTGCTCGTCACGCGATCGTCCCGTCCCCCAGCCCCTGTAGGGAGGACCACGGCGGGCCCGCTCCCGGCCTCGACGGAGGGGATCGCCCGTCCCTCGACCTCGACCCCCGTCCCATACCCGAATCTGGCCGAGCGCCGGCGAGTCTCCACTCGGGGTGATGCGGCGGCGATCGGGGCGCGGCATTCTTGGGGCGTGAGCCGGGCCTTGACCGCGCTCCTCCTCGCGTTCCCCTCCCTCCCCCCCGATTCCTGCGCGCCGACGGAGCCGCGGATCCAGACCGACCTCGCTTCCGGCGGCTGTTGCCCGCGCGAGGCGGACTCGGTCTCCTTCGAGCGCCCCCGGTGGAGCGAGAAACCGGGAGAACCGGACGACCGCGACGGGGTGGAGGCGTCGCTCCCGGAGGCCCTCGCGGTCGCGATCGGCATGGAGACCCTTGCCGACGCCCTCGACTCCGACCTCGACCTCTCCGAGGTCGGGAGGACGGACGGGAGGAGGGGCTTCTGGGGCAACCCGCCCGACACGCTCGGGACGGCTCTCGACGAAGGCGACCTCGGGGAGGCTCCCGCGCGGGTCGGGATGGTCGACGGCGGTCTCGCCGGGAGGCTGTGCCAAATCCTCGCCGAACCGGGTGGGAGGAGGGGCTGACGCCCGACCTCCGCCGGCTCGGGCGGTGGCTCGCTTCCACCCACACGGCTCGGGGCGACGCCGAGCGGACGCCATGGTTCGTCCCCCTCGCCGGGATCGCCTGCGCCCTCGTCCCGCTCGCCGTCATCGCCGCGGAGCGGGTTCTCTCGACGTCGGAGGGTCGCGTGTTCATGGGGGAAGTCCAGAACGACCAGTTCACCTACCTCGCCTACGCCCGGGCGCTCTTCGAGCGCGGCAACGGCTTCGCCTACCCCAACCCCTACGACGACGACCCTGCCTCTCCCGTTCTCTACTCCCATCTCTACCCCCTACTGGTCGGCTCGATCCACCGCGCGAGCGGGCTCGCTCTCCTCCACACGGACTACCTCCTGCGACTCCTCGCCGGAGCGGCGCTCGCGGTCTCCCTCTGGCGCCTCGTCGGCCTCCTCTTCGAGGACGCGTGCGATCGGCGCGCCGCGTTCTGGATCGCTCTCGTCGCCGGGGGTTTCGTCTGGGTCGAGGCGCTGCGCCGCCTCCTGTCGGGCGGGGGACCGTGGACGTCGCAGGGGGTTCTCCAGGCCTTCGAGGGGGCCGACCACGCCTGCGGCTGGTGGTTCCCGAATGTCTTCCGGAACTTCTTCTACGCCACGGAGACCCTCTACCACGCCCTCTCGTTTCGCCTCCTCTACGCCCTCGCCTCCGGACGCTCTTCCCAGGCGTGCGTCTGCCTCCTCTTCCTCCTCTATGCCCACCCCTTCACCGGAGCTCAGTTCGCAGCGATCACTCTCGCATGGGTTGCCGCAGAACGATTCGCCGGGCGGCGCGGGCTCCCGCTCCCGGCACTCGGGATCGCGGGCGCGGGGATCGCCGCATTCTTCGCCTACAACCTCGTCTGGCTCCCCAGCTTCCCCGCCCACGCGAAGCTCATGGAGCGATGGAGGTCCGCTCGCTTCTTCACCGATCCTCTCCCGTACCTCTGGGTCTACGCCCCCTGGATCCTCCTCTTCCCCGCCGGGCTCCGCGCTGCGCGGGACGCGCGACCGGGCGGTGGAGCCTGGCGGCTCCTCCTCGTCGAGCTCCTCGTCACGGCGGCGCTGATGAACCACCACTGGGTCCTCGGCAAGGAGCGCTCCTTCCAGCCCCTCCACTTCTCCCACGCCTACGCCTTCCTCCCGATGGTCCTCCTCACCCTCCGGTGGGGACTGCGTCGACAGCGCGTCGTCAAGGCGCTCCGTCGAGCGCCCGTCCTCGCGGCCCTTCTCCCCCTCCTCGCCCTCGACAACCTCCTGTTCATCCCCGCCACCCGGTCGGTCACGCGATGGATCGCGCTCCCCGCTCCCCACGCCCGCGCGCTCGAGCGCATCGCGGCGATGCGGCCCGGTCAGACCGTCCTTTCGAGCCTGACCTGCGGGTTCTTCTCCAGCCTCCTTCCCGTCGTCTCTCCTCACCGCGTCGTCTTCGGTCACCCCTACCTCACACCCGACATCGCCGAACGTTGGGAGAGGGTCGAGCGCGCCGTCGCGGACGGGCCAGGTGCCCTCTTCGCCGCCTTCCCCGGAGTCACCCTCCTGGTGGTCTCGGACCCGGAGGGGCGGTCCCTCGAGGGTCAGGAGCAGGTCGGACCCGGCGACCTCCTCTTCGAGGAGCCGGGGATCCGCGTCTACCGGCAGCCCGCGCGCTGATCCCGGTGCCGGGTCGGACCGCTCCCCCCAGCGACGCCGTCCTCAGCCTTACAAGTTGCGAAAGAACCGGAGCAGGAACCGGTTCGTCTCCTCGAGGCGCTCGAGGTGAGAGATGTGCCCCGCCTCGAGGACGACGAGCTCGGCGCCCGGGATCTCGCGCGCGAGGCGCTCGCCGTGGCGGAGCGGGAGGAGCCGGTCGTTCCGGCCCCAGAGGATCAGGGTCGGCGCGCGGATCTCGCGGTGGCCCGCCTCGAACGCGCGCGGATCGGCCGGGACGACCTGCTGCTCGAGGCGGACGAAGAACTCCCTCACGCCGGGTCGCCGCGCCTCGGCCTCGTACTCCTCGAGGAGGCCCTCCGGCAGCGCGTCGACCGAGCCGACGCACTGCCGGAGGCCGTAGCGCGCGAGCCAGCCGGCCGGGATCAGGGGGTAGACGAGGTCCGTGAACCACCTCGCCTGGAAGAGCCTCGCGTGGTCGGTGACCTCGGGGTCGGCGTAGCAGGCCGGGTCGATCAGGACGAGCGCGCGGACCGTCTCGGGTCGGATGCTCGCCTGGAGGAGCGCGATCGCCCCGCCGTAGGAGGACCCGACCAGGATCGCGCGCTTCACGCCCAGGCGTTCCCGGAAGGCGTCGAGGAGAGCGCGCATCGCCGGGATCGAGACGTCGCGGTCGAGGGGCTTGTCGGAGAGCCCCGCCCCGGCCATGTCCCACGCGATCGCGCGGAAGCCCGCCTCGGCGAGAGTCTCGAGCTGGCCGCGCCAGCCGATCGCGCAGTCCCCCATGCCGTGGAGGAGGAAGACCGGCTCGCCGGTCCCGGCCTCGACGAAGTGGATCCGGAGACCGTCGACCTCGGTCCACCGCTCGAACCCGAGCCTCGCCCATCGCTGCCGGGTCGTCTCGCGTCCGAGGCTCCTCTCCGCGGGACCGCCGTGCCCGTCCTCGAGGAGTGCGCAGGCCCCGACCGCGGAGAGGAGCGGCGCGATTCCGGTCCAGCGCGAACGCCGTCGCATGGCCGCGAGGGATGCGCGCCTTCCGGGGCCTTATGCCGCTCCCGGCCCGGTCCGCCGCGGTCGTGGACTCCTCTTCCCGTCGTCCCCGCGCTAGCATCCGGTCACCCGCGGAATCCGCCGGCCGGGAGAGGTCCGGGAAGCGACGGCGGCGGTAGAGCGGCCCCCAGGAGGCTCCCCATGACGAGTTCCCTTCCCCTCCGGTGCGTGGCGGCATCCGCGGCGCTCCTCGCGGTCCTCGAACCCGCTCCCGCCCAGGAGACCCAGCCCGCGGCGGGAGGAGGGTTCTCGGAGACGCAGCTCGAGCAGCTGATCGCCCCGATCGCGCTCTATCCCGACTCCCTCCTGATGCAGATCCTGATGGCCTCGACCTATCCCCTCGAGGTCGTCCAGGCGGACCGCTGGATGAAGCAGAACGCCTCGCTCAAGGGGAAGGCGCTCGAGGACGCTCTGAAGGAGCAGGACTGGGATCCGAGCGTCAAGTCGCTCTGCACGGTGCCGGAGGCCCTCGCGAAGATGAGCGACAACCTCGACTGGACCCAGGACCTCGGGGACGCCTTCCTCGGGGACGAGGCGAAGCTACTCGACGCGGTCCAGAAGATGCGCGGCAAGGCGAACGAGGCGGGGAACCTCAAGACGACGAAGGAGCAGACGGTCACCGTCCAGGAGGACAAGATCATCGTCATCGAGTCCTCCGACCCCGAGGTGATCTACGTCCCGAGCTACTCGCCGACCGTCGTCTACGGCCCCGCCTGGACCTATCCCGCCCCCTACTACCCTGCCCTCTATGCCCCGGTTCCGGCCGGCTACGGCCTCCTCGCCTTCGGGGCGGGCATGGCCGTCGGCGCCGCGATGTGGGGCGGGTGCAACTGGGGTTGGGGGAACAGCGAGGTCGACATCGACGTCGACCACAACTACAACTTCAACGAGAAGACGAGCAAGAACGCCGAGAAGCTGCAGTCCAAGCGGGAGTCCGGGGGCAAGAGCAAGGGCGACTGGAAGCACAACCCGGAGCACCGCAAGGGAGCCAACTACAAGGACAAGGGGACCGCCCAGAAGTACGGGGGGAACAAGGGCACCAATCGCGTCTCCCGCGACCAGGCGAGGGGATACGACCGCGGCGCATCCGCGCAGCAGCGCCCGGCCGGCGGGGGCACGGGGAAGCCCGGCGGCGCGGCGCAGCGGCCCTCGGCGGGAGCCAAGCCGGCCGCGGGCGCCGGCGCCCGCCCGTCCCCGTCCGGTGGCGCCCGTCCTGCCGCCAGCCCCGCTCCGAAGCAGTCCGGAGGGAAAGGGACCGCCATGAGCGGGTCGCGCCAGCCGAGCCGCGACCGCGCGGCCTCCTCCCGAGGCAGCTCCTCCCGTGGAAGCAGCGGAGCCTCTCGCGGAGGCGGCAGCCGCGGAGGTGGCGGACGGGGAGGCGGCGGCGGACGTGGAGGAGGCGGGCGGCGCTGACCGACGCGTGAGACGGAAGAGGACGACGAACATGACCAAGAACGTGACCCGCTCTTCGGCGCTGCCCATCCTCGGCGCTGTCGCGGCGTGCGCATCCCCGCGGCTCGAGACCTACGCCTCGCCGGAGGAGGCGATGCGGACGGTCGCCGAGGTCGCCGGCACCTCCGACGACGCGCGCAAGGCGAAGATGTTCGGCCCGGATTGGGCCGAGTTCCTGCAGTCGGGGGACGACGCCTCGGACCGGGAGGACGTGCTCCGGCTGAAGACGATGATCCTCCAGAAGATCGCCCTCAAGGAACTGGAGGGAGGCGAGAAGATCGCGGAGGTGGGGAACGAGGGGTGGCCCTTCCCCTTCCCGATCGTGAGGGAAGGGGACCGCTGGACCTTCGACGTCGAGGCGGGGAAGGACGAGCTCCTGAACCGCCGGATCGGCCGCAATGAGCTCGAGACGATCGCCACGCTCCGCGAGTACGTCGACGCGCAGCGGGAGTACTTCGAGGCGGGCCGGGATGGGAACCCGCCCGCCTACGCGCAGTTCATCTTCAGCGACGAGGGACGCCACAACGGCCTCTACTGGCCGACCGGGGAGGGGGAAGCCGACAGCCCCCTCGGGCCCCTCGTGGCCGAGGCGGCGACCCACGGCTACCGGCGGAAGGGGGAAGAGCCGATTCCCTATCAGGGCTACCACTTCCGCATCCTCACCGGCCAGGGGAAGCGCGTCGCCGGGGGAGCGAAGAGCTACATCGACGGGAAGGGGCTGATGACCGGCGGGTTCGCCGCGATCGCCTGGCCGGCGACCTACGGGAACTCCGGGGTGATGACCTTCCTCGTCAACCAGCGGGGGATCGTCCTCCAGAAGGACCTCGGGGAGGAGACGTCAGAGCTGGTCGAGGAGATCAAGACCTACGATCCCGACTCGACCTGGCGGCCGTCTCCCGACTGACCCGGAAGGTCCGCACGGAGACCGGCGCTCGACGGACCGCCCCGGCGGAGCGATGGGCGAGCGTGCCGGTCGGTCGACCCGGTGCGCTCGAGCCCAGGGGAGGGGCCCTCTTCCAGGGGAGGGGGTAGGCGCCTGGGATCGCCTACGCGAGGCGTCCCGTTCGTACGGCCAGCCCGTCGCGGTGGTCCCTTCGCCTTGCCGGGAGGTTTTCTGTAACCGTTCGCCGGCTCGTTCGTCGTTGGTGGCAGCGGCCGGGGTTTGGCCCCGTCCCGGGAATGAGGGCGAAGGCACTCCAAAACCTCCGGCTCGCGCGCGCGCTCCTCGAGCTTGGGCTCTACGACGGGGCCGCTACGCACCTCTACTGCGCCGCCTTCCAGGCCGTGATCTTCGCGTTCGAGAGGAAAGGCTCGAGGCCGCACGACTTCCTTCCTGGTGCGAAGCGGTGGGAGCATTGGATGGTCATCCGCCACGCGTCTCGCGCACGGGGCCACCCAGAGGACGCGCTACTATCGAAGGAGCCCCGGTGGCTTCGAAACCGTGCCGACTACCATGAATCGACGGTCGATCTCAAGCGCCTCGCAGTTCTCTGCCGCCTGGCCGATCCGCTCGTCCGGGAGGTGATCCGATGAGGAATCCCAGGATCCGTGCGCTCATCGAGACGATCGAGAAGCGGTACCCGGAGACGAGAGTCGTCGTGCAGCCGTGGGGAGGAGCCGAGGATCCGGACATCGATTGGTGGCTCTGGATCCTGGACGTCCCCGAGGACCGCACGGTCGAGGTCGAGGAGTTCGCCCACCGCCGCGCTCGCAGGATGTACGGCCGCCGATCCGTCCCCTTCGTTGTGAGCTCCGTCAACTGCGCGGAGACCGCGAGGGTCTTCTCCGCCGTGCTGGCGATGCCGAAGGGCCGCCGAATGATCGAGAGCGGCCCTTACGGCTGCGTCCCCGCGCCGACGGGGAGGCGGGGCTCGACGCGGGTCGCATCGCGAAGGGGGCTCTCGCCGGCCAGGTAGAGCGGGGGAAGCCGGGGAGGAACCCGCACGAGGTGGAGGGGGCGAGCCTCAAGGATCCGGAGCGAGGCGCCCGCCCGTGCCGAACACGGGGAGCAGCGCCCCCGAGACCCGTCGCGTCGGGAGACGCTCGAGGGATCGGGCGCGGAGGACCCGCACGCGCTCTCCGAGGGGCCGGAACATCGCCGGACTGGCACTCCCGAAGAGGGCGATGACCGGAACCCCCAAGGACGCCGCGAGGTGCGTGACCCCCGAGTCGTTGCCCAGGTAGGCCTGCGCGCAGGAGAGGAGGCTCGCGGCCTCGAGGATCGGCCGACCGCGCGCCTCGAGGAGGGAATCGCGCTTCCCGAAGGCGAGGAGGAACTCCTCGCGCGGCCGCTCGTCCGCGTACCCCGAAAGGAGGAGGACCGCGCCTCCGGTCTCCTCGACGAATCGGGACGCCACCTCCGCGAATCTCACCGCGGGCCAGTTCTTCCGTGGCGAGCCGCTCCCCGGGTGCACCGCGAGGATCGGGCGGGCATCCCCCAGCTCCCGGCGGGCCGCCGCGTCGAGGTCGGCGGGGAGGGTAACCCGGGGGACGGCGTCCCCTCCCCGGATCCCGATCGCCCGAAGGGATTCGAGGAGGTACGCGGAAACCGGTCGGCGCGAGCCTCGCGGAGGAAGGAAAGGGAACGCGAGCACCTCGCGCGCGCCCGATTCCTTCGCTCGGCGGACGAAGCGGGGCTCGTCGAATCCCCAGGAGAGGACGAGGTCGTAGGCCCCGAGGAACGCGCGCGCTTCCGGCGCGATCGGACTCTCCTCGGAGAGGAGGGTCCCGAACCAGCCGGCGTCGGCGGAGGCGACCTCGTCCACGTAGCCCGAGGCGATCGCGAGGGGAAGGAAGGCCGGATTCCCGAGGGCCGCGATCCGGGCCCGAGGGAAGGCCTCGCGCAGGGCGCGCAGGGCGGGGAAGGCGAAGAGGGTGTCCCCGAGCCCGCCCGGGCGGACCGCGAGGACCGCCCCGGGCGGCGTTGAAGGGGAGGCCGCGACGCCTAGAATCGCGCGGCTCCGCGGTCGAGCCCGGGCCGGGCCCATGCTCTCGGACTACCTCCCGATCCTCTTCTACGCCCTCTTCGCCGCCGGCTTCGTCGGCGCCGCCGCGCTCGCGGCCGAGGTCCTCGGCCGGCGGGTCGCCGCCCCGGGGAAGTTCTCCACGTACGAGTGCGGGATGACGCCGGTCGGGAACGCGAGGAGGAGGCTCAGCCTCCACTTCTACCTGATCGCGGTCCTCTTCATCCTCTTCGACGCCGAGGCGGCCTTCCTCCTCCCGTGGGCGGTCGTCGCGAAGAAGGCCGGGCTCGCCGGGTTCGTCTCCGTCACGCTCTTCCTCGGCCTCGCCGGCGCGGGGCTCGCCGTCGCCTGGAAGAAGGGAGCCCTCGAGTGGGAAGCCTGAGGGAGGGGACGGGCCTCGCCGAGGCGGGCGTCCTCACGACGACCGTCGAGGCGATCGCGAACTGGGGGCGGAAGAACTCCCTCTGGCCGATGCCGCTCGGGCTCTCCTGCTGCGGCATCGAGCTGATGGCGATGGTCGGGCCGCGCTTCGACCTCGCGCGGTTCGGCGCCGAGGCGCTGCGGTTCTCGCCGAGGCAGTCCGACCTGATGATCGTCGCCGGCACCCTCACCTGGAAGATGGCGGAGGCGGCCCGGACGATCTACGACCAGATGCCGGAGCCGAAGTGGGTGATCGCGATGGGGGTCTGCTCCTCGGCCGGGGGGATGTACACCTCCTACGCGGTCGTCCGGGGGATCGACCTCCTCTTCCCGGTCGACGTCTACGTCCCGGGCTGCCCGCCGCGCCCCGACGCCGTGATCGACGCGATCGTGAAGCTCCAGGGGAAGATCGAGAAGGAGCGGGTCTTCCGGAGAGCCGCCCCCGCGGGAGCCCGGACGTGACCGAGGAGCGGGCGCCGACGCCCTCCGGGACGCCGACGCTCGCCGCGGCTCCCCCCGACCCCTTCCTCGAGAGGCTCCGGGAGACGGGGACGGGGCACGCGGCGGCCCTGCGGGAGGGGAAGGACATGCCCGTCCTCGAGGTCCCGCGGGAGCGATGGCGCGTGCTCGCCGCCTCGCTCCGCTTCGATCCCGTCCTCGCCCTCGACTACTGCGTCTGCGTCACGGCGACGGACGAGCTCCCCGAGGTCCCCCGCTTCCGCGTCGTCGCCGTCCTCCACAGCCACCGCAACGCCCGCCGCGCGCGGCTGCGCTGCGCGGTCGGCGAGGGGGAGGAGGTCCCCTCCCTCGTCCCGGTCTGGCCCGGCGCGAACTGGATGGAGCGCGAGGTCTTCGACCTCTTCGGGATCCGGTTCGAGGGGCACCCCGATCTCCGCCGGATCCTGATGCCCGAGGCGTACGGCTGGCATCCGCTGCGCAAGGACTTCCCCCTCGAGGGGATCGAGCCCGACCGGCTCTACCGGCAGTGGGAGCGGGACCGCGTCGTGCGCCCGGCGGGACCGGAGTAGGCCGTGGCCGTCGAGACGAAGCTCTTCGAGATCGCCGAGGACCCGCTCCACGGGGAGGCGATGACGGTCAACTTCGGGCCGCAGCACCCCGCGACCCACGGCGTGCTCCGGATCGTCCTCACCCTCGACGGGGAGACGATCCTCGCCGCCGAGCCGGTCGTCGGATACCTCCACCGCGGCAAGGAGAAGACCGCCGAGTCCCTCGGCTGGCACAAGTTCTTCCCCCACACGGATCGCCTCGACTACACCCAGTCGATCGGGAACAACGTCGCCTACGCCCTCGCCGTCGAGAGGCTGATGGGCCTCGAGGTGCCCCCGCGGGGGCGGGCGATCCGCGTCATCCTGGCGGAGCTGTCGCGGATCGGCGCCCACCTGATCTTCGTCGGGACGACGGCGATCGACCTCGGGGCGGTCTCGGTCTTCTTCCTCGCGTTCAAGGAGCGGGAGCGGATCTATGACCTCTTCGACCGGCTGATCGGCCACCGGATGAACCCCGAGGCGATCCGCTTCGGGGGGGTGATCGCCGACCTCGAGGGGGAGGCGATCCCGATGCTCCGCGAGATCGTGCGGGACTTCCCCGCCCGGTTCGACGAGTACGAGGCGCTCCTCACCCGCAACCCGATTTGGGTCGGGCGCACGAAGGGGGTGGGGACGATCTCCGCCGAGCAGGCGGTCGCCCTCTCCCTCACCGGGCCGAACCTCCGGGGGTCGGGGGTCCGGTTCGACCTCCGGAGGGACCTCCCCTACCTCGGCTACGAGAACTACGACTTCGAGGTCCCCGTCGGGACGAACGGCGACGCCTACGACCGCTACCTCGTCCGCGTCGAGGAGATGCGCCAGAGCCTGCGGATCGTCGAGCAGGCGCTCGAGCGGATGCCCGGGGGGGAGGTCTTCGTCGAGGACCGCCGCTTCGTCCTTCCGCCCAAGGTCCGCTCCCTCACGTCGATGGAGGAGCTGATCCACCAGTTCAAGGTCGTGACCGACCTGCGCGTGCCCCCCGGCGAGGTCTACGCCGCCGTCGAGGCGCCGAAGGGGGAGCTCGGCTTCTACCTCGTGAGCAAGGGGGATCGGGCGGCGCACCGCTGCTTCATCCGCTCCCCCTCCTTCGTCAACCTCCAGGCACTCGCGCCGATGGCCGTCGGGCGGCGTCTCTCCGACATCGTGGCGATCACGAGCAGCCTCGACTTCGTCATGGGGGAGGTCGACCGGTGAGCGAGGCGGTCCGGCCCCTCTCCGCGCGCCTCTCCTCCCCCGGCTCGGCCCCCCCGCCCGCCCACACGGGGGGGGCGATGGCGGTCGCCGCCTCGGCGCGCTTCGAGCTCGACCCCGCGATGCGGGCGGCGTGGGAGGAGGCCGTCGCGCGCTACCCGAAGCGGCGCGCCGCGGTGATGGAGCTCCTCCACACGGTGCAGGATCGTCTCGGGTTCGTCCCGCGCGAGGCGGTCGCCGCGATCGCCGGCTTCCTCGAGATCCCCGACGTCGCCGTCTTCGAGGTCCTCACCTTCTACCCGATGTACCGGGCGACCCCGGGGGGGCGCCACGCGGTGAGGGTCTGCCACAACATCGCCTGCGACCTCATGGGCGCGCGGGGGCTCCTCCGCGCGCTGCGCGCGCGCTTCGGCGTCCGGCCCGGCGAGACGGGGGGCGAGGGGGCGTTCCACCTCGAGGCGGTCGAGTGCCTCGCCGCGTGCGGCGGCGCCCCGGTCGTCGACGTCGACGGGGAGTACCACGAGGGGATGACGCCCGAGGGTCTCTGCGAGGCGGTCGGGAGGCTCCTCGACGGGGAGGCGCGATGAGCGCCGCCCCGGTGAACGCGTCCTTGGGCGGGCACCCGACCTATCTCCTCGACCGGGCGGCGCTCCCCGGCTCGGAGCGGCTTGCCGTCGCCCGGGAGGGGGGGGCGTACCGCGCCCTCGAGAAGGCGCTGCGCGGGATGAAGCCCGCCGAGGTGACGGAGGTCGTCAAAGCCTCGGGGCTCCGCGGGCGGGGCGGGGCGGGATTCCCGACGGGGCTCAAGTGGACGTTCATGCCCCCGCCGGGCGATCCCCGGCCGCGCTACTTCCTCCTGAACGCAGACGAGTCGGAGCCCGGCACGTTCAAGGACCGGGTGCTCCTCGAGCGCGACCCCCACCTCGTGATCGAGGGGCTCGCGCTCGCCTCCTACGCGATCGGCGCGCGGACCTGCTACGTCTACATGCGCGGGGAGTTCCGGCGCCCGAAGCGGATCTTCGAGGCGGCGATCGCCGAGGCCCGCGAGGCGGGCTTCCTCGGGAAGAACCTCCTCGGGAGGGGCTTCGACCTCGAGGTCGTCGTCCACCGCGGCGCGGGCGCCTACATCGCCGGGGAGGAGACCGGCGCGATGGAGTCGATCGAGGGGAAGCCGGCGCGGCCGCGGCCGAAGCCCCCCTTCCCCGCCGGATTCGGCCTCTGGGGCTGCCCGACGACGATCAACAACGTCGAGACGGTCGCGAACGTCCCCGCCATCGTCGAGAGGGGGAGCGAGTGGTACCGGCGGATCGGGACCGACAAGAGCCCGGGGAACTTCCTCTGCGGGGTCTCGGGGCGGGTGAACCGTCCCGGCGTCTTCGAGCTGCCCCTCGGCACGCGCGTGAGAGCGATCCTCGAGGGGCCGGCCGGAGGGGTGCGCGGGACGCTCAAGGCCTTCTACCCCGGGGGGTCCTCGACCGGGATCCTCCCGGCGGCGCACGCCGACGTCGCGATGGACCACGAGGCGCTGCGCGCCGTCGGCGCGATGCTCGGGACCGGGGGGATCACGGTCCTCGACGACACCGCGTGCGTCGTGCGGGCCTCCGCCGTGCTCGCGCGGTTCTACGAGCACGAGACCTGCGGCCAGTGCTCCCAGTGCCGGCTCGGCTGCGAGTGGATGCGCCGCCTCCTCGACCGGATCGAGGGGGGGGCGGGCCGGCGGGAGGACCTCGACCTCCTCCTCGACCTGGGGGCGAACATGAGCGGCGGCAAGACGATCTGCGCCTTCGCCGACGGCGCGGCGATCCCCCTCGTCTCGGCCGTGCGGCACTTTCGCGAGGAGTTCGAGGCCCACGTCCGGGAGGGGCGCTGCCCCTTCCCCGAGGACCCCGGGGCCTAGATCCTTCCCGCCCGGATGAGCGACTCGCCCGAGAGAAGGGTCCGGCTCGCCGTCGACGGCCAGGGGCTCGACGCCCCGGCGGGGAAGAACCTCCTCGGCTTCCTGAACGCCCTCGGCAAGGAGATCCCCCACTTCTGCTGGCACCCGGGGCTCTCGGTCGTCGCCTCCTGCCGCCAGTGCCAGGTCGAGGTGCAGGGGCCGGGGCCCGCTCCGCGCCGGCTCGCGGTCGCCTGCCGCACGGAGACCGCCGAGGGGCTCCAGGTCTGGACGGGGACGGATGCGGTGCGCAAGGCGCGCCGCGGCGTCCTCGAGTTCCTCCTCGCGAACCACCCCCTCGACTGCCCGATCTGCGACAAGGCCGGGGAGTGCCCCCTCCAGGATTTCACCTTCGAGCAGGGGCAGTCCGCGAGCCGCTCCGACCTCGAGAAGCGGACCTTCCGCAAGCGCGTCGACCTCGGCCCCGTGATCACGCTCGACGAGGAGCGCTGCGTGCTTTGCTCCCGCTGCGTGCGCTTCTTCCCCGAGGTGACGGGGGAGACGCAGCTCGGGATCTTCGGGCGGGGCGCCCACTCGATGGTCGGGACGCCCGGCGACCGCCCGCTCGAGGGGCGCTACCAGGGGAACCTGGCGGACATCTGCCCGGTCGGGGCCCTCACCCTGAAGAAGTTCGCCCACGCCGCGCGGATCTGGAACCTCCGCTCGACCCCGTCCGTCTGCCCGCTCTGCTCGCGCGGGTGCAGCACGACGGTCGACGTCCACCGCGGCGCCGTCGTCCGGATCCGGCCCCGGCCGAACCCGGCGGTGAACTGGCACTGGATGTGCGACGAGGGGCGCCTTCGGTTCGACGACCTCAACGCGGCGGAGCGCCTCG
>JAKEFM010000292.1 GCA_022616055.1 Planctomycetota bacterium
ACGGAGGAGCGCGCCGACGCCGTCGCGGTCGAGCACCTGGAAGGGATCCTCGGGGAGGATCCCGCGCGCGACGTAGTCCGGCAGGAACTTGCCCGCGTCGTCGCGGGAGATCCCGAAGGTGGTCTGCGTGAGATCGTTCGTCCCGAAGGAGAAGAACTCGGCGAAGGCGGCGATGTCCCCCGCGGTCAGCGCCGCCCGCGGCAGCTCGATCATGGTTCCCACGAGGTACGGCACCCGCCGCCCGGCCGCGGCGAAGACCTCCTCGGCGACCCGGTCGACGACCTCGCGCTGGCGCTCGAGCTCCCGCGCATGGGCGACGAGCGGGATCATCACCTCGGGCCGGACCGGGATCCCCTCCCCCTCGGTCTGGACCGCCGCCTCGAAGAGCGCCCGCGCCTGCATCGCGGTGATCTCCGGATGGCTGATCCCCAGGCGGCAGCCCCGATGACCGAGCATCGGATTCGCCTCCCGGAGCTCGGCGACCTTGGCCGCCAGGCGATCCGCGGGGACCGACGCCTTCCGGGCCAGGGCCTCGATCTCCCGCCGATCGTGGGGCAGGAACTCGTGGAGCGGAGGGTCCAGCGTGCGGATGGTCACCGGCCGCCCCTGCATCGCCCGGAAGATCCCGGCGAAGTCCTCGCGCTGCATGGGCAGGAGCTTGGCGAGAGCCCGGGTGCGCCCCCCGGCGTCCTCGGCGAGGATCATCTCCCGGACGGCGTCGACGCGGTCGCCCTCGAAGAACATGTGCTCCGTGCGGCAGAGGCCGATGCCCTCCGCTCCCAGGGCAACGGCGAGGCGCGCCTGCTCGGGCGTGTCCGCGTTGGCCCGGAGGCCCAGGCGGCGCGCCTCGTCGGCCCAGCGCATCAGCCGCTCGAAGTCCCGGACGACGGGGCTTGCGTGACGGCCCGGGTCGGGCCCGGCGAGGATCCGCTCGACCTCCGAGGCCCGAGCGCCGAGATCGCCCATGAAGACCTCGCCCGTCGAGCCGTCGATGGACAGGAGGTCACCCTCCCGGAGGGCCCTCTTGCCGGCGCGGACCTCGCGGCGCGCGTAGTCGACCTGGAGCGCCTCG
>JAKEFM010000293.1 GCA_022616055.1 Planctomycetota bacterium
CGCCGCCGTGCGCTTCGAGCAGGGCCTGCGCGAGGAGGCTCTGCCCTTCGCCGAGGCGGCGCTGCGCGGCAACCCGGGGGAGCCCCTCGCCCTCGTCTACCGCGCGGTCGTCCGCGCGGCCGAGGGGAACCTCGAGAAGGCCCTCGCCGACCTGGGGCGAGCGGAGGCGGCGGCCCCGCGGCGCCCCGAGCCGGCCCACTTCCTCGGCTCCCTCCTCTTCTACCGGGGCCGGTTCGCCGAGGCCGCCGAGCGGCTCGAGCGCGTCCCTCCGCACGAGCCCGACGCCGAGGCCCCTTCGTCCGCCTGGCGCTCGCCTACCGCGAAATCTTCGAGGGGCGGCGGCCCTTCGCGGTCCCCGCGCGGTTCGCCCCCGTCGAGGTCGGGATCGAGAGCAGGCCCGACCTCCCGGCCGTGGCCGTCGTCGTGAACGGCAGGCGCCGCGGCTGGATGCAGATCGACACGGGCTCCGAAACGACGAGGATCCCAAGCCCGCTGGAAGTTCGGAGCCGGCCCAGGACCCATCATGGGCGGCCCGGGGCAGTCCGAAGGGGCTCGCTCACCTGGCCGGTTGGCTCTCCGAGGGTTCCCAGCGCGTGAGGATCTTTCCGAGGACGGGATCCACTCGCGCCCTCTCCTCGACCGTCGACCCGCCGAGGGCGATGGCCTCCTGGAGCGCGGCCGCCGCGCCCTCCGTCTGGTTCACGCTCGCACGGGCGACAGCCATGGCGTACCGAGGCTCGGGGTTCTTCGCGTCGAGGCGAATGGCCGTCTCCAGGTTCTTCAGCGCGGCGGCCGTCTCTCCCGCGGCGAGCTGCGCCCGGGCGAGAGTAAGGTGCGCCCAGGGAAAATCAGGATCGAGGAGAAGGGACTTCTCGAGTTCCTCGATCGCCTTCCTCGGCATGCCTCCCTCGAGATAGGAGAGCCCGAGATTGAACAGGGCCTTGGGGTCCTCGGGACCGAGCCGGACGGCCTCGGCGAAGAGTTCGATTGCCTCCCGGCTTCGACCCTCCCGCGTGAGGAGCACCCCGAGGTTCATCCGGGAGTGCGGGTCCGAGGGGTCGAGTTCCGCGGCGCGGCGGTAGCGCCCGATCGCTTCGGCCGTCCTCCCCGCACGCTCGTCGAGGACTCCGAGGTTGTAGTGGGCCCTTGGATGGGTCGGCTCGAGCGCCACCACCTGCTCGAATTCGACCCTCGCTTCTTCCGCGCGTTGCTGGAGATTGAGGACGTGACCGAGCGTGAGGCGCGCTCGGACGAAGCCTTGATCCTTCCGCATGGCTTCCCGCAACCACCCCTCGGCGGCCTGCAGGTCTTCCAGCTCGATCAGCGTTTCCGCGAGCGAGCAAAGGAGAGCGGCGTTCTCCGGGTCGAGGCTCGCGGCCGCCTCGAACTCCTTCCGCGCCAGCGCCACTCGCCCCGTCCCCCGGTAGATCTCGCCCAGGGCGTGCCGGACGCCCGGATCCGCCGGACGCTGTCGAGCGAGCGCCCTGACCTCCGGCTCCGCTTCCGTCAGGCGTCCTTCCTTCAGGAGGAGTTGAATCCTCCCCTCTCTCATCTCGGGAGAGGCCCCCTCTCGGGACAGGTAGCCGAGGGCCGCCAATCTACGCTCGTGCTCCTCGGCGAATCCTCGTGCGGCCTCCTCGGATTCCGAGCCGGGTTCGTCCGCTCCCCGCCTTGGTTTCCCGTAGGTCTCGACGAAGGAGGCAGGATGGCCCTCGAGCCAGTCGGGCTCGAAGAGATCGAGCAAGGGAGCGCCGTCCAAGTCGCGAGCGAGGGGGACCCCGAGGTATCGGAACAGTGTGGGAAGGACGTCGAGGACGGATGCGCGAGAGATCTTGTACCCTCTGCGGATCCCCGGCCCAGCCGCGACCAGGATCCCTTCCGGCTCGTGCCACCGGCTCGCCGCTCCGATGTCGACGACGTCCCCCTCCTCGGGTCGGCGTTCCCCCCAGCGGAAACCGTGGTCCGACACCACCATGGCGAGCCCTTCCGCTCCCACCCGACGCAGGAGCCGCCCGAGAAGCTCGTCCTGGTACCGGTAGACTTCCTCCACGGCGCCCGAGAATCGGGACCACCCCTCCTCGCTGATCGAGGTTCCCCTCGGGGGAGCGAATCTCGCGAAGAGGTGGCTTGCCGCGTCCGGGAGTTCGAAGTAGACGGCCAGGACGTCTGGCGAGAACTTCGCGGTCAGCCGCTCCGAGATGGAGGCGTAGGAGCGGGCCGTGTCGAGGTACGTCCGGAAGAGTTGGATCGGGCCGGCGTACCGTCCCGTGTTCCGGGAGGCGGCGTCGAACTCCTCCCGGTCGACGTTCAGGAAGCGGCGGACGTCTTCGTGGCGGACACGCGAGGGGTCCGGGAGGACGTCCCGGATCTTCTCGATCGAGGGCGGCGGGTAGGTCTTGCCGAGGTCCGTCTCGACCGAACGGCCCGTGTTCCCGAAGTTGTGGTACCCGACGAAGTCGGAGACCACGAATCCGCGGACCTGCTCCGCCGGATAGGTGGCCCACCATCCGACGACCCCGACGGTCCGGCGATTCTCGGTCAGGATGTTCCAGAAGGCCTTCGCCTCGCGCACGGAGCTCGTGACGGGAACTCGCTGGCCAGGCCTCTCCGTGTCGCACAGGAACCACGTGATCCCATGCCTCTCCGGCTTCACTCCCGTCGCGATGCTCGTCCAGATGGGAGGGGAGATGAGAGGCTCGATGCTCGTGAGGTTCCCGGAGGCGCCCTTCTCGACCAGGGAGGCGAGGTGTGGCATCCCTCCCCGATCCATGATCCTCAATAATGCGCGAGCCTTCCCTTCTCCGTAGTCGCCTAGGCCCACTCTCCGAGGGAGAAGACCTTTCTCCGAGGGATTCCCTGTCCGTCGCAC
>JAKEFM010000034.1 GCA_022616055.1 Planctomycetota bacterium
GCGACGAGGGGCGCCTGCGGTTCGACGACCTCAACGCGGCGGAGCGCCTCGCCTCCGTCGTCGTCCGGGACGCGCAGGGGGTCGCCCGGGACGTCGGCTACGAGCGGGGGCTCCCGTCGATCGCCGAGCGCCTGCGGGCGGCCCGCTCGCGCCTCCTCGCGCTCGCCTCCCCCTTCCTCACGAACGAGGAGGGCGCGGCGTTCGCCGCTCTCGCCGCGGCGCTCGGCGTCCCGGCCCTCTTCCTCTCCCCCGCTCGCGGCGGGGAGGACTCGATCCTGCGGACGGGGGACCCCTGCCCGAACCGCCGGGGCCTGATCGAGGGGGGCCTCGCCGGGCTCGAGGAGGAGGAGGTCGCCCCGAGGCTCGACTCGGCCGGGGCCGTCCTCCTCGTCGGGGAGCGGATCCTCGAGCGGCTCCCCGGGCAGGCCCTGCGGCGCCTCGAGAGCGGGAGCCCTCCCGCCTACGTCCTCGACCGCCACCTCGTCCCCTGGGCCCGGGCGTGCGTCCCGGCCCGGTCCTGGGCGGAGAAGTCGGGCACCTTCACGAACGTCGACGGCCTCCGCCAGGCGATCGCTCCGGCGCTCCCCTCGCCGGCAGGGGTGCGGGCCGAGACCGAGGTCCTCGAGTGGCTCGTGCGCGCCCTCGCCTCCGCCGCCTCCCCCGAGCCCGCCCGGAGCGCGGCCCCGTGAGCGTCCTCTCCGCCGCGATCGCCGCCCTCCTCGCCTTCCTCGGCGTGATGAGCGTCGCCGGGGGGATGACGCTCGCCGAGCGGAAGGTCTCCGCCTGGATGCAGTACCGGGTCGGCCCGAACCGGGTCGGCCCCGGCGGCCTCCTCCAGCCGCTCGCCGACGTCCTCAAGTTCTTCTTCAAGGAATCCCCGATTCCGGAGGGGGCGAGCCCGGCCTTCTTCCGGCTCGCGCCGATCCTGGCGGCGCTCCCGGCGATCCTCACCTTCGCCGCCGTCCCCGTCTCGACTCCCTTCTCCCCCGGGGGGAAGCCCCTCGGGGCGGCCGACCTCGACGTCGGCGCCCTCTACGTGCTGGCGGTCGGATCGCTCGGGATCTACGGGATCCTGATCGCGGGGTGGGCCTCGAACAACAAGTACTCGATCCTCGGGGGGGTCCGCGCGGCGGCGCAGCTCGTCTCCTACGAGCTCGCCCTCGTCCTCACCCTGATCGCGGTCCTCGCGAGCGCGGGCTCGCTGCGGCTCTACGACGTCGTCCTCGCGCAGGACTCCGTCTGGAACGCCTTCACCCAGCCGGTCGCCTTCGCCCTCTTCCTCGTCTGCGCCTTCGCGGAGACGAACCGCCACCCCTTCGACTTCGCCGAGTGCGAGCCCGAGCTCGTCGCCGGCTACCACTCGGAGTACGGGGCGACCCGCTGGATGCTCTTCTACGTCGGGGAGTACGCGGCGATGGTCACGATGGCGGGCCTCGGGACGGTCCTCTTCCTCGGGGGCCCCGACGTCCCCTTCGTGCGCCTCGCCGACCTCCCCTGGTGGGCGGGTCTCCTCTCCTTCTCCGCGAAGGCCGGGGCCTTCCTCTTCCTCTACCTCTGGGTCCGCTGGACGCTCCCGCGGCTCACCTACGACCGGCTGATGGCGTTCGGCTGGAAGCGGATGCTCCCGGTCGCGCTCCTGAACCTCGTCGCGACCGGGGCGGTCGTCGCCCTCGCCTGAGCCGTGGACGCCCGACCCCTCACCCTCGCCGAGCGCCTCTACCTCCCGGGGCTCTTCCGCGGCCTGCGCCTCACGCTGGCGCTCCTCTTCCGGCGGAAGTTCACGCGGCAGTACCCCGAGGAGCCCCTCCCGAGGACGCTCGCGACGAAGGGGCAGCCGCGGCTCGTCCAGAACGAGGACGGCACCGTGCGGTGCGTCTCCTGCGGGCTGTGCGAGTACGTCTGCCCGGCCTTCGCGATCCGGATCGAGGGGCACGAGACCGACCGCCCGATCCAGCGCGAGCCGAGGGCCTTCGACATCGACATGCTGAAGTGCATCCTCTGCGGCTTCTGCGAGGAGGTCTGCCCGGAGGAGGCGATCTACATGAGCGACGAGCTCGAGCTCGCGGACTTCTCGCGGGCGGCCCACCTCTACACCCTCCCGCGGCTCCTTCGGCCGGCGAAGACGGCGCAGCCGCGGCTCCTCTACGCCCGGAGGCTCTACGACCGGTGGCGGAAGCCCTCTTCTACGCCCTCGCCCTGACCGCGCTCTACGGGGCGGGGAACGTGATCGCGAGGCGGCACGCGCTCGTGGCGGCCGTCCATCTCGCCCTCACCCTGTTCGCACTCTCCGGGATCTACCTCCTCCTCGGCTCCCCCCTCCTCGCGTTCCTCAACCTCCTCGTCTACGCGGGGGCGATCCTCGTCCTCTTCCTCTTCGTCATCATGCTCCTCGACCTCCGGCGGGACGAGCCCTGGCCCCTCGACCTGCGCGGGAAGCTCGGCCCGGCGGCCGCCTTCGTGCTGGGCGTCGAGGCCCTGGCGCTCGCCTTCGCCTCGGGGGACGGGGGGGAGGGGCCGGCGTACCGCGAGACGACGGACCAATCGGGGGAGATCCTGTTCGGCCAGTACCTCTTCCCCTTCGAGATCTCGGGGCTCCTCCTCCTCCTCGGCATCGTCGCGGTCCTCGTCCTCGCGCGACGCGGGCCGCGGCCCGCCCCCCCCTCCTCCGAGGGGACGGCGGGCGTCCCCGAACCGATGGCGCAGGCCCATCCATGACGGTCCCCACGGCCCACGTCTACGCGCTCGGCGCGGCGCTCTTCGCCCTCGGCGTCGCGGGGTTCCTCGTCCGGCGCAACCTCCTCGTCGTCTTCCTCTCCCTCGAGCTGATGTTCAACGGCGCGATCGTCACCCTCCTCGGCGCCGCGCGCGCGCGCGCGACCGCCGAGCCCTCGACCTTCGCCCTGTTCGTCATCTTCCTCGCCGCCGTCGAGGTCTCCGTCGGCCTCGCCCTCGTGATCGCCCTCTTCCGGCTCCGGCGGAGCGTCGATTCCGACGCGGCCGCGAGCCTGCGGGGATGAGCGCCCTCCTCCCCCTCCTCGTCGGGCTTCCGCTCGCCGGCGCGATCGCGTGCGCCGCGCTCCACGCCCGGGTCCTCTCGCGGCGGCGGACGGACCCGGAGGCGCGGCCGGGGGAGATCCTCGTCGGCGCGATCGCGACGGGGGCAGCGTCCGCCGCCTTCGTCCTCGCCCTCGCCCTCTTCGTCCGGCTCCTCGGCCTCCCGGCCGCGGACCGGCGGATCGGGGCGAGCCTCGGGACCTGGATCGACGCTGGGACGCTGCGCGTCCCAGCAAGCCTCCTCCTCGACCCCCTCTCCTCGATCCTCGCCCTCGTCGTCACGGGGGTCGGCGCGCTGATCCACCTCTACTCGATCGGCTACATGCGGGGGGACCCGGGGTTCGCGCGGTACTTCGCGTGCCTGAACCTCTTCCTCGCCTCGATGCTCCTCCTCGTCCTCGGGGCGAACCTCCCCCTCACCTTCGTCGGCTGGGAGGGGGTGGGGCTCTGCTCCTATCTGCTGATCGGGTTCTGGTACGGGAAGGGGTGGCCCGCCGACGCGGGGCTCAAGGCGTTCGTCGTGAACCGGGTCGGGGACGCGGGCTTCCTCCTCGGGATCTTCCTCCTCCAGAAGGAGCTCGGCGCCCTCGACTACGCCTCCATTGGCGCCGCGGCCTCCACCGGGAAGATCCCCTCGGCGACGTGGGCCGCCGCCCTCCTCTTCTGCGGCGCCGTCGGCAAGTCCGCCCAGATCCCCCTCCAGGTCTGGCTCCCCGACGCGATGGCGGGGCCGACCCCGGTCTCCGCCCTCATCCACGCGGCGACGATGGTGACGGCCGGGGTCTACCTCCTCGCGCGGCTGAGCGCCCTCTTCCTCGCCGCGCCCGGCGTCCTCCTCGTCGTCGGGATCGTCGGCGGGGCGACCGCCGTCCTCGCGGGGCTCGGCGCCCTCGCGAGCCGCGACCTCAAGCGGGCGCTCGCGTGCTCTACGGTCTCCCAGCTCGGCCTCATGTTCCTCGGGGAGGGGGCCGGCGCGTTCGACGCCGGAATCGCCCACCTGACGACCCACGCCTTCTTCAAGGCGCTCCTCTTCCTCGCGGCGGGCTCGGTGATCCACGCCCTCGGGGGGGAGCAGGATCTGGCGAAGATGGGCGGCCTGCGGGCCCGGATCCCGGCGACCTTCCTCTGCTTCTGCGCGGGGGCATGGGCGCTCTCGGGGCTCCCGCCGCTCGCCGGGTTCTTCTCGAAGGACGAGATCCTCGGCGGCGCGCTCCACGGCGGGCACGCGGCGATCCTCGCCTCGCTCGGCTTCGCCGCCTCCTTCCTCACCGCCCTCTACTCCTTCCGGCTCGTCTACCTCGTCTTCTCCGGGCGGGAGAACTTCGCGGGGAGCCCCCACGAGTCCCCCGGGGTCATGCTCGCGCCGATGCGGGTGCTCGCCGCGCTCTCGCTGCTCGGCGGGGCGCTCGCCTGGATCCCGATCGCGGACGCCCGGCCGATCGCCGCGTTCCTCGCTCCCGTCCTCGGGGGGGAGGCGGCCCCGGGCGGCGGCGCGGAGCACGTCCTCGTGGCCGCCCTCAGTTTCGCCGTCGCGTCCGTCGGATTCCTCCTCGCGCGCCGCCTCTGGCGCGACCGGGGGCTGGCGGGCGACGAGGGGCTCGCGCGCACGGCGCTCTGGCGCCTCGCCGCCGCGGGAGGGGTCCTCGACGCCTTCTACCGCGGGGCGGTCGCGCGGGGGGCGAGGCTGCTGGCGATCGCCTGCGGCGTCTTCGACCTCTTCGTCATCGACGGCGCGGTGAACGGGGTCGGGCGGGCGGCCTCGGCGGCGGGCGCCTCGCTGCGGGCCCTCCAGAACGGGAAGATCCAGTCCTACGGGATCGGGATCGCGGCGGCGGCGGGTGCGCTCCTCCTCGCCGGCCTCCTCCTCGGGAGGGGATGAGTGGACCCGATCCTCCCCCTCCTCGTCCTCCTCCCCGCGGCGGGGGCGGGGATCCTCGCGCTGGCGCCCCGGGCGCGCGATCCCCTCCGCTTCGCGGGGATCGTCTCCCTCCTCCCGCTCGGTCTCGCGCTCGGCCTCTTCTTCGCCTTCGAGGGCCGGAGCGCCGAGCCGCAGTTCGGCTTCTCCGTCCCCTGGTTCCGGATGGGGGGCGTCGACGTGCGCTTCGCCCTCGCCCTCGACGGGATCTCCCTCCTCCTCGTCGGGCTCACCGCGCTTCTCGGCCCCGTCTTCTTCTTCGCCGCCCTCGGCCCCGTCGCGGAGCGCCGGCGCGAGTTCGCGATCTGGGGGCTCCTGATGGAGACGGGGATGCTCGGGGTCTTCGCGGCCGCCGACCTCGTCCTCTTCTACGTCGCCTGGGAGATCTCCCTGATCCCCCTCTACTTCGTCATCGGGATCTGGGGGGGCCCCGGGAGGGGGAGGGCGACGACGAAGTTCGTCCTCTACACGGTCGCCGGCTCCCTCCTCCTCCTCCTCGCCCTCCTCGCCGTCCTCCTCGAGGGGCGCAGCTCCGACCTCTTCGAGCTCGCCCGGACCCCCCGGCTCCTCCCGGCCTCGATCGAGACGCTCGCCTTCCTCGGCTTCGCCCTCGGCTTCGCGGTCAAGGTGCCGCTCCTCCCGTTCCACACCTGGCTCCCCGAGGCGCACGTCGAGGCCCCGACCTCGGGCTCCGTCGTCCTCGCCGGCGTCCTCCTGAAGATGGGGACGTACGGGCTCCTCCGCTTCTGCCTGCCGATCTTCCCGCGGGCGAGCGCGGACCTCGCCCCCCTCCTCCTCGCCCTCGGGGCCGGAGGGGCCGTCTACGGAGCGCTCCTCGCCTGGGCGCAGCGCGACCTGAAGAAGCTCGTCGCCTACTCCTCGATCTCCCACCTCGGCCTCGTCGCGATGGGGCTCTTCGCGCGCGAGCCCTCGGCCGTCTCGGGGGCGGTCCTCCAGATGGTGAACCACGGGATCTCGACGGGGGCGCTCTTCCTCCTCGTCGGCGTCCTCTACGACCGGACCCACCGCCGGGGCCTCGGGGACTTCGGCGGGGTCGCGAGGTCGATGCCCCTCTTCGCGTTCCTGTTCGGCCTGACCGCCTTCGCGTCGATCGGGCTGCCGGGTCTCAACGGATTCGTCGGGGAGTTCCTGATCCTGTCGGGGACCTTCTCCGCTGCGCCGGTGGTCGCCGCCGTCGGGGCGACCTCGGTCGTCCTGTCGGCGGTCTACCTCCTCGGGGCCGTGCGGGCCGTCCTCTTCGGGCCGACCCCCGATTCCGTCGCGGGGCTCCCCGACTGCACGAGGCGCGAGACGGCGACGCTCCTCCCCCTCGCCGGGCTCATGGTCCTCCTCGGGGTCTGCCCCGGCCCCCTCCTCGACCGGATCCGGCCTTCCGTCGAGCGGATCGTCGCGCGCGCCCGCGCCGTCGCCCAGGCCGAGCCCCCCCGGCTGGAGCGGCCCCGATGAACGTCGGCGCGCACGACCTTCGGGCGTTCGCCCCCGGCCTCGCCCTCTCCGCGGCGGCGGTGGCCGTCCTCCTGGTCGACGCCTTCGGGAGGCGGAAGGGGGCGACGGAGGCGAGCGCCGTGGCGGGCCTCGTCGTCTCCCTCGTCCTCGCCCTGCGGGGGTTCCTCGACCCCGCCGGCGAGGCCTTCGGGGGCCTCCTCGTCGAGGACCGCTGGACGGCCGCCGTCGCCGTCCTCTCCATCGGCTGCGCGATCGTGGCGGCCGCGACCGCCCGGGAGACCTTCGCTCCCGCCGCGGAGAAGCCCGGGGAGTTCCACTCCCTCCTCCTCCTCGCCCCCGTCGGGATGATCCTCCTCGCCGGCGCGCGGCACCTCCTCCTCCTCGTCCTCGGGATCGAGGTCCTCTCGATCGCCTTCTACGTCCTCGCCGCCTTCGACCGCACCCGCGCCGCCTCCGTCGAGGCGGGCCTCAAGTACTTCCTCCTCGGCTCCTTCGCCCTCGCCCTCCTCCTCTACGGCGGGGCGGTGCTCTTCGGGGCGAGCGGATCGTTCTCCCTCGGCGCGACCGGCTTCGGGGCGGAGCCCGCGCGGACGGCGGGGGCGTGCCTCCTCCTCGCGGGCCTCCTCTTCAAGGCCTCCGCCGCCCCCTTCCACTTCTGGACGCCCGACGTCTACGAGGGGGCTCCGACTCCGGTCGTCGGGCTCTTCGCGGCGGCGACGAAGGCCGCCGCGGTCGCGGCGATCTTCCGCTGGAGCGGGATCGTCCCGGAGGCGACCCGGATCCTCTCCGTCGCCGCCGTCCTCACCCTCCTCGTCGGGGGGGCCGGCGCCCTCGTCCAGACGAGCCTGAAGCGCCTCCTCGCCTACTCCGCCATCGGCCATGCAGGGATCCTCCTCATCGCCGCGGCGGCGCACAGCGCCGGGGGGGACGAGGTCTCGAGGGGCGCCTCCGAGGCGGCCGTCTTCTACCTCCTCGCCTACGCGCCGATGACTCTCGGGGCCTTCGCCCTCCTCGCGGCCCACGAGCGGGACGGGGGTGGATTCGACATCGAGGGGCTGCGCGGCGTCGGACGCGCCCGCCCGCTCTGGACCGCGGCCCTCGTCCTCTTCCTCGCCTCCCTCGGCGGGCTCCCCCCGACCGGCGGCTTCTTCGCCAAGCTCTTCGTCTTCGAGTCGGCCGTGCGGGCGGGACTCGTCCCCCTCGCGGTCGCCGGGGTCCTCCTCTCCGTCGTCTCCCTCGCCGCCTACCTCCGCGTCGTGGCGGCGGCGGTGATCGCGGCCGATCCCCGGCCGGGCGAGGCGCGGGCGGGCCCCGGGGCGGTCGCCTGGGTCTGCGCCGCGGCGGTGGTCGCCCTGGGCCTCTTCCCGGGGGCGGCCCTGGAGCGTCTGACCGGACTCCTGTGACCCCTAATCGAGCGCGGCGGGATCGATCGGCTCCTCGAACCGGATCGCGATCCCGACGGCGGTCGGATTGAGGCTCTCCGCCCGGACGAGGCGGCCGCGCACCTCGACGGGCTTCCTCTTCCCCTCGACCTCGACCGTCAGCTTGATCGGTCCGTCCGCGAAGAAGTAGAGCCCGTCGCGGCTGACATTCGCGGAGGGTCCCGGCACGGGCCCCGTGTCGAAGAAGATCCGGACGTTCCTCCGCGTCGCGAAGCGGTCGGAGGCGCGCCGATCGGCCGTCTCGGCGGAGACGGGAGGCGTCTCCGTGGAGGGCCGCGGTTCGGGGGGAGTCGTTCGAGTCATGGTGTCGAGTCCCGGCCGAGGTTCATAGGGAGTCCGCCCCGTCTATCGGCCGTCCCCCTCTCCCGGGTGAAGGGGATCCCCCCCCGCTATCCTCCCGGCCCGTGCTCTCCGCCCTCTCCTACCTGCGGGGGCAGCCCCTGCGGGAGACGGCCGACCTCGAAGAGGTGGTCCGCCTCTTCCATGCGGAGGGAGGGGCGCTCTGGGTCGACCTCCTCGTCGCGGACGCCCCGGCGGCCCTCGCGCGCCTGAAGGCGAATCAGGCGGACGGCGGCGGCCCCCATCCCGAGCAGATCCTGCGCGACCGGTTCGGCTTCCATCCCCTCGCCGTCGAGGACGCCCTGACCCCGAACCATGCCCCGAAGATCGACGACCTCGAGTCCTCCCTCTTCGGCGTCCTTCACACCCCCGTCGCCGAGGGGGGCCGCGTCCGCACTCGCACCCTCTCCTTCTTCCTCGGCCGGCGGACCCTCGTCACCGTCCACAAGGCGCCCCTCCCCGGCCTCGACCGCGCCCTCGCGCGGGCCCGTCGCGACCCCGCCCGGGTCCTCGGCCACGACGTCGACCTCGCCCTCCACGCCCTCCTCGACGAGCTGATCGTGGACTTCGACCCGGTCGCCGAGGAGCTCGGCGTCGCGATCGACGCCCTCGAGCCCCAGGCCCTCCGCGGCCGCGACGAGACGGTCCTCCACCGCATCCTCGAGCTGAAGCGCCGGGCGGCGATCCTCTTCCGCGTCCTGCGTCCGGAGCGCGACGTGATCGGGACCCTCGCCCGCGGGGAGTTCCCTCTCGTCTCCAAGAAGGCGCGCCTCTACTACCGGGACGTCTACGACCACTGCGTGCGCCTCCACGATCTCCTCGAGAGCCACCGCGACGCGATCGCCTCCCTGCGGGACGCCTACCTCGCGAGCGTCAACAACCGGATGAACCGCACGATGCAGACGCTCGCGGCGGTGACGACCGTCCTCCTCCCCCTCACCGTCGTCACCGGGATCTACGGGATGAACTTCGAGAACATGCCCGAGCTTCACTCCCCGTACGGCTACCCTGCCGTCCTCGCCCTGATGGCCACGATCTCCGTCTCGCTCTTCCTCCTCCTCCGGAGGAAGCGGTGGCTGTGAGGAGGCTGCCGATCCTCGTGACGGCGCTGCCATCGGGGATGGACTCCGTCCTCCCGCGACGGAGAATCCCACCCGGTATGAGGACCGCCCGCCGAACGCCCCAGCGTGGTCGAGGACTGACGAGGCAGGAGAGGGAGATCTGCAACCAGATTCGCCGGCACGCTGGGAAGTTCATCGCCGTCACACGCGAGTGGACTCGAATCGTCGCCGTCGGCAAGACCTGGAGGGAGACGCACGAGAAGGCGATCGACGCCGGCTTCCCGGACGCCCCGGTCTTCAGGGCCGCCCGCGACTACACGTGGGTCGGACACTGCCTCGGGCACTAGGTGCCCCGGCTCCGCTTCCCGTACCTTCCGGTTCCGGGGGGGCCCCGGGAGATCCTTCGGCCCGTTCTCCCTCTCGAGATCGTCGTCCCCGGCCTTCTCATCCCCGCCCCCTTCCTCGGGGTCGTGGACACCGGGGCGCCATTCTCCATGTTCCCGCGGTATCTGGCCGAGTACCTCGGTCTCAGGATCGGACGGGCCCGGCGGATCGGAGTCGCGGTCATGGGATGGAGCGGGAGCGCGCCCCTGGTGGAGGGGTTCTTCCTGCGTCTGACCGGGAGCGACGCCTCCGATCCAGGCCGGGCGGTCCGGGTGGAGGTCCGGGCAGCTGCGCTCCTCGTGACGATTCCGATGTTCGAGAGCTTCGGGCTCCTCGGCCAAGTCGGGTTCCTCGACCGGCTCGAGGAGGTGTGCGTGCGGGAGCGCGAGAAGGCGTGCGAGATCTCCGTGAGGGAACGGCGACCGCCCGAGGGCCGCGGAGGAGAGGCATCCGTCGTCCGCGAACGACCCCCCCGATGGCGGCGAAGATCTCGGAGAGGGCGATAGGAAGGGGCGGCGGAGGACTCTCCTCGGTTCCCCCCCGGTGCCGCGCTTCTCGGACTCGGGTGGCCCAGAGGTACGGCCGCATGGTCCGTCACTCCTCGACGACGACCACCGTCTCCTCCGCGTGGCCGACTTCGAATCCGCGCCGCACGATCGTCCCCGCGCCGCCCTGGAGCTCGAGCGTGTAGGGGCCGGGTGGCAGCTGGGTGCCGGCCCTCTCCACCCATCCGTCGAGGCCCGGGGTGGGGGTGAACCGAAAGTCGGCGAGGGGCACGCGCCCATCGAAGAGAAAGGAGAGCCGCCAGCTGGCGGACTCGGTTTCCTCCGCGCCCGACCCCCTCGGCTCCCGGCAACGCACCTTCAGCCAGCGCCCCCGTCGCACCGGGAATTCGATCTCGGGACCCGGCCCGGACTGGAGCCGGACCTTCTTCGCGTTCCCCGCGACGAGGAGGTACCCCTCTCCGGGAGGGACGCCGGAGACCACGACCCGGATCCCCTCGCCTTCGACTTCCAGCCTGGAGGTGACCTCCCGCGGCCGGCCTTCCCCGTCGTAATAGGCCGCGGACGTCTCGTGGGTTTCCGGCAGCCAACCCTCCACGGGAACCAGTCTCAGCCGCGCGTCGGCCGGCCTCTGGAGCCCGATCACGACCTGGGCCGTTTCCCTCGGGTGGATCTCCGCGACGGCAACCCCTTCGGCGAACCCCGCGGCCTTGGCGAAGACCTCGACGCGGCCCGCGGGCATGTAGAAGACGCGAAGCGTATCCCCGCGCGGCAGGAGGAAGCCGCGGGCGTGCATGTCGCGGTGGTACTCGCGGGGGTAGTCCTCCCGCTCGACCCGAACCCTCGCGTCGGGAGCCGGGGCGCCCGTCGCGCCGTCGACGACCCGCACCTCGAGCGCTCCCAGCCTCTCCCGGAGCGCGGCCGGATCGACCCGGAACTCGATCGGCGGATCGCCGTCCTGCCAGGACCTCTCCCCCACGATCCGGTCCCGGAAGAAGAGGGCGACCACCCCACGCCAACCGCGCGAGACGATGATCTCGAAAGTCCCTTTCTCCCCGTCGATCTTCCCGCCACGGAGCTGGTTGTCGTCCCGGGGATCGCGGTCGAGGAGCGCGAAGATCCCGGAGACGCTCCCGATCGGTTCGAAGGTCTCCGCCTCCCTGCTGACGGTGGGAAAGAGGAAGTTCAGGTCCTCGCGCGGGAGGGGCGCGCCGCCGAGATCGACCACTCGACCGGTGATCGTGCTCGTCCCTCGATCCTTCGGACCGAGGTGGAAGGACACCTCCCTAAGGAACGGGGGTGAGGGAACCGACGCCCCCTGGACTTGCTCCTCGAAACCGGCCGCCCGCGCGCGGATCCGGACGACGCCGCCCGTCTCGAACTTCGCTTCGAACCTTCCCGCGCCGTCGGTTCGCACCACCGTCTCGTCGACGTCCCGGAACTCGCTCGCCAGAGTCCCATCGGCCGAGAAGGAACGACGGGCGAAGCAGAAGCCGACTTCGGCATCCTGGATCGGCCGGTTTCCTGCTCCGCCCCTCACCGTCCCCTCGAAGTACCCGAAGCGATCGGATCGAAGTCCCGGGCCAGGGAGGTCCTCTCTCGCGGGCTGCGAGCGGCTCGCCGACGGTGCGGCGACCTCCTCCGCCGGGAGCGAGGGGAGCTCGAGAGGGAGGGTCGCGGAACTCGACTCCGCGGCCTGGTCCGTCCCTGGCCCTTGGCGCCTGCCCTCAGAGTGGGAGCGCGGAAGGAGAAGGAGCGCGCCCACCACGCCCACGGCGAGGCCCGCCGCGAACACTAGAAGTGTTCTTCCTCGGCCCGCTCTCCCCGCACGAGTCTCAGGGAAAGGAACTCCCCCCCGCGCCGATGCCACGGAACTGGCCGATCGCGCGACCTCAGGCGACTCGTCGCGTCTCGCGTCCATGCAACGCTGAACCTCGGGTCGTGTCGCTGATCCCAGGTAGTCGCGTCCCGTGCGAAGGCTACTCGGATTTCCCCGAGCCGCCTCGGCGCACGGCCGCGCTCGACGCGCATCCGATCCGAACGATAATGCCCGGCATGCCCGCGACCCACCGAGCTCCTCGCCGGAAGGCTCGCCGCCCCCGCGACCCCGATGCGGTCGTGTGCGCCCAGATCGCGCGGAACGCCGGAAAGTTCGTCGCGGTGAACCGCGAGTGGACGCGCGTCGTCGCCGTCGGGAAGTCCTGGTGGGAGGCGCACGAGAAGGCGATCGAGGCCGGGTACCCCGACGCCCCGGTCTTCATGGCCGCACGCGACTACACCTGGGTCGGTCGATGATTGCCGCGACTGCGGTTCCCGTTTCACTCTCTCCCGCGGCTTCGGGAGAGAAGGCCCCGCCCTGCATTCCCCTTGGAGGTGGGTGCGGAGGGGATCCTGTTCCCGATACCCCTGCTTGGCCTCGTCGACACGGGGGCGCCCTACACGATGGTCCCCGTAGACCTCGCCCAGGCGCTTGGCGTCCGAACGGCAAGGGCCCCCCGGGTCGGGATTGTCGTCGGCGGCTGGCGGGGGAAGGTCCCCTCCGTGGGCGGACTCACCTTTCGAATCCGGGGACCCGATGTGGACGCGGCAGGAGCCGAGGGGGCGATCGAGATGGCGACCGTCGCTCTGCTCGCTCCCGATCCCTTCCTCCTCGACTTCGCGCTCCTCGGCCAGAGGGGCTTCCTGGATCGGATCGACGAGTTCTGTGTCCGCGAAAAGGAGAGGCTCCTCGAGATTCGCTTCGAGAGTCCCGACCGATCCGCCGGAAGGCCTGGCGCCGGAGTGGTTCGCGAATGTTCGCCCCGCTACCGGCGAGGCCGGCACCGCCGCTAGGCGAGCGCGAGGACCGCGACCCCGATCGCCGTCGAGACGAGCGTCGTCGGAACGCCGACCCGGAGGAACTCGACGAACCGCAGCGGCGCGCGGTCGCGCGAGATCTCGGCGACGATGACGTTCGCGACGGAGCCGAGGAGCGTCAGGTTCCCGGCGAGCGTGCTCGCCGAGGCGAGGGCGAGCCACATCGTGTTCGAGTCGGGGAGCGAGGGGATCCAGTTCCGCGCGACGAGGACGAAGGGGACGTTCGAGACGACCTGCGAGCCGGCGACCGTGAAGGCGGAGAACGCGGCGAGGCCCTTCGTCCCCCCGTCGGAGAAGAGCGGCCCGATCGCCCCGTAGAGTCGTTCGACGACGCCGGATCGGACGAGCCCTCCGACGAGGACGAAGAGGGAGGCGAAGAAGAGGAGGAGGCCGCCGTCGACCTCCGCAAGGGTCCGGCGCGGCGGGACGCGCGAGAAGGCGAAGAGGAGGACGGCCCCCGCGATCGAGACGAGCGCCAGGTGTCCGCCCGCGAGGTAGCCGGCCAGGGTCCCGGCGACGACGAGGAGGGAGATCCGCAGGAGCCTCGCGTCGACCTTCGGAGGCTCGGGGCGGACGATCGCCCCGGGGACGGGGCGCAGGTCGCGGCGGTAGATCCACCGGAGGATCAGGAAGTTCGCCCCGAGGCCGAGCGCCGCGACCGGCAGGAGCCGCGCGCAGAACCCGGCGTAGGGGATCCCCGAGGAGATCGCGATGATCATGTTCTGCGGGTTCCCCGTCGGCGTCGCGACGCCGCCGATGTTCGCCGAGGTGGCGAGCGCGATCAGGAACGGGATGGGCCGGAGCCGCGCCCGCTCGACGACCTCGAGGAGGAGCGGAGTGAGGAGGAGGCAGACCGTGTCGTTGACGAAGAGGGCGGAGAGGGCGCCCGACTGGACGACCACGGACGCCAGGAGCCCGGTCGGCGTCCGGACGCGGGCGAGGGCCGCCTGCGCCGCGAGGCCGAAGAAGCCCGCCGCCTTCAGGTGCGCCGTCACGACCATCATCCCGAGGAGGAGGACGATCGTGTTCCAGTCGACGGCCCGGTAGGCCTCCTCGATCGGGAGGACGCCGAGGGCGATCATCGCCACCGCTCCCGCGAGCGCGGCCGCCGGCCGATCGAGCGGCAGCCACCGGAGCCGCCAGCCGCTCATGAAGAGATAGGCGACGGCGAAGATCGTGACCGGCTTCCACATGGGGGAAAAGGCCGCGGATCTTATCGGCCGGCCGCGGGTCCGGGGCGTCGCGCCCGGATCTCGATCCGGTGGCCGGCGCCCGACGCGCGCGCCGGCAGGTCGGCGAGGTTCTCGAGCGGCCGCAGCCAGCCCGCGCTTCGCTCGGCGAGCCGGACGCCCGCCGTGCGGACGCCGAGGATCTCGAGGCCCGCTCGCTGGACCGCCTCGAGGAGCGCCTCCCGGGAGAAGAGGTGCACGTGCCCGTCGACGCCGACGTAGCGCCAGCGGGGGCCCAGGAGGCGGAAGGACCAGGAGTCGGCCGAGAGCGTCAGGGCCTGGAGGAGCCCGCCAGGACGGAGAACGCGCGCCGCCTCGCGCAGGGCTGCGGCCGGGTCGAGGAGGTGCTCGAGGACGGCGTTCATCCGGACGAGGTCGAACGCGCCGTCGCGGAAAGGGAGGTGGTCCGCCCAACCGACCGCGACGGGGAGGCCGCGGCGGCGCGCCTCGCGCGCGGGGATCGAGGAGGTCTCGAGTCCGGCGACCGACCAGCCGGATCGGCGAGCGGCGTCGAGGAACCCCCCCACCGAGCAGCCGACGTCGAGGAGGCGGCCCGGCCGGAGCCGGAAGGACTCGAGGAGCCGCCGGTACCTCGCCTGCTTGCGCGGCGCGTAGGCCTTCGCGATCTCGCGGTCGAGCGCGCCTCTTTCGTAGAGCGCGTCGTAGAAGGCGGCGGGCGCCTCGGGGAGATCGGCCCGCACGGTCCGGCATCTCCGGCATCGCGCGTAGCGGTAGCCGTTCTTCTCGAAGAGGGAAGCGAACTCCCCGCCGCCGCACAGGGCGCAGGCCCTCAACGCGGCTCGACGCGCCGGACGGTGGCGGCGCGCTCGATCGCCTCCCGCAGGATCGGCGTCGAGGACTCGAACCAGCCCGCACCATCGAGGACCTTGGACTTCCAGGAGGAGACGCCGAGGGCCGAGGCTGCCTGCGCGATCGCGCGCGAGGCCGGCGCCGTCGGTCCCCGCCCCGACCCGCCCGCCACGAGGGGGAGGGGGACGAGCGGTCGGAGCCACCTCTCGTCGGCGAATCCCCCGTCGAGGATCGCGACGGAGGCGATCTCCCGGACATGCGCCGAGGCGAAGCGCTGCACGAGCCCGGCCCCCGAGCCGCGGCCGAGGAGGTGGATCCGGCCCGGGTCGACCGGATGCGTCCGGCGGATCGAGGAGAGGACCGCCTCGACCGGGTCTCCCTCGTGTCCCCCCGGCGAGATCGAGGCGACGAGGACCCCGCGGGCCTCGGCGAGGTCGCGGAGGCTTCCCCCGGCCCAGGACCGGAACGGGGAGGCCTCCGTCTCGAAGGCGCTCGGGGCGAGGAGGAGGAGCGGAAAGCCCGCGGGAGGGGGGCCGGCGGTCGGGACCCAGAGGCGGAAGCGGATCGGAGGCTGGGTCGCACCGACCGGAGAAGAAACCGCCCGCCGGATCTCGCCGCGCTCGCCGGGGAGGGGGTCGGACTCCTTCCCCAGGGAGGCGGCGAGGGACTCGGCCCGCTCGAGGGAGGCGAGAGGATCGAAATCCTCGACGGGAAGCTCCCCCGTGGACGCCGTCGCCAAGGAGGCGATCTCCGAGGCGAGGGTGGCGGCGAGGTCCTTTCTCGACGCGTCGATCACCGCTGGATCGCTTCGCTCGCGAAGTAGCCGGATCCGGGCCGACGCCTCCGGAGTCCAGGCGACCGGGAACGCCGGGGCGTCCCCCTCCTCCGTCCCGAGATGGACCGTCGCCACGAGGCTCGCCCGCTCGACCCCGCGGTCGGTCTCGACGTCCACGAAGTCGCCGGGGCCGGAGAGGTCGCTCCCGCGCGAGGTGAACCGCTTGAGCGGGACGGGCGGGGCGTCGAAGGGCTCGAGGCGGAGCCGGACCTCGACGAAGTGCGGCAGCGGGGGATCCGGGGGAGGGAGGAATCGCAGTTGAACGCGCAGCCCCGGCGCGCCCTCGAGCGCCTCGGCCGGCGCGAGGACCCCGACCCGGAGTCCCCACGCGAGTCGCCGCGCCGCGGAGGGGGGACGGCCGAGGAGGAGATCGCGCGCCTCTCCCGTCGCGGCGATCGCCCCGCCCCAGTCTCCCCGGAGGGCGGCCTCGACGGCCCGGTCGAGGGCGGGGCTCGCCGCTCCCTTGCGATCGGCCCCCGCCCCTTCGAAGAGGGGACCGAGGATCGAGAACCGGACCGCGGCGTCGACGCGTCCCGCGGAGCCCCCCGCGGGGGCGCTCCCGGCGAGGAGCGCGAGGGCTAGCGCGGCGGATAGGTCGCGAGCACGTGCTTGCGCCATGCCTCCTCGAACTGCACGACGGTCATGCCGTAGACCTCGCGCAGGGCGTCGGAGGAGGGGCGCTTGTCCTGCAGGATCCGGACGAGCGCGCCGAACTTCGCCCCGTCGAGCCCGATCAGGTACTCGCAGAGGCTCCACGACTGCGCGTGCTCCTGGGTCGTGAGGTTCGTGCTGTTCTTCCGCGCGAGCTCGGCGAAGGGGGTCAAGCGCTCCTTCACGACCATCTCCCGGACGGGGGGGCGCCACTTCCCCCCCTTGAAGGACACGCTCGTGTCGATCTCCTCGTAGCAGTAGTTCGTGCACTGGCCGAAGAGGAGGTCCTCGAAGTAGTGCCCGACCCCCTCGTCCGCCCAGCCCCCCTTGATCTTGCCGATCCAGTTGGAGAGCCAGGCGTTCGAGAGGAGGAGGTGGGCGACGTTGTGGACGACGTGGCGGTGGACCGTCTCGTCGTCGGGGAGGCGGTTGCGATCCCGGAAGAAGGTGTAGACGGGCCGGGCCCCGAGGAGCTTCACCCCCCCGGACCCGGACTGGTCGGCGTACTTGAGCGAGGCGCGCTCGTGGTCGCCGCGGTCCTTCCAGATGTAGAGGTCGCACTTCGCGGGGATGTCCTGCGGCTCGGCCGCGAAGGTCTTGCGGAAGAGCGCGTGGAGGTCCTCGAGCCGGTTGAGGTAGAGGTGGGCCGCCTCGTGCTGGTCGAGGCGGCGGCGGCCGACCTGGATCTCGGGGAGCTCCCAGACGAGGCGGAAGTGCTCCGACTCGACGTGGAGGAGCGGCCGCCCCATGAAGGCGTCGATCTCCCCCCGCGTCCGCCGCCACGCCTCGACGCGCGCGCTCTCCGCGTCGACCGACGCCTCCGCCGCGGCCTGCGCGCTGCAGTTGTCGCAGGCGATCCGGCGCGCCCCGTTGCACTCGGCGCAGCCCGCCATCCGCGTGCAGTAGAGGGCGCCCGTCTCGAGGGAGAGCTCGGCCTTGTTGTGGCGCCGGCAGTCGATGGCGCCGTGGTCCCCGCACTTCTTGCAGGTCTGGGAAACCGCGCCGAGGAGGAGGAGGAGGGCCGCGGAGGTCACGGGGGGATGCCGAGCCGGTCCTCGACCACCTGCCGGCCGCGGTCGAAGCCGGCGAGGCGGATCCGCGCCTCGATCCCGTCGAAGAGGGCGGCCCGGGGGACGAGCCCCACGATCTCGCTCTCCACGACCTCGACGCCGCGCTCGCGCGCGTGGCGCTCGACCGCCTCGTAGGCGCGCAGGATCGAGGTCACGCGGTAGTCGGTCAGGTTCATCGAGACCTGGGAGAGAGCCCGCTCGGCGAGGAAGAAGCCGAGCGCCTTCACGCGCGGGAGCCCGCCGTCCTTCTCTCGCACCCGCTTCGCGATCTCCTTCGCGACGGCGACGTCGGGGGTCCGGAGGTTGACGTTGTAGGCGATCAGGAAGAAGCGCGCGCCGACGGACACCCCCCCCGCCGAGGGGTGCATCCGGGGGGGGCCGAAGTCGGGGGCGAAGGCGGGGTCCGTCCCGACGAGGGTGAGGAGCCCCTCGAACTGCTTGTTCCGGACGAAGGGGAGCTCCGCCCGCTCCGGGCGCGTCGCCGCCTCGCCGTAGAGGAAGACCGGGATCCCGAGCTCCTCGCCGATCCGCGCGCCGACCTCCTTCGCCAGGGCGACGCAGTCGGCCATCTCGACCCCCCGCACGGGGACGAAGGGGAGGACGTCGCACGCCCCCATCCGCGGGTGCTCCCCCTTGTGCCCCCGGAGATCGATCGCCCGGGAGGCGGCGGCCACCCCCTCGAACGCCGCGCGCGCGACCGCCGCCGGCTCGCCCGCGAGGGAGACGACCGCCCGGTTGTGGCTCCCGTCCATCTCCTCGTCGAGGACGGCCACCCCGTCGACCCCCATCGACCCGACGATCCCGCGGAGGACCTCCGGGCGTCGCCCTTCGGAGAAGTTCGGGACGCACTCGACGATGCGGGTCATGGGTCGGCGGGCCGGAGCGAGGATAACGGTCCGCTCCACGCTCCCGCTACGCGCGGGCGACGACCTTCCCGCCGGCGGCGACCGTCTCGACGGGGCTGGCGCCGAGACCGGACCCGAGGGCGAGGGGGCCGGGGACGTCGCAGACGACCAGGTCGGCCCGGCAGCCCGGGGCGAGCCGGCCGCGGTCGGGTCGACGGAGCGCGAAGGCCGCGTTCACCGTCGCGGCGGAGATCGCCTCGGCGGCGGTCATCCCCAGCCGCAGGCGCGCGAAGGCGAGGACCTCCGCCATCGAGGGGCAGTAGCAGGAGCCCGGGTTGAAGTCGGTCGCGAGGGCGACCGCCGCACCCGCCTCGATCAGCCGCCGGGCCGGGGCGTCGCGGTCCTTCCGGAGGAAGACGGGGACGCCGGGGAGAAGGACGGCCACCGTGTCGGAGCCGCCGAGGGCCTCGATCCCGCGGTCCGAGACGAACTCGAGGTGGTCGGCGGAGTCCGCCCCGAGCTCGCAGGCGAGCTCCGCCCCGCCGCCGGAGGAGAGCTGATCGGCATGGACCCTCAGACGAAGCCCGAGCCCCCTCGCCCGCTCGAGGATCGCGCGCGCCTCCTCGCGGTCGAACGCCCCCTTCTCGAGGAAGACGTCGCACGACTCCGCGAGCCGGCGGCGGGCGACCTCGGGGAGCATCCCCTCGACGAGGAGTCGCATGTACCCCTTCCGGTCGGACCGGAACTCGGGCGGCACGGCGTGCGCGCCGAGGAAGGTCGGCGACACCTCGACCGGATGGTTCGCCGCCGCCTCGGCGATCGCCTCGAGGGACCGCGCCTCGTCCTGGAGCGAGAGCCCGTAGCCGCTCTTCGCCTCGAGGAGGGTCGTCCCGAGGGAGAGGAAGCGGTCGAGCCTCCTCCGCGTCAGCCGGACGAGCTCCTCCCGGCTCGCCCCCCGCGTCGCCGCCACCGTGCTCAGGATCCCCCCTCCGCGGGAAGCGACCTCCTCGTAGCTCGCCCCCGCGCACCGCATCTCGAACTCCGCCGCCCGGTCCCCCGCGAAACAGGGATGCGCGTGGGCGTCGACGAACGCGGGGAGCACCGTCTTCCCACACGCGTCGATCTCCTGCCTCCCGCGGAAGCGATCTCGGATCTCCTCGGTCGTCCCCACGTCCACGACCTTCCCCCCCTCCGCGGCGAGCGCCCCTCCGCGGATCGACCCGAGGTCGCGGAGCGCCTCCTTCCGCCGGGGGACGGCTCCCCTGCCGAGGGTCAGGAGCTCGGAGGCGCCGTGGAGGACGAGGTCGACGAGAGAGGGCATCGATAGCGGGCCCCCGGGCGGAGGCGCTCCTTAGCGCCTCCGGGGCTGCGCAGCGAGGAACGCCTTCCAGGCGCGAGCCCGCCCGGCGGGGTCCGAGCCCCCCGGGTCCACCCGGAAGAGGGCGGCGAGGGACTCGATCGCCTTCTCCCGGAGAGGCCTCCGGTCGAGCAGGGAGGGCTCCATCCCGTCGGAAAAGTCGGCGATCGCCCCTCCCTCCCCGAGGAGGGGTTCGATCAGGTCGGGGCACTCCTTCCAGCCACGGCGCGCGATCTCGCGCGCGGCAACGAGGGAGAGCTCCTTCAGCGGGCTTCCGCGGCCGGCGAGGAGCGCGCGGACCTGGCCGGAGTCCCCGAGCTCGAACATCGCCTCGAGGGCCCCCACCTTTACGTCGAGCGCCGGCTCCTCCCGAGCGACCTCGAGGATCCGCTCCCCGTCTCCCGCGACGCCGCAGGCCGCGAGCGCCCGGAGCCCGTCGGCGAGGCCGGGCCGGAACGGGGCCTTCCCCTGACGCAGCGAGGCGATCCCCCGGAGCACCGTCTCGTGAGCCTCCTTCCCCCTTGCCGCCCCGAGGAGCCGGAGCCCGGCGCCGCGCACCGCGGGTTCTCGATCCTCGACATACCGCAGCGCGCGCTCCCCGTCGGAGGGTTCCGCCACGCGCGCGAGCGCGGCCAGGGCGGCTGCGCGGACGCCCGGGGCGATCCCTTCCCGGTCGGCGAGGCGTCGGAGCGCCTCGCGGCCGGGACCTCCGAGGCGAGCGAGCGTCTGCGCCGCCACGCGCGGGGCTCCCACGACCGCGTCTGACTCGAGCCGGGCCGAGAGCACGGGCGCAGCCTCTCCAGCCGGGAGGAGCTCGAGGAAGGGAATGGCCTCGACGACGAGGAAGTTCGAGGACGGAGAGGAGACGAGCGCGAGGGCGAGCCGCGCCACCGACGGGTCCTTCGACCCGCGCAGCCCGGCGAGGACTGCTCCCTTCGTCACCTCCGAGGCCTTCGGCTCCCCGAGGATGCGCAGGAGCGTCTCGCGAGCGGCGCCCGGGGCGCAGCGGGCGAGGGCCCAGGCGACGGAGTCCCCCATGTAGAAGGGAGGCTCGAGGAGCGCGCGCAACGCCGGCGCCGCCTCGGGCGCGCGGAAGGCCCCGAGGGCTCCCGCGGCGTCCGTGCAGAGGGAGGGCTCCGCGAGGAGGTCGACGAGGTCCGGCACGGCGCGGCGTTCGCCTCTCTCGCCCAGGATTCGTACCGCCTCCTCGCGCCGCTCCGGCGCCCCCGAAGGGTCGCGGGCCAGACGCAGGAGTTCCTCGATCCCGACCCGCGCGTCGCTCCGTTCGAGACCCCGGAGCGCCGCGGCCGCGGTCTCGGGGTCGGGATGACCCTTGAGCTCTCGGAGCGCCTCGAGGGACCGCGGCGTCCCGAGGTCCCCGAGCGCCTCGACCGCGCCCCGACGGAGGAGAGCGTGCGGGCCATGGGCCAGCGCCAGGAGATCCGGCTCGAGCTCCGGGAGGGCGTACCCCCTCAGGGCCGACCGGAACATCGGCTGGTCGAACGGGTCGGACCGTTCGATCGCCGCTTCGAGGCCGGCGACGCGCGTCTCGTCGGCGAGAAGGAGATGCAGCGCAGGCAACGCCTCCCTCGTCCCGACTTCGTGCAGCTCCTCGAGGAGCCGGAGGAGATCCTCGCCCCGAGCGTCCGCGAGCCGCCGCACGAGGCCGGGGATCCGCGCTACCTGCTCGGGAGTCACCGCCCCTCGCCACCGCAGGGCGAGGAAGAGCCATTCGACCCTCTCCCGGATCTCCGGGTCGGGAGACTCGCGCGCTGCCTCGAGCGCCGCCCTCGCCGATTCCCCGGCCTCGAGGAGCCGGTCGGTCGCCTCCGCGCGCCTCGCCCCGTTCGCGTCGCCGAGGGCTCGGATCGCCTCCTCGATCGACGCACGGCTCGCCGACGCCTCGACCGGCCGTTGCCCACCGGGCGAGACGATGCACAGAGCGAGCGCGCCGAGGGTCGTGGCGGCGTCCACCGCCGCCATCGTAGCCCGCGGGCGGCGGCCCGGATCAGTCTTCCGCGAATTCCGCCCCGGGAGACCCGAGCCTAGCCGCCATCGCGCGGAAGATCCGCCGACGGGCGCGGAAGACCGCCATCTTGAAGTTCGCCCGTCTCTCCCCCAGCCGCTCCGCGGCCTCGCGGTAGTCGAGCCGGAGGATTTCGACGAGGCGGAGCCGTGCCCGGTCGCGCGGGCGCAGGCCCCGGTAGGCCTCGAGGTAGACCTGGAGGAGGAGCGCGTAGGCCTGCCGGACCGACTCCCCCTCCTCCTCGTCCATCGCCAGCCGGGAGGGCTGCGGGCGCGGGTCGAGGACCGAGTCGAGCGCGTCCCCGTCCAGGAGCGCGCGCCTCCGTTCGCGACGGAGCCTCCGGCGGATGGCGTTCCACACGATCGCGCGCATCCACGTGCGGAACGCCCGGTCGCCGCGGACCTCGAATCTCCGGGGGTAGCGGAGGACCGAGAGGAAGGCGTCCTGGACGACGTCGTCGGGGTCGAGCCCCGGGGCGAGGCGAGGCAGGGTCCGCTGCAGGGAGCGACCGAGGGGGACGGAGTTCAGGCGGAAGAGCCAGGCGTAGGCCTCGGGATCCCGGGTCCGACGGTAGACCCCCATCAGGCGGGTGCTGATCTCGTCGCGCCGGAGGGAGACCTCTTCCGGGTCGTCGAGGACCGTGGCGAGCTGGGGAGGGAGGACCAAGGGACGGACCGGGGAAGGAGGCCCTACACAAGGCGTTCCGACCCCTCGTCCCGGGGGATCGCTCCCGGTCCGCCCGACCCGTGCGCCCTCGAACGAGACCCCGTGCGATGCCGAACCGGTCGGCGCCCGTCAAGGGGAGGCGCCGGGCGTTCCGAAAGGGGTCCATCCGCTGTAAAGCCCTTGTCCGATTCGACCCCTCCTCCTGAATCCCGAGGGAACGATCCGCCTTCCGACGTGGGGGCCGGATGGCTCCGCGGGCGGAGCCCCGACCCCGGCGTTCCGCCTGCGGAATCCCAGGGTCCGGGCGGGGAACCTCCCTCCCTCGATCCGGTGGAGGCCGCCCTCGTGCGAATCGAGAGCTCGCAGCCCGAGTCGCTCGAAGCCGCCGTCGCCCGGGCGGCGCTCGAGATCCCCGGCGTCACCGGCTCCATCCTCTTCGAGGTCGGCGAGGCGGGAGGGCAGGAGGCCGTCGCGGCGGCGGGCGCCGAGCCGATCGAGGAGTCCGCGGACCCCCCCGAAGCGGACCCCGAGTCCGGCTCCCCCGGTCCTCCCCTCCTCTCGGTGGCGATCCCCCGCTGGGGGACCGGTCCCGCCCACCGCCTCGTCTTGACCCTCGGCCCGGGTACGAGCCCGGACTCCCTCCTCGACGACGTCGAGCGCTACGCCAGGCTCGCCGCCCCCTACCTCGCCGCCGGTTCCAGCGAGCGCCGCCGCGAGGAGGCGCTCCGTCGCCTCGAACGCGTCGAGCGGGAGCTCGCCACCTCCCGGACCTCCTCCCGCGTCGCGCATGTCGACGCCCTCCTCGGGAGGATCGCCTCGCGCATCTGCGCGGAGCTGTCCGATCCCCTCGGCTCGGTCCTCGGGTGCGCGCGGACTCTTTCCGAAACGGAGGACGAGAAGACCCGCACCTCCCTCGTCGACGACCTCCTCGACTCCTCCTCCCGGGGCGCGAGGATCGTGGAGCACCTCGCGGCCGTCTCCGCCCTCGAGGCCGCCGGCGACTGGGGACCCTTCGCGCCCCGGCCGGTCCTCCTCGAGGCGGCCGAGGAGGTCCGCCGGGAGCGGAAGGCGGGCGTCGAGATCCGCGTCGGGTCCGACCTTCCGATGATCCCGGGGAGCCGGGACCTCCTGCGTCTCTCGCTCGTCATCGCCCTCCGGGCGATGTCGGGGGATGAGCCGGCGAGCTCCGCCACGCCGGTCACCTTCGAGGCGGAGCGGACGGAAGGCGGCCTCCTGGTCCGGATGCGACGGGGGGACGCCCCGGTCAAGAGCGACCCACATGGGTCGCAGGATTCCCGACTCGGCGCCTGGATCGCGGAGGAGATCTGGAAGGAGCTCGGGGCCCGGGTCGAGGCGAAGCTCGGTCCGGAGGGTCCGGGCTTCTCGGTGCAGTTCCCCGCGGTCGTGCCGGAGGTGGAATCCAAGCGGGAACCGCGGTAGGCGCCGGGGACGATCCCCTCGTTAGACTCGCTCCCTCGACCGTCCGGACCTCCCGTCGTCACGCCTCGGCCCCCCCGCCGGCGCCGGCCAACGGGCTCCCGGTTCGACCGTACGCCTCGCGTCGCGCCCGAGAGACGCCCCGACGAGAGCCGCGGAGGAACGCTCCATGAAACCCACCCTTCTCGCCCTGGCCGCGTGGATCGCCGGCGCCGCGTCCGGACCCCCCCCGACCGGAGACCCGGAGCGCCCCTGGACCTTCCTGATCTACGCGGCGGTCGACAACAACGCCGAGGAGGACGGGAACTTCTTCTCGTTCCTGGACGGCGTGCGCGGCGCGCTCGCCGACGACGCCGGGATCGACGTCGTCCTCTTCATCGACCGGAGCGAGGGGTACTCGACGAACGCGCGCTCGCTCGGCGAGGACTTCACGGACGCGCGCCTCTACCACGTGCGCGCCGCGGGGTGCACGCGCCTCGCCGGAGGAGAGGCGTTCCCCGAGATCACTCTCGATTCGACCTATGAACCCAACTCCGCCGACCCCTCGAACGTCCGCAAGTTCGTCGCCTTCGGGAAGTCCCGGTTCCCGGCCCGCCACACCGCGCTGATGCTCTACGGGCACGCCGACGGCCGCGCGATGTGCCCCGACGAGAAGAGCCGCCGCGAGATGGGCTTCGCCGAGCTCACGAGCGTCGCGACGGAGAAGGAGGCCGTCGACCTGATGGCCCTCGAGATGTGCAACATGGCCGGCGTGGAGATCGCCTACCAGTGGCGGCCGGGGAACGGCGGGTTCTCGACGAAGGCCCTCGTGGCGATCCCGAACGCCGGGCCCCCGCTCGCCTGGAGCCGGGTCTTCGCCCGGTTGCGGGCGTCTGGCTCCCAGGCGGAGAACGGCCCGGGCCCCATCGATCCGGCCAAACTCTCCGGTGCGGACTTCGGCCGCCTGATCGTCGAGGAGGGGGGCGCGGCAAGGCTGGAGGCGGGAGAGGAGCGCGAGGCCGTCGGTTGCTACGACCTGACGAAGGTCGAGGCCGTCAAGCGCGCGGTCGACGCGCTCGCCGTCGAGCTGGCGCGAAGCGATGCCAGGACCGTGTTCGAGGAGCTGCGCGGTCCGGGACCCCAGGGGTTCGTCCTCAACTACGGACGGAACCGGCTCGACCGGGCGCCGTTCGTCGACCTCCACGACCTCTGCCGGCGCTCCGCCGCCTGCGAGCGGCTGGATGCCCGCACCCGCTCCGCGAGCGAGGCCGTCCTCGCGGCGGTCGACGAGCTCGTGCTCGCCTCCTGGGGCGGGAAAGCGCTCCCGGCGTTCGAGGCGGGGAAGAGCGGGATCTTCATCGTCTTCCCCGACGGGGCCTTCGAGGTGCGCGGCCGGGACGGGCGGACGGAGCGCGTGTGGGCCCGCTGCCGCTGGTACTCGCCCCTCGAGGTTCCGGACGTGTACGGCCGCCTCGCCTGGTGCTCCGACGGCGCGAAACCCGGCAACGGGCAGGTCGAGAACTGGTTCGAGCTGCTCGACCGCTGGTTCGACGACACGGGGGAGGGCCCCGGGGGCGCGAACGGATACGCCCCCTGAGGCCCGGCGCCGGCGGGACGGTTGGACGGGAGACGCCGGCCGCGGTCGCCTATCGTTCTCCCGTTGGTCCTCCTCCGAGACGACGCGATCGTGCTGCGCCGGTTCGAGTACGGCGAGACGAGCCGGATCGCCCACATCCTGACGAGGGAGCGCGGGCGGATCTCCGTGCTGGCGAAGGGGGCGCACCGCGAAAAGTCCCCCTTCCTCGGCGCGCTCGACCACCTGAACCGGATCGCGGTCGTCTACTCCCACCGCCCGGAGCGCGAGATCCAGATCCTGACGGAGGCCGAGGTCCGCGACGGGCACCGCCGCCTCCACCGGGACCTCGCGAGGTTCGCGGCCGCGCTCTACATGGCGGAGCTGGTCGCCGAGGCGGCGCGCGAAGGGGAGCCGGCGCCCGCCCTTTTCGACCTCCTCGGGGAGACCCTCGAGGCGCTCGCCACCGGGAAGGGGGACCCCGCACCGATCACCCTCGTGTTCGAGCTGCGGTTTCTCTCTATCATCGGCGTCGGCCCCTCCTTCGACGCGTGCCGCGGATGCGGCGAGCCTCTCCCCCGGGCCGGGGCCGCGGCCCTCGCCCCCGGTGAGGGGGGCGCGGTCTGCGAGCGGTGCAGCGCCACCGTCCGGGTGGTCGGGCGAGTGCCGGTCGGAACGCTGCGGACCGCCGACCGGCTCGGGCGGCTGCGCCCGGCGGAGGCGCTCCGGGTGCGGCTCGGCGCCAGACTCGGACGAGGGTTGCGGGAAACGATGGACCTCTATCTCGGTTACCACTTCGAGCGCGTTCCGCGGGCGCGGCCCTGGCTCGGCCTCGGGAAGGACCGGGCGTGACGCGGCGGCCCGCCTGGGTCGCGGCCGGGGGTACTGCCCTCCTCGCGGCCTGCTCCTCGATTCCGTTCTTCGGAGGGGGCCGCTATGCCGACCGTACCCCCGAGCAGCTCCTCGCGGAGGCGGGGGTCGACCTCGCGAAGGTCGAGGAGGGGGCGGCGGCGGGGAACCCGGAGCCGGGCCTGGCGCGGGAGGCCCTGCGCAAGCTCGAGTACCTGCGGGACAAGCGCGGGGGGGGGCCGGACAAGGAGACGCTCGAGTTCCGGCGCGTGCAGGCCCTCCACGCCCTCGGGCGGCGGTGGGACGCCTACACCGCCGCGAAGGCCTTCGCGGAGGCCTATCCGACCTCGACGCGGAGGCCGGACCTCGAGCGGATCCTCCACGAGATCGGGCTCGCCTACGACCGGGACACGGAGGGGATCTGGCTCCTCGGCTGGTTCCCGCGGCGCGGGAGCGCCGTCCCCGTGTTCGAGACCCTCGTCGAGCACTTCCCCCGCGGCGACTACGCCGACGACGCGCTGCGCCGGATCGGCGGCTACCACTTCGACGAGGAGGAGTGGATCGAGGCCCGGACCGCCTACGAGCGCCTCTTGAAGGGGTACTCCGGCAGCGAGTGGGCCGACCTCGCCGACTTCCGGGTCGGGATCTGCAACCTAGAGGAGGCGGGCGCCCCCTCCCACGACCTCGGGGCGATGCGCCGGGCCCGCGAGAAGCTCGAGGGATACCTGAAGAGCCGCCCCGAGGGGGGGAAGCGCGCGGAGGCGCAGGCCGCCCTCGCCCAGGTCCTCGAGATGCTCGCGGAGCGGGAGTGGCGGACGGGGGAGTTCTACCGCCGGATCGGGAACTCCTTCGGCGCCCGCCACCACTGGGGGGAGACGGTCTCGGGGTTCCCCGGGACGGCCGCCGCGGGGAAGGCCGCCGCGGCCTTGCGCGCGCTCGGTCCGGCGGAGACCCTCCCCGCGCCCGCGAGCAGGCCCGGCGCACCGGGGACCGGCGGGGGCTCCCCATGAACGCGCGGTCCCGGGAATGGGCCCTGCTCCCCGTCCTCCTCGCCTCCTGCGGATACTCCGCCGGGGTGAAGATGCCCGGGGACATCCGCAGCGTGGCGGTCCCGGTCTTCGGGAACGAGACCTTCCGGCGCGGCCTGGAGTACGACCTGACGGCGGCCGTGGCGCGCGCCTTCCTCGACCGGACCGACCTCCGGGTCTGTCCCGTCTCGGAGGCCGAGGCGATCCTCCGAGGCCGGATCCGGCGGGCGACGACCCCCGTCCTGGTCGAGCGCGGGCCCGACGACCTCCTCGAGTCCGCCGCCCTCCTGACGGTCGAGGCGGAGCTCGTCGGGGCCCGCTCCGGGCGGGTCCTCGCCCGGATGACGGTGACGGACCGGGCGGAGATCGCCGCGGTCCGGGGGGAGACGCGCTCGGGGGCCTTCCAGGAGTCGATCGGGACGATCGCGGAAAGGATCGTGCTCGGTCTTGCCGAAAGAGGCCGGGTCGGGGAACCTGCCGGGTCCCACGACGACGCCCCGGCCTCCGGGCCGGTGCGTTGAAGGGAAACGGCGGCGCGTTATAGGACGCGCCCGCCCGAGACGAGAGATCGGTGCAGAAGACGAACACGAAACCGGGCTCCCGCCTGCCGCGGTCCTACGGGTCGTTCATCCTCCTGACGACCCTCCTCCTCGTCCTCTTCGTCGCCTTCGGGAAGAACCCCTGGGCGGCGGAGGAGGCGATCTCCCAGGACGAGTTCCGCTACCTCCTCTACACGGGGAAGCTCGAGAAGCCCCGGCTGCAGGGGGACCGCTTCGTCATCGCGGAGGAGCGGGTCAGCGAGGGGGGGCAGACCCGGCGTGTGCGCACCTCCTTCGCGGACACGAAGGCGATCGAGGTCGAGCTGCGGCGGGCCGCCAAGACGGTCGAGAAGCGCTACACGCAGGGGGACTTCCTGGCGAGGTTCGGGAGCGGCGACCTCACCGTCCTGCGCGCCTACCCGATCAAGCGCTTCGAGGCCCGGGAAGGGGAGAAGGCGCGGGCCGAGGAGAGCTTCTTCGCCGACGTCGTCGACGGCGGCCGGCTCTACGCCGAGGTCGTGTCCGACACCTCGGGGGAGGCGCTCGACCTCGGCGGGATCCTCAAGGCGCTCAAGGCGAAGGAGGTCCCGGTCGAGCCGGACCTCGTGTTCAACGGCCCGCAGGGGGTCGTCTACAACGAGGGGAACCCCGTCCTCCTCCTCGTCCTCGTCCAGTTCGCCCCCTGGATCGTCATCATCCTCCTCCTCTACTTCTTCGTCGTCCGCCAGCTCCGCTCCCCCGGCGGCGGCGGAGGGGTCCTCTCCTTCGGCCGCAGCCGCGCGACCCTCTACACGAAGGAGAACCGCACGAACGTCACCTTCGAGGACGTCGCCGGGATCGACGAGGCGAAGGAGGAGGTCCAGGAGATCATCGAGTTCCTGAAGAACCCGGCCCGGTTCCAGCGCCTCGGCGGGCGCATCCCCCGGGGCGTCCTCCTCGTCGGGCCGCCGGGGGCGGGCAAGACCCTCCTCGCGAAGGCGATCGCCGGGGAGGCCGAGGTCCCCTTCTTCTCCATCTCCGGGTCCGACTTCGTCGAGATGTTCGTCGGGGTCGGAGCCTCGCGCGTGCGCGACCTCTTCAAGCAGGCGAAGGAGAACTCCCCCTGCATCGTCTTCCTCGACGAGATCGACGCGGTCGGCCGAAAGCGCGGCACCGGCCTCGGCGGCGGCCACGACGAGCGGGAGCAGACCCTCAACGCGATCCTGGTCGAGATGGACGGCTTCGGGACCGACGAGGGGGTCATCGTCATCGCCGCGACGAACCGTCCCGACGTCCTCGACCCGGCGCTGCTGCGCCCCGGCCGCTACGACCGCGAGATCGTGATCGACCTCCCCGACGTGAAGGGGCGGGAGGCGATCCTCAAGGTCCACGCCCGCAAGGTGAAGATGGGGGGGGACGTCGAGCTCTCGATCGTCGCCCGCTCGACCCCCGCCTTCTCGGGCGCCGACCTCGCCGCCGTCATCAACGAGGCGGCGATCCTCGCCGCCATGCGGCGCAAGGAGCAGGTCGGGATGGAGGAGCTCGAGGAGGCCCGCGAGCGCGTGCGGTTCGGGCGCGCGAAGAAGTCGCGCGTGATGGAGCGGGAGGACCGCCTCGTCGTCGCGACCCACGAGGCGGGCCACGCCCTCGTCGCCGCCCTCCTCCCCGACGCCGAGCGGCCCCACAAGGTGACGATCATCCCGCGGGGCATGGCCCTCGGCCTCACGATGAAGCTCCCGGAGAAGGACCGGCGCACGACGACGCGCAAGCGGATGCGCGCGGAGATCTCCGTCGCCTACGGCGGGCGGATCGCCGAGTCGCTCGCCTGCGAGGACATCTCCTCGGGCGCCCACGACGACATCCGGCGGGCGACCGAGCTCGCCCGCCTGATGGTGTGCGAGTGGGGGATGAGCGATTCGATCGGTCCGGTCCACTACGGGGAGAAGACCGGGAGCGACTTCCTCGGGCAGGAGTTCTCGTTCGGGCGCAACCACTCCGAGGCCCAGGCCGAGCAGATCGACCGGGAGGTGCGCGCGATCCTCGACGCCTGCTACGAGCAGGCGGAGGCGCTCATCAAGGGGCACCGCGCCGAGCTGGACAGGATGGCCGAGGCCCTCCTGCAGTACGAGACGCTGACGGGGGTGGAGGTGACCGCCCTCATCGAGGGGACGGTCCCCGACCGCCTGCGACCCGAGGCTCCGCGCGTGGAGAGCCCCGCCCCGGCGCCGAAGGCCTCCGCCCCCTCCCCGGTCCCCTCCCGCGGCGTCCTCCCGGGGGAGGAGCCCGGGCTCGCTCCGGCCTGATGGGGGCCACGCCGGGAGGGCTCGCGCGGGAGAGCGCGCCCCCTCCGCCCGCGCCGACCTGGAGCCTCTCCACCCCCCGGGGACCGATCGAGCTGGGGGGCCGCACGCGGCTCCTCGGCGTGGTGAACGTCACCCCCGACTCCTTCTTCGACGGGGGAAGGTCCTTCGGGGTGGACGAGGCCGTCGCCCTGGGGGAGAGACTCGTCGCGGAGGGGGCGGACGCCCTCGACGTCGGCGGGGAGTCGACCCGCCCCGGGGCGGATCCGGTCGCCGAGACGGAGGAGCGTCGGCGCGTCGTCCCCGTCATCGAGCGGCTCGCGCGGAGCCTCGCCGTCCCGATCTCCGTCGACACGAGGAAGAGCGAGGTCGCGCGGGCGGCGCTCGACGCGGGGGCGTGGCTCGTGAACGACGTGTCCGGGGGCCGCGACGATCCCGGGCTCGTCCCCCTCCTCGCGCGCCGCGGCGCCCCGCTCGTCGTGAACCACATGCGGGGCGATCCGAGGACGATGCAGCGCGACCCCCGCTACGGCGATCCCCTCGCGGAGATCGTGGAGGAGCTGCGCTCGCGCCTCGCCGACCTCGCCTCGCGGGGGCTCGATCCGGCCTCCACCCTCGTCGACCCGGGGATCGGGTTCGGCAAGCGCGCGGAGGACAACCTCGCGATCCTGGGCCGCCTCGGGGAGCTGCGGGCGCTTGCCCGCCCGATCCTCCTCGGCCCCTCCCGCAAGTCCTTCCTCGCCCCGATCCTCGAGGGGAGGGCGCCGGAGGGCCGCCTGTTCGGGACCGCCGCGGCGGTCGCCGCGGCCGCGGCCGCCGGGGTCGAGGTCGTCCGGGTCCACGACGTGGCGGCGATGCGGGACGTCGTGGCGGTCGCCTCCGCGATCGCGGCGGCGGGAGGGAGGCCGTGGGCACGCTGAGGGACATCCTCGCGGCCGGGATCGAGATCGCGGTCCTCTGGTTCGCGATCTACGTCCTCCTGCGGTTCGTGCGGGCGACGCGCGGGAGCGGGTTCGTCCGCGGCCTCCTGATCCTCTTCGTCTTCTTCGCCGTCGTCCTGCGGCTCGCGATCGAGCTCTTCGGCCTGCAGCGGCTCGAGTTCGTCTACGGGGGCTCCCTCTCGACCCTCGTGATCGTGGCGGCGATCCTCTTCCAGCCCGAGCTGCGGCGGGGGATCGCCCGGCTGGGGGAGCACCCCCTCGTCCAGCGATTCTCGGGATCGAGCCCCACGGAGACGGTCGGCGAGGTGGGGCGCGCCGTCGCCTGGCTCTCGCAGAACCGGCTCGGAGCCCTCCTCGCCTTCGAGCGGGAGGACTCCCTCGAGACCTACGTCGAGGGAGGGGTCGTCCTCGACGCGCGCGTCGACCGCCTCCTCCTCGAGTCGATCTTCCAGCGGACGAGCCCGCTGCACGACGGCGCCGTCGTCCTCCGGCGGGAGCGGGTGGCCGCCGCGGCCTGCCTCTTCCCCCTCTCGGACAACCCGGAGCTGAGCAAGAGCCTCGGCACGCGCCACCGGGCGGCGCTCGGCCTGACGGAGGAGACCGACGCGGTCGCCGTCGTCGTCTCGGAGGAGTCGGGCGCGATCTCGCTCGCCGTCCGGGGGAAGCTCGAGCCCGTCGAGGGAGCGCGCGACCTCGAAGGGGAGCTCCGGCGGGCGATCCTCGGGAGGCGGCGGAGGGTCGAGGCCCGGGTCGTCCCGGCGCCCGTCTCCTGACTCGGCCCATGTGGAGGCGAGCCTTCCTCGAGGATCCCTGGCAGAAGCTCGGGGCCCTCGCCCTCGCGATCGGCGTCTGGTACGTCGCCTTCCGCAACACGACGAAGACCGAGACGCTCGAGCTCCCCGTGCGCCCCGCTCCCGACCTCCCGCTCCCCGCGGCGGCGCCCGGCGAGATCCGCGTCGCCGTCCCGAAGGAGTTCGGGCTCGACGCCCCCGCGATCGTGCGGGTGCGCCTGCGCGGCACCTCGAAGGACTTCCCCCTCGCCTATCCCCTCGTCGGGGTCTTCGATCCCGTCCGCGCCTCCGGGGAGACGTCGTTCAAGGAGACGATGAACTTCCAGGTGCGCGCCGAGGGCTTCCGGTGGTCCCCCCCCCACGCCCGCGAGCTGATCGACGGGATCGAGCCCGACCCGGTCATCCTGCGCCTGGAGAAGCTCGAGAGCCGGACGGTCCGCCTCGACGCCCGCTCGCTCCTCCTGACGGGAGAGCCGGCGGAGGGGTACGCGGTCGTCGTCGAGCGGGTCCGGTTCTCCCCCCGCACCGTCACGCTCCTCGGGAGGCCCACCGAGCTCGCCCGCTTCGCGGAGGGGGAGGCGGTGCGACTCGAGCCCCTCCCCCTCGGCGGGGAGGAGGGGGGGGTCGTGCGGATGCTCGGCCTCCACCCCTCCCTCGTCGCGAACGGCCTCTCGATGGAGCCCCGCTCGGTCACGGTGACGCTCCCCGTCGAGCCCCGCCCGACCGAGGTGCGCTTCCGCGCCCGCGTGGAGACGGTCGCCTTCGGCCCCGGCGCCGAGGAGCGGCGGGCCGCCTTCCGGCTCCGCCCCGAGGACGCCGAGCGGGACTTCGTCCTGGCGTTCCGCGGCGCGCCCCCCGTCTCCCATCTCGACTCCGAGCGCGCGGCCTCCCTCGTGCAGATCTTCGTCGACCTCGGGGAGATCACGGCGGAGGCCCTGGCGCGGGGCGAGAGCCGGTTCGAGCTCCCCCTGCGGGAGACGCTGCGTCTGCCCCGGGAGGGGGCCCGCGGACTCGAGGTGCGCGATCCGTCCGGCCGGCGGACGGCGATCGTGGAACGGCTGTTCGAGGCCACCACGACGATGCCGGCCTCGGCGCCGGCCGCCGAACCGACCTCCGCGCCGGCCGCCGAAGCGACCTCCGGGCCGGCCTCCGCGCCGACGACGAGGGATGGCCGCTAGGAAGCTCTTCGGGACGGACGGGATCCGGGGCCGGGCGAACGAGGAGCCCCTCGTCCCGGCGACCCTCTCCCGGATCGCCCGGGCGACGGCGCACGTCGTCCTGTCCGGCAAGAAGGGGGTGGTCCTCGCCGGTCACGATGGTCGCGCCTCCGGCCCCGGGATCCTCGACGCGTTCCTCCCCGCGTTCCTCGAGGCGGGATCGGACGCGATCGAGGTCGGACTCGTCACGACGCCGGGCCTCGCCCACCTCGTCCGGATGAAGGGGCACGCCCTCGGGGTGATGGTCTCCGCCTCCCACAACCCCCCGGGGGACAACGGGATCAAGCTCTTCGGCGCGGCCGGGGAGAAGCTCCCCGACGCGGTCGAGGCGCGGATCGAGCGGGCCTTCGCGGCCGGGACCTCCCCGAAGGCGGCGGGGGCGAAGGGGCGTCGACAGCGGGAGCCGGTCCTCGCCCACGAGGTCGTCGAGCACCTCGTCCGCAACGCCGCGCCGGGCCTCTCCCTGCGCGGGTCGAGGATCGTCGTCGACTGCGCGAACGGCGGAGCCTCGCGGATCGCGCCGGCGGCCTTCGCGCGGCTCGCGGCCGAGGTCGTCCCGTTCGCCGACGTCCCCGACGGCACGAACATCAACGTCGAGTGCGGGGCGCTCCACCCCGCCGCGGTCGCGGAGGAGGTCCGGCGCTGCGGCGCGGAGGCGGGGCTCGCCCTCGACGGCGACGGCGACCGCGCCGTCTTCGTCGACGAGCGTTGCGAGCTCGTCCCGGGCGAGGCGATCCTTCTCGGCCTCGCGCGCGACGCCCTCGAGCGCGGCGCCCTGCCGGGATCCACCCTCGTCACGACCGTCATGAGCAGCGCGGCCCTGAAGCGGGCGATCGAGGGGCTCGGCGGTCGCCTCGTGGTCGTCGACGTCGGGGACCGGGCCGTCGTCGAGGCGATGCGCCGAGGGCGCTTCGGACTCGGGGGCGAGCCGAGCGGCCACGTCGTCTTCGACGGGGCCGGGGCCTTCACCGGGGACGGGACCTTCACGGCGCTGCGCGTCCTCGAGTGCCTCCGGCGGAGGGGGGAGCGCCTCTCGGCCTGGCGCGAGGCCTTCCGCCCCTTCCCCCAGTCCCTCCTCGCGGTCCCCGTCGCCTCGAAGCCTCCCCTCGACTCGCTCCCCTCCCTGCGCGAGGAGCTCGAGCGCGTCCGCGCCCGCCTCGGCGCGGACGGGCGGGTCCTCGTCCGCTACTCGGGGACCGAGGCGGTCGTCCGCGTCTTCACGGAGGGCCCCGACGCGGCCTGCGTCGTGGAGACCGCCCGGGCGCTCTCCCTCCTCCTCGAGCGGGAGATCGGCCGCCGCGGGCCTTGACGGAGCACCGGGTCGCCGTCGCAATCGAGACCTCCGGAGGCCCGTCCGCCGCCGCCGCGGCGGCCGGGCGGATCGCCGAGGTCCCCCTCGACTCGGCGGCCGTCCACGGCCGGGGCCTCCTTCCCGCCCTGCGGGAGTGCCTGGGGCGCGTCGGGGCGAGCCCGGGGGCGATCGATCTGGTCGTCGTCGGGACCGGACCGGGCTCGTACACGGGCCTCCGCGTCGGGATCGCAGCCGCGAAGACGATCGCCTACGCGCTGCGCTGCCCGATCGTCGCCCTCCCCTCGGCCGACGCCCTGGCGGCGGGAGCCCCTTCCGGGGAATCGCGCGTCGCCGTCGCGATCGACGCGAAGCGGGGCGAGGTCTTCGCCTCCCTCCACGAGCGGGTCGGAGACCAGTTCGACTGCACCGCGCCGCCCCGCCTCCTCTCGCCCGACGGGCTCGCGCGCCTCGCCGGGAGCGGGGCCCTCGCGGTCGGCGGCGGGGCGATCCTGCATGCACGAGCCCTCCGGGAGGCCGGACTCCGGGTCGCGGGGGAGGAGCTCGCGCGGGCGCGTGCGGACGTCCTCCTCGGGCTGGGGATGCGCCTCTTCTCGTCCCGCGGGGGAGATCCTCTCCCCTCGGTGCAGCCCCTCTACCTGCGCAGGCCGGCGGCCGTGGAGAAGCGCGAGGGCCCGGCCGCGGGGCCGTGAACGGACGCGCTTCCGGGCGGCGAAGCGGCCCGCTAGGTTCGCCGCCCCCGTTGAAGCGCTTCTGCCTCCTCCTCCTCCTCGGCGCCGTCGGATCCTCCCTCCTCCTCCGGGCGACCGCGAGGTCGATCGTCGAGCGCTTCCTCGACGAGGCGGTCGGAGGGCTCCTCGCCGTCCCGTTCCGGAGGGGGGAGGTGCGCTTCGACCCCCTGCAGCCCTCCATCAAGGTCTCCCCCCTCGTGGTCCTGCAGGGGGAGGGGGGCGAGGAGCTTCTCCGCGTCGATACGGCGAGGGCGCTCCTGAGGGTCGGAGGGCTCTCCCCTCGCCTCGCGGGTCTGACCCTCCAGGGCCCCGAGGTCCGGATCCGCCCCGGCATGCGCAACCCCTTCCGGATGGGGGGACTCGGCGGACCCGGAGAAGCGGGCGGGGACCTCCGGCTCCTCGTGCGGGAGGGGCGGCTCCTCTGGGAGAAGGGACCGGAGGGCGCGCGAAGGCTGGAGGATCTGCACCTCGACCTCGTCTCCTCCGGGGGCGGCGCCCTCGCGGGGGAAGGGAGCGCCTCCTTCCCGGGCGGGACGGTCTCCGCCTCCGTCCGGCTGGGGCGCGCCAGCGCCCTCCTCGACGGGATCCTCCGATTCAGGTCGGAGGCTTCCGGCTGGCTGGGGTCGATCGACCCCCAGGGCCCCGTCGCCGTCGCCCTCCGGCTCGAGGAGGGGAGCCCTCCGCGCGCCAGCGCCGCGCCCCAGGCCGTGACGGTCCGGATCCCCGGGACCGACACGCGGGTGGAGGGGATCACGGGCGCCCTCGGCGTCGAAGGGGAGGTCGCGCGATTCGATCTCGCGGGGACCTGGCGCGGCGGGACCGTGGGCGGTCGCGGGATCGTCCGGCGGGAGGGGGGCGTCTCCCTCGAGGCGGACGTCGAGGCCTCCGGCCTCGTCCTCGACGAGGCCGTGCGCCCCCTCGCCGCCCTCGACCGCACGGCGCTCGAGGTCCTCGAGGGGCTCGCCCCGCGAGGGCGCGTCGACCTCCGGGGGAGGATCCTCCACCGCGGCGGCGCGTGGGACGGGGCCCTCGAGGGCCTCGTCCGGGAGCTCGAGCTGCGGTGCGAAGGGTTCCTCGACCGGAGGAAGGGGAGGGTCTACGGCTTCCCCTATCCCGTCCAGATCACCCGCGGATCCGCGAACCTCCGTCCGGGCCGCGCCTGGCTCCACGGTTTCTCCGGCTCCATGGGGAAGGCCTCCTTCTCCCTCGACGCGGAGCTCTACGGGGAGGCGCCCCCCGGAATCGAGGTCGACCTCCGCGCCGACGCCCTCCCCCTCGACCGGGAGGTCCGGCAGGCCCTCGCGGCGCTGGAGGGCGGGGCGAAGATCTTCGACGACTTCGCCCCCGAGGGGTCGGCCGACGTCCGCGTCCGCTTCGCCCATCCGCCCCGGACGGGCGCCCTGCGGTACGAGGCGACGATCGAGCCGCGCCGCGCCTCCGCGCGCTGGGCTCCCTTCCCCCTGCGCGTGCGGGAGCTCTCCGGGCGGATCGTCCTCGAGGAGGACCTTCTCCGGTTCGACCTCGCCGGCGCGGCCTGCGGTGGCCGCGTGCGCGTCGAGGGCCAGCTCCTGGGGTCCCGGAGCGTGGAAGCCCCCGCGCCCGCCCTGCTCCTGCGCGTGACGGGAGAGGACCTCGAGATCGACGAGGAACTCCGCGCGGCGGTGTCGAAGGTCCTCGCGGACGATCCCTCGATGGAGGCGCTCGGCCTGCGGGGGGGGCGGCTGGACTTCGAGGCGACCGCCTGGCGACGGCGAGGCGCGCCCGAGGGGGACTTCGGGCTCGTCGTCCGGGGGCTCGTCGAGGGATCCACGTTCCTCCTCCCCGTCGAGGGCGTCCGGGCGGAGGGAGTCGCGGGCGGCCTCACCGTCGAGCGGCGGGGCGACCGCACGGTCATCCGGGCGGACGCCCTGCGGGGAGAGGTCCTCGGGTCGACCGTCTTCGCGTCGCTCGCGCGCCGCGACTCGCCGGCGGGGGACGAGTTCGCGCTCGAGCTCCACGCGCCCCGCGTCTCGATCGATCCGGCCGTGCAGGCGGTCTGCTCGAGACTCCTCGGGCTCCCCTGGCTCGACCCGAAGTCCTTCGAGGCGTCGGGGACCGTCGATCTCCAGCTCGACTGGAGGAGCCCCTCCTCGAGCGCCTCCCCTTCCGCGCGGCTGCGCTTCCGGGACGTCTCCCTCCGGGGGCGCGACGTCCCCTTCGCCGTCGACGGGATCGACGGCGCGATCCACGTCGACGCCGGCGGCGTGCGGCGGACGGAGGAAGGGCTCGCCTTCCGGATCGCGGGCGCGCCGGCGTGGGTCGGTCCCCTCTCCCTCCGGATCGAGGAGGGGCGGCCGACCGGATCGTTCGTCCTGCACGCGACCGGACTCCCCTTCCCCGTCGCGCTCGATCGGGCGTTGCCCCCGCGGATCGCCCTCCCCCTTCGGACCCTGCGTCTCTCGGGGACCGTGGACCTGGAGGGGGTCACCGTCGAGCTGCGTCCGGGGGAAGGGGGCGGCCTCTCCCTCGAGGCGCGGGGCGACGTCGCGGTCCACTCCGCCTCCCTCGATCCGGGGGTCCCGATCGGCGAGGTCGAGGGGCGCGTGCACCTCGAGCCGCTCGTGGTCGCGCCGGGCGGCACCTCCGTGGACGCGAGAATCTCGGCCGACCGGGCGAGGATCCTCGGCCTCCTCGTGAGGGACCTCCGCGCCTCCCTCCAGGCGCGGCCGGGACGTCTCTCCTTCTCCGGGCTCGAGGGGAAGATCGCGGGGGGAGACCTGCGCGCGCGGGAGGGGAAGCAGCCGCTCCTCGTCCGGACCGAGGAGCCCCCCTCCTTCTCGACCTCCCTCGCCCTGGACGGAGCGGACGTCCGGGTCCTCCTCGCCGACCTCCTCCCCCGGGTCGGGAACCTGAGCGGACGGCTCCAAGCGCGCCTCGACCTCGAGGGGTCCCCGGGCGACCTCGGGTCCTTCCGCGGAGAGGGACGGGTCCGGATCGAGGACGGGGCTCTCGGGGAGATCCCGGTCTTCCGCGAGCTCTTCGCGCTGCTCGACGAGCTGTTCGAGATCGGTCCCGCCCCGGAGTTCCGGGAAGGGGAGGCGCGGTTCGAGATCGGCGGCCGGAGGATCCGGTTCCGGCAGATCGACCTGCGCAGCGACGTCCTGGAGATCCTCGGGCTCGAGGACCGGGGGGAGCTCTCCTTCGAGGGGGACGTCGACCTCCTCTTCGAGGCCCGCGTCTTCCCCCAGATTCCCGTCGTCCGCGCCCTCTATGACCTGATCCGGGAGGTGATCCCCCGGATCTGGCGCCTGCAGGTCAAGGGCCCCCTCGCGTCGCCGGTCGTGAGTCCCGTGACGGCCAACCCCGAGATCAACCAGCTCTTCGGTCTGACGGAGCCCACGCGCCGGCGCACCTGGCTCCCGCCCGTCCCCGACTCGCTGGCGCGGGAGGGGCTCCCCCGATTCTGAAGCCGGGGGGAGGAGAGACCTCGCCCGATAGAATCCCCGCGCCCGCGCGGCGGGCTTCCCGAAGATGAGCCTCCACGCGGTCCTCCTCGCCGGCGGCCCCGGCACGCGTTTCTGGCCCTGGAGCCGCGCCGGGTGCCCGAAGCCCTTCCTCCCGATCGCTGGCCCCACGCCTCTCCTTCGGGAGTCGGCGACCCGGGTCCTGCCCCTCGTCCCCGCCGCCAGGCTGTGGGTCGTCACCCATCGGACCCTCGTCCCGCACGCCCGCCGCGTCCTCCGGGACCTGCGCGGGTGCCGGATCGTCGGCGAGCCCCGGGCGAGGAACACCGCCGCGAGCATCGGGGCGGCCGCGGCGCTCGCGCTGCGGGAGGATGCGGACGCGACCCTCGCGATCCTCCCCTCCGACCACTCGATCCGGCCCCGCTCCGAGTTCCTCCGCGCGCTGCGGGCCGGGGCATCGGTCTCGGAGGACGGGTCCCTCGTCCTCTTCGGCATCCGGCCCGACGCGCCGGCGACCGGGTACGGGTGGGTCCGCCGCGGGGCGAGCGCGGGGCGGACCCTGGGCCTGCGCGTCTTCGAGGTGGCGGGGTTCCACGAGAAGCCGAACCGGCGCAGGGCCCTCGGGTACCTCCGCTCGGGGCGCTACTGGTGGAACAGCGGCGCGTTCGTCTTCCGGGCGGACGCCATCCTCGAGGAGATCGGGAGGTGCCTGCCGCGGCTCGCACGCAGCCTCTCCCGCCTTCGCGCGGCGGATCGCCGGGGCGAGAGACGGGCGTTCGAAGGGGTCTTCCGCGACGCGCCCGCGGTCTCCATCGATCGGGGGGTCCTGGAGCACGCCTCCCGACTCCGGATGGTCGAGCCGAGGATCCGCTGGAGCGACGTCGGCTCCTGGTCGTCCCTCGACCAGCTCCTGCGCGGGGGGAGCGCCGGGAACGTCGTCCGCGTGCCCCGGGGAGGGGGATTCGTCGGGATCGACGCGCGGCGCTGCCTCGTCTGGTCGTCCCTCCCCCACTGGGTGACGGCGATCGGGACGGAGGACCTCGTGATCGCGCACACGCGCGACGCCACCCTCGTCTGCCCGCGGTCCCGCTCCGAGGAGGTCCGCGAGATCGTCGAGGAACTCCGCCGTCGCGGCCGGAGGGAGGTCCTCTGAAGGGTCCCTTCCTCGCGGTCGACTACGGCGACCGGAGGACCGGCCTCGCCCTGAGCGATCCCCTCGGCGTGATCGCCCAGCCCCTCCCGACCCTCGAGGAGGAGGATCCCGCGAGGCTCGCGCGCCGGATCGCCGCCGTCGCGAGGGAGAGGGGGGCGGTGGCCGTCGTCCTCGGCCTCCCGCTCCGCGAGGACGGCTCCGAGGGCGCCCGGGTCCAGAAGACGCGCGCGTTCGGCCGGCTCCTCGCCGCCGAGCTCTCCGGCGCACGGACGCCCCTCCTCGAATGGGACGAGCGCTTCACGACGGCGGAGGCGACGGCGGCGCTCCGCGAGGCGGGCCTCCGCCACCGGGCGCGTCGACGTCGAGTCGACGCGGTCGCGGCGGTGGTCCTGCTTCGATCCTTCCTCGCAGCGGGGGGGAGGAAACCGGGGGCCGAGGGGCCGGCCGGCGGCCCGAACTCAGTGCCGGCCGTTCCGCCGCCGTCTCGAGAATAGGGCGAGCCCGACGATCCCGGCGCCCACCACGACCAGGGTGGCTGGCTCGGGCATCGACAGCACGGCGAGGTCCCTCGTCGTCCCCGCGTGGAGCATTCCGGACCCCATCGTCGCGGCGAGGCAGGTCAGGAACAGGACGCGCCATCCCGTTCTCGGGGATGCCGGCTGGTTCGTCAGGAGGGGGCTCCCGGCCGGAAAGTCCACCCGCTTGTCCGGTCCATTCCCGACCGAAAGCGAGTCGCGAACAAAGACCCAGAGCCTGTCCGACCACATTCCCGGGGCCGGCGGCCGAGGATAACGTCTCTCCCGGATCTGGCAAGCCCCTTGTCGCTCTGCGCGCGGGCGACTAGAAGTCCCTCGCGACCCTACGCCGGCCGGCACGGGCGGCCGCTCCGCGGGAGACCGCGGAGAGGAAAGTCCGAACTCCGCAGGGCAGGGTGGTGGGTAACGCCCACCGTCCGCGAGGACAGGGAAAGCGCCACAGAGAACAGACAGCCCGGGCCCGCGCCGGGCTACGGTGAAACGGCGAGGTAAGAGCTCACCGCGGGGGCGGCGACGTCCCCGGCACGGCAAGCCCCACCCGGAGAAAGACCAAATAGGGGAGGCCTGGTGTGGCCCGCACCGCACTCCCGGGTAGGTCGTTCGAGGCCCGCGGCGACGCGGGTCGGAGATCGATGGCCGCCGCCGCCCGCCCGCGCGGGCGCGACAGGATTCGGCTTACGGGCCGGGCCGGCGCAGGGTCGCGCTTCCCTTCGAGAGGTCCCGCCCTAGAATCCCGCCCATGTTCGGGGTCGGTGCCGGGAGGACGAAGGCGGATTGAAGGAGTTCGTCTTCGTCCTAAAGAGGCGCGACCTCCTCGAAGCCTCGGGCCCGTTCCGGGGGTTTCGCCCCCTCGACCCGGCGGATCTCGAGGAATCCTTCCTCGGTCGGATCCGCCGCTGCGGATTCTTCCTCGAGAGGGATCGCGCCGAGCGCGACCCGGACTTCAAGCAGATCATCCCGTACACCCTGGTGCTCTCCCGCGACCGAATCTTCGCGTTCCGGCGCCTCGAGGGGCAGGCGGAGGCCCGCCTGCGCCGCAAGTCCTCGATCGGCATCGGGGGCCACATCGAGGTCGTCGACGCGGGGCCCGACCCCGTCCGTTCGGGCTGCCGGCGGGAGATCGCCGAGGAGCTCGCCGTCGGCGGTCCGGTGGATCCGGAGCCCGTCGGCGTCCTCAACGACGAGGAGAACGAGGTCGGGGCCGTCCACTTCGGCGTCGTCCATCGTCTCCGGGTCGACGCGGGGTCCGTGCGCGTGCGGGAGGAGGACCGGATCTCGGGGGACTTCGTCGGGCTCGCCGACCTCCGCGAGCGCGCCCGGCGCGGCGAAGACTTCGAGACCTGGTCGTGCCTCCTCCTCGACGCGCTCGACGGACTCGTCGACGCCGGGGCGGTCGCGGGCCGTCACCCCGCCGGAGGGGAACTCCACGCATGACCGGCACTCCCACCGTGCATCGAACCTCGACTGCGAAGAAGGGTCGGACGCTCACGCCCGAGAAGATCTTCGACCTCCTCGTGGAGGCCCGGGGCGCGGACCGCGTCTCGATCTACTTCCGGGACGGGCGCATCGTCTCCGGGGCCGTGATCTTCAACGAGTCGAAGGGGACGGGGCGCATCATCAACGTCGACGCGGAGGTGTCCGTCGACTTCCGGGTCGAGGAGATCCGGGACGTCCGCTTCTAGGACGCCGGCCGGAATCCCGATTCGAAGCTGCGCTCCAGCCGGAATGTGAAACATGCTTATCCAGTTTGCTCAGGAAGCCCCCACGGGTAGGGTGCGGCGTCGATGCCGAGGCCCAGCTTTCCGCAGACGCTCCGAGACTTCCACGAAC
>JAKEFM010000294.1 GCA_022616055.1 Planctomycetota bacterium
CCATCCGACCAACCCCGTGCGGTCCAAGAGCCGCCCGTTCCCGCCCCCGGTCACGCGCAGCGTCCCGGCCGGCGGTTGCGACCGGGAGGGCTCGACCCACCGGGTGAGCGTCACCCGGCAGGCTCCGATGCGACTCGTCGAGGTGACGCGGGCGATCCCCTCGTCCGTCTCGTCGACGTCCCCGTCCCCGTCGTTGTCGACCCCGTCGCTTCCCCAGAGCACGGCCGAGGCGCAGAGCGACTCGTCCTTCTCGTCGACGAGCCCGTCCCCGTCGTTGTCGAGGTCGTCGTGCGACCAGTCGAGGGTCGTCCCGACCTGCCACGCGTCCGCGTGGAGGCGGGCCGCCACCTCGTGGATCCCTCCCTCGGCGAAGGCGAAGGCCTTCGCGTGCTCGATCTCGCTCCGCGTCAGGCCCCCCCGACCCTGCCCGACCGTGATCAGGCCGAAGCCGGCCCCCGCGGGGAGGGTCACCGAGGCGACGAGGAGGAGGAGGATCGAACCGCGTTCCGCCCTGTTCCGAGCCATGGCCGCCCCTGCCCTTTCCGCCCGGGCTTCCCGTCCCGGTCGATCGAGGGGAAGGCAACTCGCTTGCCGGGGTGGTGGGACCTCGTCCTCCCTCGCGCAAGCACGGGCGTCGCACCGGGATCCGCGGATGGGGCGCCCGGGGCGATTCGCGGCCGATCCCAGGAAGGTCCAACGAGAGCGACGCTCCCGGCCGCACGAGAGGGATTCGTTCAGGGAACGGGACGCCGCCGGGAGCGAAAGCGCGGCGCGGCGGGAAGGCCCGCCGCGCCGCTGGAGAGAAGGGTGGTGAAGGATTCCTAGGGTTCGGTCACCGCGACGACGTCGAAGGTGGAGCTGCTCGCCGTGAGCCCGGCGACGGCGGCGGAGGAGTAGACGAGCTCGATCCCCCCCTTGATCAGCGTCTCCAGGCTGAACACATGCTCGAAGTCGCCGCCGATGAAGATCGCGCCGTGCAGCCTCTGGCCGTTCCCGCCGCCTTTCACCGTGACGCGGCCGGTGACGAAGATGGCGCCGACGAAGTGCCAGTTCCCCGAGATCTCGAGGTCCCCGTCGACGCAGAGGACTCCCGCGCCCTGGGAGCCGCCGCCGATCTTGAGGCTCCCCTTCGAGTGCGTGACGAGCTTCTTCCCCGTCTTCCAGTCCCCGAGGTCGCCGGTGTAGGTGCTGGCGTAGTGGTCGAAGTTCACGTCCGCCTGGACCGCCATCGAGTCGACGATGGTCTGCAGCCAGTCGGCGGAAGGGGGGGTCCAGGACGTGATGCTCGGCCGCCCTCCCACGCCGTTCACGTTGTCGAGCTGGTTCTTCGCGAGCTGGGTGAGGACCTGCTTCGTCGAGCCGTTGATCGCGATCCCGTAGACGGCGGGCGCCGGGCCCCAGCCCCCCGTGGGGCTGCGGTCCCCCCCCTCGATGTCGAAGGAGTTCCCCTTGAAGGTCACGTCCGCGTTCGGGTCGAGGAGGTTCACGACCGCGGGCACCTCGACGGGGATCACGGCCTCGAGCCGGCGCAGCCAACCGGTCACCGTCACGGTCGAGACGCCGATCCGGACGGTGGAGGTGACCCGCGCCACGCCCTCGTCGGTCTCGTCGGTCTCCCCGTCCCCGTCGTTGTCGACCCCGTCGGACCACCACCGCGCGACGGTCGCCGTCAGGCTCTCGTCCCCTTCGTCGACGCGGCTGTCCCCGTCGTTGTCCTCGAGGTCGGCCGACCAGTCGATGACTCCGGAGGGGGGGATGGCATTCGCGGCGAGGAGAACCCCCGCCTCGTCGATCCCCGATTCCGCGAGGGTGAAGGCCCTCGTCCTTTCGATCTCGGTCCGTGCCTGGCTCGCCCGTCCCTGCTCGACGGTGAGGAGGCCGACGATGGCCCCCGCGAGGAGGGTCACCGACCCGACCAAGAAGATGAGAATCGAACCCCGTTCCGCCCTGTCCTGCGCCATGACCGCCCTTCCCTTTCCCCCCGGGTTTCCCCGTCCCGGTTGATCGAGGGGAAGCAAGCGGCTTGCCACGGAGGCGGCGCCACCCCCCAAGCTGCGCAAACGGTCCCGCCGCACGGAGATCCGCTGGTCTCGGGGCGAGGGAGATCCGCGGCCCGCGGCCGGGAAGTTCACCGGACGCGACGTTTCCGCGGCCTGCAGGCTGATTCGTCCAAGCAACTGTACTCCGAAGGGGAGCGACTCGGGGCACGACGCGTCGGAAGGACGCGCCGCGCCGCGAGTGGGGAGGATGTGTGGGGGGTTCTCAGGGGCCGGTCGTCGCCGCGATGCGGCCGGAGGTGCGTCGCAAGCTTCCCCGAATTCGACTACTCCCGCGGGGACCGAGGGATTCGTTCAAGGAACTGAACGCCGCCGGCGACCAAAAGCGCGGCGCGGCGGGAAAACCCGCCGCGCCGCCGGAGTGAAGGATGATCCTCAATAATGCGCGAGCCTTCCCTTCTCCGTAGTCGCCTAGGCCCACTCTCCGAGGGAGAAGACCTTTCTCCGAGGGATTCCCTGTCCGTCGCAC
>JAKEFM010000035.1 GCA_022616055.1 Planctomycetota bacterium
GGTCCGCCGGGGACCAGGAGCTCTTCACGCTCCAGGAGCTCGTCTCGAAGTTCACCCTCGAGGCGGTCGGCAAGTCGGCGGCGGTCTTCAACCCCGAGAAGTTGAAGTGGGTGAACGCGGAGAAGATGAAGGCCCTCTCCCCCGAGGCGCTAGGGGAGGCCCTCCTCCCCCACCTCGAGCGCCGCGGCTGGAAGCCTCCCGACCGCGCCTGGCTCGCGCGGCTCGCCGCCTCGATGCGGGAGCGCGCGCAGACCCTCGTCGAGATCGCGGACGCGGCGGCCTTCTGCTTCACCGAGCCGGAGCGGGACGCGAAGGCGGCCGGGAAATGGCTCCTGCCGGCGGTCGCCCCCGCGCTCCGCGACCTCCTCGCCGGCCTCGAGGCGGCCCCTGCCTGGGAGGAGTCCACCTTGAAGCCCCTCTTCGAGGCCGCCCTCGCCAAGCACGGGCTCAAGATGGCTTCCCTCGCCCAGGCCGTCCGCGTCGCGGTCACGGGGAAGGACGTGAGCCCCCCGATTTACGACGTCCTGAGGCTCCTCGGCCGCGAGAGGAGCCTCGCCCGCGTCCGCCGCGCCCTCGAGACGATTCCGGCCGCCGCGGTCTAGAGTCCGCCGCCCCGTACCCATCCGCCGCCGGGCCCCCTAGAATCGAGCCGCTCTCGGAGGAACCCCCATGACGGCGGAAAAGGCCGGATCGCTCGTCTCGTTCCGCGGCGCCCTCCCCCTCCTGATCGGAGCGCTCCTCGGTGTCCGGGCCGGCGCGCAGGACTCCATCGGCAAGCGGCTCGACGCCCAGGCCCCCCCCGCGGCCGCCGCAGACCTGCGGCCGCGGTTCGCCCGCGACGAGATCCTGGTCCGCTACAAGGCGGGACTCGGCGCGACTTCCGCGGCCGTCCTCGAGGTCGAGGCGTCCCGCGGCCTCACGAGAAAGGGGGCGAACGCCTCGATCGGCGTCCACCGCTACCGCCTCCCCGACGGCCTCCCCGTCGCCGACGCGCTCCGGGACCTGCGGCGGAATCCGGCCGTCGAGTCGGTCGAGCCGAACTGGATCTACTACCTCGACGCCGTCCCGAACGACCCCTTCTACGACAACTACCAGGCGAACCCGACCGACCTCCAGAGGTGGTACTTCGCCGGGATCGGCGGCGACACCAACCTCCACGCCGAGCCGGCCTGGGACCTGACGACCGGGCGCAGCGACGTCGTCATCGCGATGGTCGACAGCGGGATCGACCTCGACCACCCCGATCTCGCCGCCAACATCTGGACGAACCCTGGGGAGGTCCCCGGCAACGGGGTCGACGACGACGGCAACGGCTTCGCCGACGACATGAACGGCTGGGACTTTCGGGGGGACGACAACAACCCGAACCCCGACCTCGGCGACGGGATCGACAACGACGGCGTCGGCGGACCCGACAGCAACACCTTCCACGGGACCTTCTCCGCCTCCTGCGCCGGGGCGGTCTCGAACAACGGCGTCGGGGCGGCGGGAGCGGCGTGGGGCTGTCGCCTGATGGCCGTCAAGATCTTCACGGACGACGGCGGGGCGTTCGTCTCCGACATCGCCGACGCGATCACCTACGCGGCCGCCAACGGCGCGGAGGTGATCAACATGTCCTTCGGAGGAGGCTTCTCCTCGACCGTCCAGACCGCCGTCAACTTCGCCTGGTCCCAGGGGGCGGTGCAGTGCGCCTCGGCCGGCAACGGGAACTCCTCCTCCACCCAGTTCCCCGCCTCCCTCGCCCACGTGATCTCCGTCGGCGCCAGCGACTCGGGCTCGATCTTCGGCGGCGGCTCGGGGGACATCGACGGGCGCGCCTCCTTCTCCCAGTTCGGGACGAGCGCGGTCGACGTCGTCGCGCCCGGCGACGACCTCGTCGGGGCGGCCGTCCTCTCCGTGGCGGACGGGAACCCGGGCGCCCCGGCCTACTTCATCGCCTCGGGGACCTCCTTCTCCTGCCCGCTCGTCTCCGGCCTCGCGGCCCTCGTGATCTCCCGGGCCCGCGACCTCGCCTCGACGATCGACAACGATTCCGTCGAGACGATCCTCCAGACGACGGCGGTCGACATGCCCGACGACCCGAACGACGTCCCGAACGCCGGGGCGGCCTGGGACAACCACGGGCGCGTCGACTTCCTCGCCGCCGTCCAGGCGGTCCAGGGCGGCGGCCCGCCGAACTCCCCGCCGGTCGCGAACGCCGGCCCCGACCAGTCGGGGGTGACGGGACAGGTCCTCACCTTCGACGGCACCGGGTCGAGCGATCCGGACGGGGACCCCCTCACCTACCTCTGGGACTTCGGCGACGGATCCCCGACCGGGAGCGGCGCGGTCGTGACCCACGCGTACGGCACGGCGAACACCTACACGGTGACGCTCACGGTCCACGACGGCCAGGCGAACGACGCCGACACCGCCTCCGTGACGATCACCTCGCCCCCCTCCGGAGGCCCGCGCCTCCTCTTCGCGAGCAGCGGGACCCAGACCTATCCCGGCCTCGGGTCCGCCGCGGACGAGGACGTCGTCGCCCGCGACCTCGGCAGCGGCGCCTTCTCCCTCGAGTTCGACGGCTCGGACGTGGGCCTCGCAGGAGCGTCGATCGACGGCTTCTGCCGCCTCTCCGACGGCGACCTCCTCTTCAGCTTCACGGCCGCCCTCTCGATCCCGGGCCTCGTCGGCGGTCCCGGCGGGAGCACGACGGCGGACGACTCCGACATCGTGCGCTTCACCCCGAGCGCCCTCGGCCCGAACACGGCGGGGATCTTCACTTTCCACTTCGACGGCTCGGACGTCGGCCTCACCTCGAGCAGCGAGGACGTCGACGCGATCGCCCTCGACGCCTCCGGGAACCTCCTCCTCTCGACGAGCGGCAACGCGTCCGCGGCCGGCGCCTCCGGCGAGGACGAGGATCTCCTCCGGTTCACGGCGACCGGCCTGGGGGCGAACACGTCGGGCTCCTTCTCGATCTTCTTCGACGGGTCGGACGTCGGCCTCACCTCGAGCAGCGAGGACATCGACGCGGCCTTCCTCGCCTCGGACGGCCGCCTCTACCTCTCGACCACCGGGTCCTTCTCCGTCACGGGTGCGTCGGGGGCCGACGAGGACCTCCTCCGGTTCACCCCGACCTCGACCGGGTCGACGACGGCGGGGACCTTCGACCTCTTCCTCGACGGGAGCGCGGTCGGGATCCCCACGACGGCGAACCTCACGGCGGCGTTCATCGACGGGTAGGGGGCCTCCCACCTCCCTCGACGTCCGTGGGGAGGGTCCCCTCGGCCTTGACGCCACGCGGAGCGGAAGTTACACACCTTGCCGCTCCGTTTCCCGCGGAGCGCTTCGTTCTTTGGGGGGTCGTCTAATGGTAGGACAGCAGACTCTGGATCTGTGAGTGAGGGTTCAACTCCTTCCCCCCCAGCCAGCATCGCAGCGTGGTCCCATCGTCTAGTGGCCTAGGACAATGCCCTCTCAAGGCATAAACGGGGGTTCAACTCCCCTTGGGACTACCAGATCCAACGGCGGGGCGGCGCCGGCGCCGCCCCGCTTCCTCACCTAGGCTCGGCTCGCATCTCCTCGAGCACCAGGGCGAACTCCCTGACGTCGGGGCGCGCCGCCTTCGCCTCCTCGAGCGCCCGGATCGCCTCCGCCTTCCTCCCGGGAGCGGCGGAGAGGATCGTGATCAGGCGCTTCCAGGCGCTCGCGCGCTTCGGCCTCTCCCGGACGACCTCCCGCAGCATCCTCTCGGACTCCGCGTCCCGCCCGACCTGGAGGAGGAGCGCCGCGAAGTTCTCCTTCGTCTCGGCGTGAGTCGGGTTCCACCGCAGGGCCTCCCGGAACCTCGCCTCGGAGGTCTCCTTCTCCCCCCGCTGCGCCGCCACCACCGCGTGGAGGAGCCGCGCGCGCGGGTGGCCCGGGCGCAGCTCGATCGCTCGCGAGAGCCACCGCTCCGCCGCCGCGTTCTCCCCCGCCGACCAGGCGAACTCGCCGAGGAGGATCGCCGCCTCGGGGTTTTCCGGATCCTTCGCCGCCACGGGCTCGAGGAGGGCGATCGCCTCCCCCCACCGCTTCTGCTTCCCGAGATCGGCGGCGCGGTAGAAGACCGCGATCGCCCCGACGAAGTCCTTCGGGTCGCGCTCGGACGACGGAACCGCTGCCGTCGCGCTCCCCGCGTAGCCGAGCGCGGAGAGCATCTCCTGGGCGTCCGGGTCCGGGGCGGACGACGCCGTCGCCTTCGCGCTCGACCGCGACTCGAACTCGGCCAGCAGCTTCTCGAGCCGCGCGGCGACCTGCGGCTCCGAGGAATGGACGTTTCGCTCCTCCCGCGGGTCCTCCTCGATCCGGTAGAGCTCCGGCTTCGGCGCCCGCACGTACTTCCACTCCTTCGTGCGCAGGCCCCGGAGCCGCGCCCAGCCGTAGGCGCTCGCTCCGTGATTCGCTTCCAGGTAGGCCGCCCTCTCGTCGATCTCTCCGCGGCCGAGGAACGGGGCGAGGCTCCGGCCGTCGAGGGCCGGGAAGGGCGCCAGTCCCAGCACTTCGAGGAGGGTGGGCGCGACGTCGGAGAGCCGGACGACGCCTCCGGCGCGCCGAGGCGCAAGGCGCCTGCGATCCGCGATCGCGAGCGGCACGCGGACCGTCTCCTCGTGGAGGAGGATCGAGTGGAACGGCTCGCCGTGATCGCCGAGCCCCTCGCCGTGGTCCGCCGCCACGCAGACCAGGGCTTCCTCGAGCCGGCCCTCCCTCCGGAGGGCGTCGAGGAGCTCTCCGAAGCAGGCGTCGGCGTAGGCGACCTCCCCGTCGTACGGGCGGCCGGCGAAACGCGAGGCGTAGGGCTCGGGGGGCTCGTACGGCGCGTGCGGGTCGAAGTAGTGGACCCAGAGGAAGAACCTCCGGCCCTTCGGAAGCGCGCGGATCCAGGCGAGCGCCGCCGCGTTAACCTCCCCCCCCCTTCTCTCGGCGAAGTCGACCTCCCCTCCCTGCAGGAAGTCCCGGTCGTAGACCTCGAACCCGCGCGCGAGCCCGAAGCTCGGATCGAGCGCGCCCGATCCGACGAACGCCCCCGTGGCCGACCCCTTCTCGCGCAGCGCCTCGGCGATCGTCGCCACCCCCTTCGGGAGCGGGAGGCCGTTTCCCCGGACTCCATGCGCCGTAGGCTCAAGCCCGGTGAGGAGCGTCGCGTGCGAGGGGAGCGTCTCCGGAACCGGGCAGTAGGCCGACTCGAAGACGACCGCCTCTCGCAGGAAGGCGTCGAGGCGCGGGGTCGCCCCATCCTTCCCGCCGTAGGCGGCGAGCCGGTCGGCGCGCGTCGTGTCGAAGGTGACGAGGAGGAGGTCGCGCGCGCGATCCCCGCCGCATCCGGACGCGGCGAGGAGGAGGAGGATCCGGAGCCGGCGCAAGGGGGAGGTGGTTGCCGGGCCAGGACTCGAACCTGGATAGCGAGAACCAAAATCTCGCGTGCTACCACTTGCACTACCCGGCAGGGACGGGGCGATCGTAGGCGGCCCGGAGGGGCCGGACAACGCCGCTCACTCCTCCCGCGGGCGGCCGAGGAGGACGAGGCGGGCGAGGTTCAGGGACTCGCGGGCCGCGATCTCGCGAATCAGGCGCCGGTCCGACGGGGGATACTGCCGCCGCCAAGCCCGCGCCTTCCCGTCGAAGCAGACGCCGAGGAAGACGAGGCCCACGGGCTTCGCCGGGGTCCCCCCCTCGGGTCCGGCGATCCCGGTCACGGACAGGCCGAGGCGGACGCGGGCGGCGCGGGCGACGCCCTCGGCCATCGCGAGAGCGGTCTCGCGGCTGACGGCCCCGTGAGTCTCGATCGTCTCGGGCGGGACGCCGAGGCGCTCGATCTTCGCCTCGTTGGAGTAGACGACGAACCCCTCGCGAAAGACGGCGGAGATCCCGGGGGAGTCGGTGAGGGACTTCGCGAGGAGCCCTCCCGTGCAGGACTCGGCGGTCGCGAGGGTGATCCCCTTCTCGATCAGGAGGCGGCCGAACGCCTGGGCAAGCGGGGTCCCGTCCTCCCCGAAGACCGCCTCGCCGAGGCGGCCGCGGATGTCCTCCGCCGCGCGGTCGGCGAGGGCTCGGGCCTGGGTGTCGTCCGGGCCTCGCGCGAGGATCGAGACGGTGATCTCCCCCTTGCGGACGGTGGTGCCGACCTTGGGGTTCTCCCCCGACATCCAGTCCGCGATGCGCTCGCCGATCACGGCCTCCATCACGCCGAAGGCGTGGAGGCGCCGGCGCACGAAGGAGTCGCGGCGAGGGGGGAGCGCCTCTCGGATGGCGGGGAGCACGGCCGCCTCGAACATCGCCTCCATCTCGCGAGGCGGGCCGGGGAGGAAGAAGGCGAGGGACCGGCCGATCCGGAGCCGGAAGCCGGGGGCGGTGCCCCAGGGGTTCGCGAGGACGGCGCTCCCCCTCGGGAAGAGGGCCTGGCGGCGGTTGCTCTCGGGGACCGGGAGGCCGCGGCGGGCGAAGCGCTCCTCGATCGCCCGCAGCTGGGTGGGATCGAGCTCGAGGGGCTCCCCCACGGCGGAGGCAGCGCCGTCCCGCGTGACGTCGTCGAGCGTCGGGCCGAGCCCGCCGCTCGCGACGAGGAAGTCGGCGCGGGCGCCCGCCTCGCGGAGGGCCTCGGAGACGGCCGAGGCGTCGTCGGCGATCGCGAGGAACCGATCGACGGGGACGCCGATCTCGAGGAGGCCGCGGGCGATGCGCGGCGCGTTGAGGTCGGGGTAGAGCCCCCCCACCAGTTCGTCCCCGATCGAGAGGACGATCGCGCGGCTCACGAGCCCCCCGCGCGGATGTGGACGATGTCCCCGTCGAGCACGACGTACTCCTTCCCCTCGAGCCGCAGCTTGCCCCGGGCCTTCGCCTCGCGCCAGGAGCCCGCCGCGCGGAGGTCCTCGTACGCGGTCACCTCCGCCCGGATGAAGGTGCGCGCGAGGTCGGTGTGGACCTTCCCCGCCGCCTCGACGGCGCTCTCCCCCGCCCGGATCGTCCAGGCGCGGACCTCGTCCTCCCCGGTGGTGAAGAAGGAGCGCAGCCCGACCGTGGAGTAGACGGTCCGGATCAGCCGCGCGCGCGCGGGCTCCGCGATCCCGAAGTCCCGGAGGAACGGAGCCCGGTCCGCCTCGGGGAGGCGCGAGATCTCCTCCTCGAGGAGGGCGTGGAGGTGGAGGGCTCCGGGGAAGGCGGCGAGGAGAGCAGCGACCTCGGGGTCGTCGGGCCCCCGCCCCTCCTCGGCGTTCACGACGACCTGGACCGGCTTCTGGGAGGCGAAGGCGAAGGACCGGACGAGGAGCGCCTCCTCCTTCGACATCGGGACCTCGCGGAGGTCCTTCCCCTCTTCCTCTACGGCGTGGAGGAGGCGCCGGAGGAAGGCGAGCTCCCGCTCGTCCTGCTCCCGCGTCTTCGTCGGCTTCTTGAGGGAGCCTTCGAGGCGCTCGACCCGGCCGTGGAGGATCGCGTAGTCGGAGAAGAGGAGCTCCTCCCGCACCGCCCGCGCCTCGGCGAGTGGACCGGGCTCGGGGTCCTGGTACGGGTAGGAGGGATCGCGGAACGCGCGCACGACGAGGAGGAGGCCGTCGGCGTTCCGGATCTCCGCGAGGAGCTCCGCCTTCCCGCGCGCTTCCCCTCGGGGAAGGCCCGGGAGGTCCCCGAACTCGATCCGAGCCGGCGTGTACTTCCGCGGGGAGTGGAGGTCCCGCAGCCACTCGAGGCGAGGGTCGGGGATCTCGACGGAGACGACCGCCCCCTCCTCCCCCGGGGCGTGGGGCGTCTTCGGGCGGGCTCCCCCGAGCGCGTTGAAGAGGGTGGTCTTCCCGCTCCCGGGGCGGCCGATCAGGACGACGCGCATGCCCTATCCGGCGGCGACCTCCTCCGCCGACCTGCGGGCCCGGTAGCCCGCGGCCGCGAGGAGGATGCCGAGCTCGTAGAGGGCGATCATCGGGATGGCGAGGATCACCTGGGCGGACGGGTCGGGGCCGGGCGTCGCGAGGGCGGCCGCCACGACGGCGAGGAGGATGAAGATCTTCCGCTTGGAACGGTAGCCCGCGGGCGTGAAGAGGCCGATCCGGGAGAGGACGAGCATGACGAGGGGGAGCTGGAAGATCGCCCCGAGGGCGAAGGTGAGGAGGAGGAAGATGTTGAGGTACCCCTCGAGGCGGATCGAGAGCCCGACCCCCTCGAGCTCGACCCCGGCGAGGAATGTGAACGTGACCGGAAGGAGGACGAGGTAGCCGAAGACGACGCCCACGACGAAGAGCACGATCGAGAGGGGGATCCACCGGGTGACGTGCCGGCGTTCGTGCTCGTAGAGGCCGGCCGACACGAACTTCCAGACCTGCCAGAGGAGGATCGGCCCGCCGACGAGGAGCGCCGAGACGAGGCAGACCTTGCAGTAGGAGAAGAACCCCTCGATGTAGGAGAGCTGGGCCAGCCGCGACTCCGGACCCACCACCCCCTGCCGGCGCATGGCGTCCCGGTGCGGCCCGGTCACGAGGCGGAAGAGCTCCTCCTTGAAGAGCCAGCAGGCGGCGAAGGCCGCCGCGAGCGCGACGAGCCCCACGATCAGCCGCCGGCGCAGCTCCTCGAGGTGCTCGCCGATCGTCATCCGGGCGTCGTCGGGATTCACGGTCGGGCGGACGGGGATCGCGGCGGGGAGGATAGCGGCGGGCGCGACCGGTCTCCCCCGGAAGCGAGCGCGGGGCCCCGGGGACCCCGCGTGGACGTGCCGGAGGCGAACCCCGGGTCAGAAGCGGAAGAACGCCTCGACCGCCTTGAGCGGGACGATCTGGCAGCCGAAGGTCTCGGCCTTCCGGTACTCCTCCGTCTCGGCGAGGGGCTTCCCCTCCCCCGTCAGCTCGGCCTCCTCGGGGGAGCCGAGGACGACGAAGTCGGTCGAGCGGTCGACCTTCTCGCGCACGTCGACCCCGACGTTCTCGAGGAGCATCCCGACCTGGGGCTTGTTCAGCCGGCCCGAGAAGCGGCCGAGGAGGACGGCGACCTTCTCCGCGGAGGGGTCGTAGAGGGGGTTCCAGATCTCGTCACCCCGGACGACGGGGTCGAACTTGTCGGTGACGTCGTAGATCCTCACCTGCGCCTGGTCGCGCTCCACCATCTCGACCTCGACCCACGCCTTGACCGCCCCGCGGCGGCCCCCCTCCCGGACCTGGAAGCGCACGCCGCGCTGGAGGCGGTTCTTCGCGCCGAGGTCGATGTAGCCGATCGGCAGCTCGTCCGAGACGCTGACGACCCGTCCGTCCGGACGGTCCGGCTCCTTCGTGATGGGCGCGAGCTTCGTCCCCATCTCGTGGATGCGGCCGTCCCGGACGGCGATCTCGCGCTTCAGATCCCCTTCCTTCTTCTCGGAGGCGGTCTTCGTCTCCCGGCTCTGCTGGTCGATCTCGCGGTTCTGCTGGCGCAGCCCCGCGATCCGCCCCTCGAGCTCCGCGACCTGGTTCGTCGCCTTCGCGTTGGCGTCGTCGAGCGACTTCCGGAGCGTCTGGATCTCCTGGTCCTTCTGGCTCGCCGTCGAGGCGAGGGCGTCCTGTCCGGCCTTGAGCTCGCCCTGGAGGCGGCGCACCTCCGCCTCGAGCGTCTCGACCTTCTGGCCGCGGTCGCGGTACGCCTCGATGAGCCGGGGGAGCGCGTCCCGGACCGTCTTCACCTCGGCCGTGACGGTCGGGAAGTTGGTCCGCAGGTTCTCGAGCGCCTCCCGCGCGGCCTCGGCCTTCGGATGGGACCCGGGCGTGTCCGCGTCGTGGAAGCCGACGGCGGCGGCGAGGTCGGAGAACTCCTTCTCGAGGGCATCCCGGGCGTCCTCGGCTGCGCGCGCATCCTGCTGCGCGCGCGACTGCGCGGTCTCGATGTCCGTCACCTGGCTCGCCTGCATGGCGACGCCGGCGAGGGCTCCGAACAGGAGGACGAGGGAGACGACGAACCAGGTGACGCCGACGTAGGCGGCGCCGCGATCTCTTGCGGCCATCGTGGTCGATTCCTCGGGTTGGGGTTCCGCCCCGGTCTCCGGCGGGGGGGCATTCCGCGCGGGTCTTCGGGGGAGGGTCCGTCCGTGACGGCACCCTCCGGCTGCGCGACAGAGGAATTCCGCTTGTAACCCGCCCCACCGGGAGCGTCAAGTCGCCGCCCTTGACACCGGCCTCGGACCGACTAACTTTCACTCCTCACGCACCGCCGCCGGCGGTCGGGCGCGTCGCCGCGCTACTCGCGCCCGGGAGATCCCCTCCGTCGGACCGCCGTCCCGGCCCCTTTCCCGCAGCGATCTTCCCATCCGCCTCGACCTGTCGTTTCCTTCCGCCGCTCCGCGCACGGCGGCGCCGACCCCGGTGAGCCGGCCCCGCCCGCGCCGCTTCGTCGTCGGCCTCCTCGGAGGGATCGCCTCGGGAAAGTCGACCCTCGCCGCGGAGCTGGCGGCCTGCGGCGCCGAGGTCGTCGACGCCGACGCCCTCGCCCACCTCTGCCTCGAGCGTCCCGACATCCGGGGACGCGTGAAGGCCCGGTTCGGCGCGGAGGTCCTCGCCGCCGACGGGTCGATCGATCGCAAGGCGCTCGCCGCCGTCGCCTTCGCCGACGCCGGCGACCGCCGCGACCTCGAGGCGATCGTGCACCCCTGCGTCCGCCGGCAGATCGAGGCGCGACTCGCCGCGCGGGGTCCGGCCCTCCTCGTCCTCGACGTCCCTCTCCTCGAGGAGTCGGGGCTCGCGGAGGTCTGCGACGCGACGATCTTCCTCGAGGCTCCGCTCCGCGCCCGCCTCGCGCGCGCCGCCTCCCGCGGGTGGAGCGCGCAGGAACTCCGCCGTCGCGAGGCGTCCCAGACCCCGCCCGAGGCGAAGAAGGCGCGGGCGGACTTCGTCGTTCGCAACGAGGGGCCGCGCGCGCGCCTGCGCCTCGCCGCGCGCCGCCTCCACGCCGACCTCCTCGACCGGGCGCGCGCCCCCCGCGAGCGATGAAGAAGGACCCGCTCGCCGGTCGAGACCGGCTCCTCCCGATTTCCTTCGCACGGCCCCGCGCGGGGGCTCGCGGGCCCTCGGGCCCGACCTTTCCTCCCCTCCGCCGGCGCGCCGCCTTACCCGGAGAGAACCCATGACTCGCGAGAAGGGACACGCCCGAGACCGGGCGCCCGAGATGCCGCTCGAGATCGATGCCCCCGTCGCCGCCCCGCCGATGCCCGCGGAGGGGCCGGAGCCCGCCCGCACGGAGGAGGAGCGCCGCCGCGCGTACGACGAGGCGAAGAAGACCGGCCAGCACCTCTCCTCCCTCCAGCAGATGACCGTCCAGGAGCTCCTCTCCTCCGCCAAGACGGAGGGGATCCCGGACGTCTCGGGCCTGAAGAAGCAGGACCTGATCTTCCGGATCCTGCGCGAGCGCATCCAGCGGACCGGCTACATGTACGGGGAGGGGGTCCTCGAGATCCTCCCCGACGGGTTCGGCTTCCTGCGCTCCCCCCTCTACTCCTACGTCCCGAGCCCGGACGACATCTACATCTCCCCCTCCCAGATCCGCCGCTTCGGCCTGAAGACCGGCCACATAGTCTCGGGGACGATCCGCCCGCCGAAGCCGGGGGAGAAGTACTTCGCCCTCCTGCGCGTCGAGGCGATCAACTTCACCCCGCCCGACGCCGTCCACACCCGCGTCCCCTTCGAGGACCTCACCCCCCTCTACCCGCAGGAGCGCTTCCAGCTCGAGACCTCGGGGGACCGGATCGAGTCGCGGATCATGGACCTCGTCACGCCGATCGGGAAGGGACAGCGCGGCCTCATCGTCTCCCCCCCGCGGGCGGGGAAGACGATCCTCCTCCAGATGACCGCGAACGCGATCGCCCAGAACCACCCGAAGACCTACCTGATCGTCCTCCTCATCGACGAGCGGCCGGAGGAGGTCACCGACTTCGAGCGCAACGTCGCCCACGCGGAGGTCGTCTCCTCGACCTTCGACGAGCCCCCCTCGCGCCACATCCAGATCGCCGAGACGGTCCTCGACAAGGCCAAGCGCATGGTCGAGTACGGCGCCGACGTCGTGATCCTCCTCGACTCGATCACCCGGCTCGCGCGCGGCTACAACGCCGAGGCCCCCCACTCCGGCAAGATCCTCTCGGGGGGCGTCGAGGCCACCGCCCTCCGCGGCCCCAAGCGCTTCTTCGGCGCGGCCCGCAAGGCCGAGGAGGGGGGCTCGCTCACGATCGTCGCGACGGCGCTGATCGACACCGGGTCCCGGATGGACGAGGTGATCTACGAGGAGTTCAAGGGGACCGGCAACATGGAGCTCCACCTCGACCGCCGGCTCGCCGACCGCCGCATCTGGCCCGCGATCGACATCAC
>JAKEFM010000036.1 GCA_022616055.1 Planctomycetota bacterium
AGGCGGACCTCGATCGTCTCGCCGGCGCTGCCCGCCTCGACCGTGACCTCCCCGAGGGAGGCCGGCTCGTAGCCCTCGGCCCAGACGAGGGCCGAGTAGCGGCCCGGGAGGAGGGGGCCCACGACGTCGCCGGGGAGGCCGGCACTGCCCCACCAGGGGCCCTTGCCGTCGGCGCAGACGGCGACCTCGAACTCGGGGATGGGAATGCCTCTCGCCCCGTCGAGCGCGAGGATCCGGAGGCCGCCGACCTGCGGCGCGGCCGCCGCGAGGTCGTACTCGAAGAGGACCTCCTCTTGGCCGGAGACCTCGCGGACGTCGACCATGCGGGCGCACGCCATCAGCGCGAGCCAGAGCCGAGGCGAGCCCGGGGGGACCTCGATCTGGATCCTGGGATCCTCGAGGTCGACGTGGGTCCGGGCGATCTCGGCCTCGGAGGGGATCGGCCCTTCGGCGGCGCGGGGGTCCTGCGGGAGCAGGACGACCTTCAAGGCGTTGTCGGTGCGGATCCGCCGCCAGGACGGGGCCTCCTTCGAGCCGATCTCCCTCGGGAAGGGGTCCCCGGCCGGGGTGAGCACCCGCCCGCGGAGGATCCAGCCGGAGGGGGCGAGGCGGATCTCGACGCCCTGATCGCCGGCGCGGGCGCGGACGGCGGCATGGGCATGAACGGCCGCGGAGGCGAGGAGGTCGAACTCCCCCTCGGGGAGGTTCACGAACCGGAAGGTCCCGTCGGCTCCGCTCTCCACCCTGGGCGCGGACAGGCTCCGCTCGCCGGCCTTCTGGAGGGTGATCGAAGCCCTGACCGGGCGGCCTCCGGAGTCGAGGACGCGGCCCGAGAGTTCGAGGGTCGGCCGCAGGACGATCCGGATCCCCTCGGGCGGGATCGTGAAGGGGTCGATCCCCTCGACCAGCCCGGCGCGCAGGGGGCCGGCGGTCGCGTAGAGGGTGTAGGGCTCCGCTCGGAGCCGAAGCCCCTCATTGATCAGGAAGGCGCCGTCGGGGCCCGTCGTCGCGTCGCGGGAGCGATTGTTTCCCTGATGCGCCCAGTGGCCGACCGCCTTCCACTGCCGGTCGGTCTGGACCGTCACCTTCGCCCCCGCCACCGGGCGGCCGTCCTCGTCGACCACCGTTCCGCGGAGCGGGCCCGCCTTCCCGACCACGATGTCGACGGGCTCGATCCTGCCGGCATCCACCTTGCCCTCGGCCCGGCCGATCCGGCGGTCCGAAGCCGACACCTCGACCTCGAAGGAATCCAGGATGCCCGGCGCCTCGAAACGCCCAGAGGCGTCGGTCTGGACGAACTTACGCCCGCGGCCCTCCTTCCCGCGCGCGGGGCGCACCTCGACGGAGGCTCCCGGGCAGGGCGCGCCGGTCCGGTCGCGGACGACGCCGCGAACGGTACCGGCTGGGCGCATCTCGAGGGCGACCGAGACGGTGGCGCCCCGGTCGACTCGAATCGAGTCGAGGATGGGGGCCGACTCGATCTCCGACCGGGCGAAGAGGACCAGGTCGCCGAGGTTTTCATCACCGCCGACCGCGACGACCATCCCCCGGGCGGGAAGGACGGGCGAGTTCACCGATGTCGGGAGGACCAGGTAGGTGCCCTCCGTCGGCACCGGGAGGCTGAACTCGCCGTAGCCCTCGAGGAAGGCGCGGCGGAGCGGCTTGGCGCCATCGCCGCGGAACCGGAAGCTCAGCTCGAACAGGTCGGCGAAGGAGGGTCCCCCCTCGCCCGGCCCGGTCACCAGCCCCTTGAGAGTCGCCGCCGGCGGGGGAGGGAGGTCCCCCTCCTTCACGAGCGGGAGCCAGTGGAGGGGCGCGAAGGCGACCTCGCCGGGGCTCGCCGTGACCCGTCCCCACTCGTTCTCGACGGAGACCGAGCCCGAGAGGACCGACACCTGGAGGATCGGGAAGCCCGCGAGGACCAGCCCCGATCCGACGACCCAATCCTTCGTCTTCACGTCCGCGCCTCCTTCGAAGGACTCCCTCGACTCCCAGAGCCTCGCCGCGAACGCGGCGGGGCCGTGCGCCTCGATGCTGGAACCGTCGACCTCGATGGACTGGCGGTCGCCCGCCTCGACCTCCACCGTGACCGGCCCCGCGAGGAGCTGCGCGCGGTCGGGCGCCGGCGGGCGGCGGGGGGAGAGGCTGATGCGGACCGCGACGACCGCGACGAGCGCGGCAGCCGCGACCGCCACGGCGAGGCGGAGGACGCGCTTGAGGGCCAAGTCGGGCCGCGGGTAGTGGGGGACCGGGGCCGCCGCGGGTTCCGGTCGGGGGGAAGCCGGCGACGGGTGCGGGCGCGCGACCTCCGGCTCGAAGAGGGCGAGGACCCTCGCCTTGGTGGCTTCCGAGCGCTCCCACAGGCGGGCTTCCTCGGCCGCCTCGCGCCGCCCGGCCTCCCGGAGGATCTCCCGGATGCTCCGGAAGTCGGCCGCCTCGGCGCGGCAGGCGGCGCACGAGGCGAGGTGCTCCCGCACCGCCGGTTCCTCGGTGGCCGGGAGGTCCTCATGAACCATCGCGATGATGAGCGGCCCGATCTCTTCGCAGTTCATTCCTGGAGCCCCCTCATGAGGCGGGCGAAACGCGGGCGGAGCATCCGGTATCCCCTGTGGATCAGCCGGTCGACCGTCGTCCGCGGCAGCCCGAGATCGCGGGCGAGGGCCGAGACCGACTCGCCTCCCATGCCCCTGCGCTCGACGACCACTCGCATGTCGGCGGGTAGCGCGCCGACCTCCCGTCTCACGAACTCGCGGAAGTCGTCGACCCCGTACGTCTCGCGGGACTCGGCGACAGCGTCCGCGAGGCGCTCCTCGCCTCCCCCTCTCGTCGGCGCGAGGCCCTGCGCGTGCCGCGCGGCGTTCCGCTCCTCGGCCGTCCGCCTCCGCTTCAGGCGGTCCTGGCACTCGCGCTCGAGGGTCCGGAATAGCCAGCCTGCGACCCTCTCCGGATCCCGGAGCGAGTCGAGCGCCTCGAGCGCCTTCACCGCCGTCTCCTGGACCGCCTCCTCCGCCTCCTCGAAGCGGTGCAGGTTCGTCCAGGC
>JAKEFM010000295.1 GCA_022616055.1 Planctomycetota bacterium
ACCGTCACCTCGCGCCGGTTCCCGACGCCGTCGAAGAGATAGTCCTGGGCGAGGAGGTCGCGCCGGGGAGGGGCGCCCGGCTCCCCGTCCTCGTCGTAGCGCGTCTCGACGGTCCGGTAGGCCGAGTCGTAGCGATAATGATCGGTGAGGCCGCCCGCGTCGTTCCGGCGCTCGAAGGTGCGATTCCCGGCGCGGTCGTAGCCGTACTCGCGATCGACGATTGCGCCCGCGGGTCCCACGTGCCGCAGGCGCACCGGCCGGAGCGCAGCATCCCAGCCCGTATCCGCCGTCCCGGCGTCGTCGAGGAAGCTGAGCCTCGTCCCGTTTCGCTGGACGCGCTCGAGGGGCCGGTAGCCCCCGCCCGCCCAGCGGAAGACCGCGAGGGGCTCGCTCCCCTCGAGGAGCGAGGTGGGGCGGTCGATCGCGTCGTGGGTCTCGTCGAGGCGCCGGCCCGCGGGGTAGACCGCGGCCTTGCGGCGGCCGTCGCCCGAGAAGTGGGAGGTCAGCGCGAGGCCGTTCTCACGCTCCTCGATCGGGCGCGAGAGCGAATCGTAGACGAACTCGCTCGTCTCGAGGGCCCCGCCGCCCGCGACGCCGTTATCGTCCTCGGCGCGAGTGAGGCGCGAGAGGCCGTCGTACTCGAAGGTCTCGAGGGTCGTCCCCTCGACGCCCGAGGCGCGGGTCACCTCGGTCCGGGTGAGGCGGTTTAGGGCGTCGTAGGTCTTCTCGATGATCGAGCCGTTCGGGTCGGTCACGTGGACGAGGTTATCGTCGCGGTCCCAGACGAAGACGTGGGCGGTCGCGTCGGCGTAGGTGGTCCCGGTCTTCCGGTCCTTCGCGTCGTAGGCGTGAACGGTCTCGGCGCCGGCATCGTCGATCACCGCTTCGAGGCGGGAATTCTGGTCGTAGCGGTAGCCGAGCCGGATCTCGCCGTCGGGGTTCTGGGGGTTCGAGGTGTCGATCGCCCCTCCGCCCTCCCCGCCCACGCGGAGGTCGGTGATCTCGCGCGTGAGGCGCCCGAGGCCGTCAAAGACCGAGCGCCGGGTGTTCCCCGGGGCGTTGATCGGGCCCGGGTAGAGGCCGAGGGGGTCGGCGATCGGGGCGCCCACCGGATCGGAGCGCAGCACGAGACGATCGAACGAGTCATAGGTCATCCGCGCGGTCTGGCCGGCGTTGTCGGTCACGCGGATCA
>JAKEFM010000296.1 GCA_022616055.1 Planctomycetota bacterium
CCAGCGCGCGCTCGGCGGTGCGCCGGGAGCGGTGGGCCTGGCGGAGCCGGGCGTCGACCTGTTCGGGGGAGAGGTTGCGTTCGAGGGGGACGAGCATCGGGGTCTCCTTTCTTCTCCTGGCGACACTTCTCCGGACCGCGGTCCGACCGGCGCACCGCCTACGACGCGGGCGCCGGGATCGCCCGGACTCCTAATGCAACTTTCAAAGCCTGCAAGAGGCCCCTCGACATCCCGTCGCCCCGGTCGTCGGGCGGTGGACTCGACAGCCTTTCCCGACCGGACCCGCGCGGCGGGCGACCGAGGGGCGAGCCCGCGCGGGGACCGGTCCCGCACTGCGGCCGAAGGCGGCGGAGGAACTCCGCCCCATGCGCCGCGACGACCCTCCCGCCCACTCTCCTCCCCACGGTCATCCCGATCGGCCGGTTCGAGGAGAGGCTCGCCCGGGAGGAGGAGGACCCGCCTCGCCACCTTGCGCGCGCGCCGGCAGGCTGGGACCATCCTCGTGCCAACCGCAGAGTGGCTTGGGCATGCGCAGCTCAAAGTGGATTGCCGTCGGGGCGACGCTCTTCCAACCGGCCGTGTCGTCGGTCGCCCAGACGCGGTTCGAAGAGGTCCACCGGATGCTCCCTTGGACGGCCGAGCAACCGGAAGACGTAGTCGTGGGCGACCTGGACGGGGACGGCGACCTCGACGCGATCTTCGCGAACGGCGCCACCTTCTGGCAGCAGCGCCTCGTCCTGAACGACGGGACGGGGGTCTTCACGAACGCCTCGACGCAGATCCCCGTCACCCCGGACTCCACCATGGCCCTCGCCTTGGGGGACGTCGATGGAGATGGGGATCTCGACCTCCTCGCCGGCAAGCAGTCCGGCCCTCCGGGCGCGCAGAACCGTCTCTTCCTCAACGGCGGATCGGGTGTCTTCGCCGACGCCACGTCCCAAGTCCCCGCGATCCCGACCCAGACGTGGGCCATCTCCCTCGGCGACGTGGACGCCGACGGCGATCCCGACGCCTTCTTCGGAAACGCGGGGCAGAGCCGCCTCTACCTGAACGACGCCTCAGGAGTCTTCGTGGACGCGACGGCGCAGCTGCCGTCGATCGTGTCCCTGACGGTGGCGCTCGCCCTCGGCGACGCGGACGGAGATGGCGACGTCGACGCGTTCCTGGGTAACGGAGGCGCCCAACCGAGCCGCCTGTACCTCAACGACGGCACGGGGTCGTTCGCCCAGTCCGCGAACCCGCTCACGGGCTCGGCGACCTGCCTCGCGCTCGGCGACGTGGACGGAGACGGGGATCTGGACGCCTTTCTGGGCGCCGCGGTCGACCTCCTCCTGAACGACGGGTCGGGGGTCTTCACCGACGCCAGCTGGCAGGTGCCCGCGGGCCCGCCGGGCGGGACGGAGGACGTCGCGCTGGCGGACGTCGAGGAGGACGGGGACCTCGACATCCTGAGGGTGGGGTACGGGAACTACCTCGGCTACGCCCTCTTCCTGAACGACGGCTCGAGTCTCTTCTCGGACGCCTCCTCCCAGCTCCCGGCCGCCTGGGGCGTCGCGTACAGCCTCGGCGTCGGGGACCTGGACGGGGACGGGGACGTCGACGCCCTGATCGGGGAGTCGGCCTCCGCCAATAGTTACGAGCCGGCCCGCCTTTACCTGAACGACGGCTCGGGGGTCTTCATCGACGCGCGCGGCCCCTACCTTCGAGGGCCGGACGGGACGCCGGACGCCGCCCTGGGGGACGTGGACGGCGACGGGGACCTCGACGCCGTCCTGAGTGACCGACTCGGGGGGCTCCTCCTGAACGATGGGAGCGGCGCCTGGATCCCGAACTCCTTCGTCCCACCGTTCAACGGCGCCACTTCTACACAGGCCATCGCCCTGGGGGACCTGGACGGGGACGGCGACCTCGACGCCTTCTGCGGCCGGTGGGGGCAGAGCGGTCACTACCTGAACAATGGCGCGGGCGGGTTCTCCGCCTCCCCCGCTCCGCTCCCCCCGATCTCGGTCGCCACCTTCGCGGTCGCCCTCGGCGACGTCGACGGAGACGGCGACCTCGACGCGCTGCTCGGAAACGGCGGCGTCAATGTCGCGCCCTTCCAGCAGAACTACCTCTACCTCAACATCGGGTCGGGCGCGTTCGGGAATGCGACGATCCAATTGCCGGTGATCGGGGACAACACGAGGGACCTCGCCCTGGTGGACCTCGACGGAGACGGGGACCTCGACCTCCTGACCGCCAGCCTGGGAGAGGTCCGGGTCGACCGGAACGACGGAGCCGGAGGCTTCACGAATGTCCACTGGTTCTCCTTCATCCCGGCCACGTCCGTCGCCCCGGGGGACGTCGACGGGGACGGAGACATCGATGCTCTCGTCGGTTCCGTCCAGGATCTCCTCCTCGTGAACGACGGCTCCGGCTCCCTCGCAGACGCCACCCCGCAGCTCCCGGCCCTGGGCCAGTCGACCGAGGACGTCGCGCTCGGCGACCTGGACGGGGACGGGGATCTCGACGCGTTGCTCGTCGGGCCGGGCGGACAGAACGCGTTCTATCTCAATGACGGATCGGGCTCCTTCGTCGATGCCTCGAACGAGCTCGACCCGTTTTCCGGGTTCGAACAGCACGCCGGCCTCGCGCTCGGGGACGTGGACGGCGACGGAGACGTCGATGCCGTCGTCGGCGTCGGCGGCTCGCCCGACCGCCTGCTGACGAATCTGACCCGGCATCTCGCGTGGCGGGGGCTCCCCCGGATCGGGAAGCCCCTCACCCTGGACCTCCACGGTCCTCCGGGCGGCGCGTGGGCGCTCGGCGCGGCGATCGCGACGGCGAGCATCCCGGTCGGCTCGGTGGGAACCCTCCGGCTCGATCCGCCGAGCGTCTTCGCGGTGTTCGCGGGATCGCTCGACGGCCTGGGCCGCGCGGCGGTCACCGTGGCCGTCCCTCCGGATGCCTCGCTCGCGGGCTTCTCGGTCTACTGGCAGGGGATGGTCGCGAGCCCGCTCAAGTTCACGAACCTTGAGGTCACGACCTTCACGGAGTTCTGACGTCTCCTCCGCTCCACCGGGCGCGAGACGCGGAGGCGCCGGTCCGGGACGGGGCTAGAACGCGAAGGTGAGCTGGTTCTCGCCCCTCGCGACGTGGCTCGCCGGAGCTGGCGCGGGGCGGCCCCTTGCCGGATCGCGCAGCCCGCGGGCCTCTCGGAGGAGACGGCGCAGGTTCGACTTCTCCCACGCCTCCCACCGCCTCCGCTCGGGGAAGGCGCGCTCCCGGCGGCGGAACTCGGCGTGGTGGTGGGCGCGCCGGCCGGTCCGACCGCGGACGGGGGGGAGCGCGGCGTGGAGCATCTCGTGGTGGAGGATGTAGGAGACGAACCCCTCGGGCACGAAGGGGCGGTCGAGGGCGGGGTGGACCCGGATCGCGCGGCCGATCGGGTCGAACGAACCGAACTTGATCGAGCGGGGCGAGCGGGAGCGACCGGGCCGCGCCCACTCGACCCCGGCCTCGAGCGAGCCGCCGAAGTGCTCCCGGTTGAGGCGCGCGAAGAGGGCCCCGAGGTCGTGGACCGCTCCCCGCGCGCGCTCCGGACGCGGAGGGCGGCGGGGCGGGAGGCGGGGGAGGTTCTCCTCGATGTAACGGTCGATCGCGGCCGCGCGACGCTTCCCCCCTCGGGAGAGCCAGCCGGCCGCCGCCTCGAGGATCTCGCGGGGCGCCTCGAGGAAGATCCGGTGGAGCCGGATCGAGAAGGCGCCGCCCGACTTCGGGATCGAGCGGAGGACCGTCGAGCGGTTCTCCATGATCGCGAGGTCGACCCGGCCGCCGAGGCGGGCCTCGAAGAGCGCGCGGAGAGAGGAGGGGTCCAAGGGCGCCGGCCCCTTCTGCCGCGGGAGCGCTCCTCCCGCAAGGGCGGGCTGCGATCCCCTCAGCGCGCGATCCCGCGGTAGAGCCCGAGCACGGCCTCGACGTGGGCGTCGAAGGAGCCCGCGGGAGGCCGCACCTTCGCCCGGACCTCCTCGAGGAGGGCGGGCCGCTCGAACGCGTCGTCGAGGAGCGACGCGATCGCGCCGACGTCCCCGCGGGGGAGGACGAGGCCGCCGTCCCCGACGCGTTCCCTCATCGCCCCGAGATCGGGCACCGCCGCGGGGATCCCGAGCGCGGCCGCCTCGTCGAGGACGAAGCCGTAGGTCTCGGCGGCGAGGGTCGGGAAGACGGCGAGGTCCGCGTCGGTCCCCTCGAGGTCCTGCACCTCGTAGGTGCCCCGGAACTCGACGGCGATCCCCTCGGCGAGGGCGCGGAGGCGCTTCTCGTACTCGGGGTAGACGACGAGCCCGAACAGCGCGACCCGGATCCTCTCCCGGGCGCGCGCGCGGCGGACCGCCTCGAGGAGGAGGTGCTGTCCCTTGAGGTGGAAGAGGTGTCCGAAGGAGATGACGCGGAGGGGCTCCCCCGGTCCGCGGGGCCGGTGGGGGGCGCGCCGCAGGCGCTTGACGGGGCCGAGCGGCAGCACGCGGAAGTCCGAGAGGGGGCGGCCCGTCACGCGGGAGAGGATCGAGGCCTGTGAGCTCGACAGGGCGATCCGCTCGCGCGCCAGCCCGATCTCCCGGAGGAGGTCCTCCCGGAGCCGGCCGATCTCGGCGGCGGCGTCCGCGGGCTCCATGCCCGCGGGCGTTCCCACGCAGGGGTGGCAGTTCTCGACGGCGAGGGGGACCGTGCAGAAGGAGTCGTCCGCCTTGACGCGGAAGCAGATCAGGCAGGTCGAGCCGAAGTCGTGCAGGGTGAGGACCGTCGGGACCCCCGCCGCGTGCGCGCGCGCGACGAGGTCGCGCGAGAGGCGCAGCCAGTGGTGGACGTGGACGAGGTCGGGCCTCTCCCTCTCGAGGATCCCGGCGAAGAGGCGCCCCGCGGGCTCCGAGTAGGAGCGCTCCCAGGTCTCGTAGTACGAGTCGGGCCGGTGGATCCGGACGACGCGCAGCCCCTTCCACCGGCTCTCGCTCGTCTGCGCGGGCGTGCGGCTCTCGAGGGCCCCCGAGACGACGAGGATCTCGACCCCCCGCGAGGCGAGGCCCTGGGAGAGCCCCTCGACGAACGACTCCGTCCCGCCGTGGCAGTCGGGGGGGAAGCCGTGGACGACCTCGAGGACCTTCACGCGGCGGGGCCGAGCAGGGAGGGCTCGCGCTCGGCCGCCGCCCGGGCCGCCTCGAGGTCCTCGGGTCCGTTCACGTCGATCCAGAAGGCGTCGTCGCGCCGCGCGAGCACGTCGAGCCCCGCGGCGATGGACCGGCGGACGAGGTCGGGGGCGTCGAGGCGCTCGCCCGGTCGGAGGAGGGCGAGGGCGCGCGGCCCGAGGAGGTAGATTCCGCTCGACAGGGTGAAGCGCTTTTCGGGCTTCTCGAGGTACTCCTCCACGCGTCCCTCGTCGTCGGCGAGGACCTCCCCGAAGCGGAGGCGGAGGCGTTCCTCGTGGGTGGCGATCGTGAGGTCCGTGGGAACGCGCCGATGCTCCCGCAGGAGCGCCCCGAAGTCGAGCCCCGTCACGAGGTCGCCGTTCGCGACGAGCGTCGGCTCCTCCGTCGGGGGGAGGAGGCCGAGGCCCCCGATCGTCCCGAGGGGCTCGGGCTCGCGGACGACGGTCACGGGGAGCGGGAGGCGCGCGGAGGCGAAGTGGCGCTCGATCCGCTCCGCGAGGTGGTGGGCGAGGAGGAAGATCTCCCGCGCCCCCGCGGCCGCAAGCCGGCGTGCGAGGGCCTCCGCGATCGGGACTCCCCCGATGGGGAGGAGGCACTTCGGGGTCTCGTCGGTCGCGGGGCGGAGGCGCAGTCCCCTGCCCCCCGCGACGAGGACCCCTCTCACTTCTCGAGTTCCTCGGGGTCGATCGCGGCGCCCGGCAGGCGCACCTCGACGACGAAGATCCGGAGGTTGGAGGTCCCGGTGTTGCGCAGCCCGTGGAGGCCCCCCGCCCGGTTCACGATCACCGTTCCGGGCCCGACCGGGAAGCGCTCCTCCTCGAGGGTCATCTCCCCCTCCCCCTCGAGGACGAGGTAGATCTCCTCGTTCTCCCCGTGCCGGTGCTCCCCGATCGAGGCGCCCGGGGGGATCACGGCGTAGTCGACGAAGGAGATCGGGGCGCGGAACTCGTCGTGACGGAAGAGCCGGGCGAAGGCGATCTCCCCCTTCCCCCCGTGGGCGACCGCACGGCGGAGGCGCCTCTCGGCGAGCCGCTTCACGCGCTTCATTCCTTCCCCCTCCGGCGGGCGAGGGCGGAGCCCAGCTCCGCGTCGGGGAGGTCCTCGAGGATCTCGACGCGGCCGATCCCGGTCGGGACGACGAAGAGGAGCCGGCCTCCGCGCACCATCCGGATCGATCGGAGGCGGCCGAGGAGGCTCCCGACGTCGAGCCGGGCGAGCCGGATCGGGAGCCGGTAGGCCTCGAGGAGGGCGAGGATCCGGTCCGCGTCGCCGGAATCGATCATGCGCCGGCGGCGCGCGACCTCGGTCGCCGTCGCGACCCCGAAGGCGACCGCCTCCCCGTGCTTGATGCCGCCGTAGTGGCGGTCCGTCTCGAGGGCGTGGGCGATCGTGTGGCCGAGGTTGAGCGCGCGGCGCAGCTCCGCCTCGTAGGGGTCCGCCTCGACGAGCCGCATCTTCACCCGGGCCGCCTCCGCGATCGTCCAGGCGAGCGCCTCCCCGTCGCGGCCGAGGAGCGCCTCCCGGTCCCTCTCCAGCCGCTCGAAGAGGGGGGCGCTCCCGAGGATCGCCGCCTTGATCCCCTCGCCGAAGCCGCAGCGGAGGTCCCGCGACGAGAGCGTGCGCAGGAGGGAGGGGTCGATCAGCACGGCGCGCGGCTGGTGGAAGGCGCCGAGGAGGTTCTTCGCGTCGGCCGTGTTCACGGCCACCTTCCCGCCGAGCGACGCGTCGAGCTGCGCGACGAGCGTCGTCGGCACGTTCACGTAGGGGAGGCCCCGCATGTAGGCCGAGGCGGCGAACCCGCCGAGGTCGCAGACGACCCCCCCTCCGAGGTTGAGGAGCGTCGTGCGGCGGTCGACGCCGAGGCGGTGCATCCTCGCGAGGACCCGCGCCAGGGAGGGGAGGCTCTTCGAGCGCTCGCCGGGAGGGATGGCGATCACGCGCGCGTCGAGCCCCGACCCCGCGAGGCTCCGCAGGAGGGGGCGGGCGTGGAGCGCCGCCACCCGGGAGTCCGTGAGGACGGCGGCGCGGGAGACGGCGAGGCCGTTGCGCAGCTCCCCGCCGACCCTTTCCAGGAGGCCCTCCCGGATCTCGACCGGGTAGCGCTCCGACCGCCGTATCCGGACGACGAATCGCAAGGTCCTAAACCCCACGGCGGCGCCCCTCCGGAGTCGCGTCCGCCGAGCGCCGTCCGACTATGATGGTCTGTCCGGCCGAAGGCAATCTCGGAGCCGATCCCGGAGAAGACGACCTTGAGCGGGATCCTCGTCGGAATCGATCTCGGGGCGAGCAAGGTCCTCGCGGTCGCCCTGGACGGGGAGGGGAAGGCGCTCGCGCGCCGCAAGGAGGCGACCCGTCGCGCAGACGGGCCCGCCCGGCTCCTCGACCGACTCGCGGGGATCGCGCGCGCCCTCGCCGATGATGCGGCCGCTCCGCTCGCCGGAGCGGGAGTCGGCTTCGCCGGCCTCGTCGACCGCCGCCGGGGCGCGGTCCTCTCCTCGATCATGCTCCCGGGGTGGACGGGAGTTCCCCTGAAGGAGGAGCTCGCGCGGCGCCTCGGCGTCCGCGTCGAGGCGGACAACGACGCGAACGCCGCCCTCCTCGGGGAACTGCGGGGGAGGGGCTTCCCCCGGGAGACGATCCTTGGTCTCACGGTCGGGACGGGGATCGGGGGGGCGGTGGCGATCGAGGGTCGCCTCTACCGGGGGCCCCTCGGCACCGCGGGGGAGTTCGGCAACATGACGATCGCCCACGACGGGCCGCCGTGCTGGTGCGGGAATCGCGGCTGTCTGAACGCCCTCGCCTCGGCGGACGCGATCGAGACGAGGGCCCGCGCGCTCCCCGGGGCCCGGCCGGGGGACGCCCCTCCCACGGTCCGCTCCCTCGTGGAGGCGGCGGCGCGCGGAGACGCGCGCGCGGAGGAGATCCTCCGCCACGCGGGCGCGCTCCTCGGCGCCGGACTCGCGAACCTCGTCAACGTCTTCAACCCCGACCGGATCGTCCTCTCCGGCGGAGTCGCGCAGGCCGGCGGCGCCTGGCTCGACGCCGTGCGGGAGGAGGTCGCGCGCCGCGCCCTCGCCGAGCCCGCCGCTTACGTCCGCATCGAGCCCTCCGTCCTCGGCTACGACGCCGGGGCGATCGGCGCCGCCTCCCTCCTCCTCGAGGCGGAGCCGTGAGCTGGCGCGTCCCGTCCAAGGACTACGCCCTGCAGAACCGGGGCCTCCGGGACGAGCTGCTCCCGGCGCTGGAGCGGGTCCTCCTCGAGGAGGACCCGATCCTGGGGGAGGAGCTCGGGCGCTTCGAGCGGGAGTTCGCCGACTTCCTCCGCGTCCCCCACGTCGTGGGGGTCGGATCGGGGACGGACGCCCTCGTCCTCGCGCTGCGCGCCCTCGGCGTCGGCCCGGGGGACGAGGTCGTCGTCCCGGCCCACACCTTCGTCGCTTCCATCACGGCGGTAATGATGGCGGGCGCGCGGCCCCTCCTCGTCGACGTCGAGGAGGAGAGCGCCCTCCTCTCCCCGGCGGCGGCGGCGGCCGCGGCCGGCCCCCGGACGAAGGCGCTCCTCCCGGTCCACCTCTACGGCCGGCCGTGCGACGGCCCCGGCTTCGCGGCCCTCGCCCGGGGGCGCGGCCTCCTCCTCGTCGAGGACGCCGCGCAGGCGCACGGGGCGGAGCGCGGCGGGCGCCGGGCCGGCGCGTTCGGGGACGCCGGATGCTTCTCGTTCCATCCGAGCAAGAACCTCGGCGCCTTCGGGGACGGCGGCGCCGTCGCGGTCGCCCGCGAGGACCTCGCCGCCCGGATCCGGATCCTCCGGAACCTCGGCAAGTCGACGAAGGAGGACTTCGCCGAGGTCTCCGGGAACGCGAAGCTCGACACGCTCCAGGCCGCGATCCTGCGGGTGAAGCTCCGCCGCCTCGAGGCGGGGATCGCGAGGCGGGGGGCGATCGCGAGGCGATACCGGGAGCGGCTCTCCGGGGTGGGGGACCTCCGCCTCCCGCCTCCCGAAGCGGAGGGGTCGCGGGCGGCCTGGCACCTCTTCGTCGTGCGGACCGCCCGGCGGGAGGCGCTTCGCGCGCACCTCGCCTCGCGCGGGATCCGGGGAGGCGTGCACTATCCCGTCGCCCCTCACCTCCAGCCGGCGCTGCGACCGCTCGGCCACCGCGCGGGGGAGTTCCCCGTCGCCGAGAGGCTCGCCCGGGAGGTCCTCTCCCTGCCGATCTCGCCGGAGCTGACCGACGAGCAGATCGACCTCGTCGGCGAGGAGGTCGCCTCCTTCTTCGCGGGGGGGCGCCCGTGAGGAAGGTCGCGATCCTCGGCGGGTCCTCGGCCTTCACGCCCGCCCTCGTCCGCGACCTCGCGGCGGCCTCCGGGCCCCCGATCGATCTCGTCCTCTGGGGCCGGAGCGGGCCCCGGCTCGCCCTCGTGCGGCGCGCCTGCGAGCGATTCGTCGGGCAGGCCGCCCTCGCCCTGCGGGCGACGACGCGCCTCGAGGAGGCGATCGAGGGAGCGGAGGTCGTCGTGCAGCAGGTCCGGGTCGGCGGGGCGGCGGCGCGCGACCACGACGAGACCTTCCCCCTCCCCTCCGGCATCCCCGGGGACGAGGGAATCGGGCCCTCCGGTCTCGCCGCCGCGATCCGCTCGGCGCCGACGCTGCGCGCCCTCGCGGGCCCCATCCGCTCGCGCTCGCCGAGGGCGGCCGTCCTCAACCTCACGGCCCCCCTCGGGCCGACGACGGCGATCCTCCGGTCGGAGGGCATCGAGGCGTGGGGCGTGTGCGAGCTTCCGAAGACCACCCTCGCGAGGATCGACGGCGCGGTCCCGGGACGGCGCTCCTTCGGCTACGCCGGCGTGAACCACCAGGGCTTCTTCCACGCGATCGAGGACGGAGGCGGCGATCGGACGCGGGAGGCCTTCGAGGCGGCGGCGGGGGAGTTCCCGCGGGAGGTGTTCGAGACGTTCGGCGCGGTGCCCCTCCGTCCGCTGCGAATCCTCCTCGACAAGAGGCGGGTCCTCGCGGAGCAGCGCGCCCGGCTGACCACGCGGGCGCGGGAGCTCTTCGCGCTCGCGACGCGCGTCTTCGACGAGATCGCGGCCGGGGAGTGGGAACAGGCGGCGGGCGCGATCGCCGCGCGGCCGACTCCCTGGAACGCGAAGGGGCTCGTCCCGCTCCTCGTCGATCTCCTCGAGGGAGGCGCGGACCTCCACTTCCTGACGCTCCCGGCCGATGCGGCCTCGTTCCTCCCGGGCCTCCTCCTCGAGCAGGCCTGCCGGATCGAGGGGAGCCGGCCGAGACCTCTCCCGGTGCCGCCGCCTCCGCGGGAGGTCGCCCGCCTCCTCGAGCGGCTCCTCGAGTACGAGCGGCTCGCCCTCTCCGCTTCCCTCGACCCCTCCCCGGCGAACGTCGAGCGCGCGCTCCTCGCCCACCCCCTCGTCCGGAGCCGGAGGACCGCGCGCGCCCTCGTCCCGCGCGTCCTCGAGCCGGTCGAGGAGTGGGAGCCCCTCGCCCCCCGGAGGGCCCTCGGGTGAACGAGCGCGACTGGACCGTCCTCTCCCGGGAGGTCCTCTCCTCGAACCCCTGGTTCGAGGTCGTCAAGAGCCGGGTCGTGCGCCCCGACGGGAGCCCCTGCGACTACTTCGCCGTCGAGTTCCGCCGTCCGGCGGTCGGCATCGTCGCGCGCGACCGCGGGCGGGTCCTGCTCCTGCGGCAGTACCGGTTCCTCGTCGACCGGGTCGTCTGGGCGATCCCCTCCGGAGGGATCGAGCCGGGGGAGAGCCCCGAGGAGGCGGCGCGGCGCGAGCTGCGGGAGGAGGCGGCGCACGAGGCGGGCTCGCTCGTCCCGATCTTCCGGTACTTCCCCTCCTACGCGGCGACGACGCAGGAGTTCCACTGCTTCGAGGCGCGCGACCTCCTCCCCACCCGCGAGGCGATCGACCGCAACGAGGTCCGCGAGGTCCGCTGGTTCGAGGAGGCCGAGGTCGCCTCGATGCTCGACCGGGGGGAGATCGTCGACGGGCTCTCCCTGACCCCGCTCCTGCGCCTCCTCGCCCCGCGCCTTGGCCCCTTTCCGAGGCCGGGCGGATAATCGCACCCATGCGGCGGTTCGACCGCGAGACGGAGAGTTCCCGGGAGCGGGGACTCCTCGAGTCGCTCGCGGAGGGGAAGGGGCTCTCCGAGGTCCCCCCCTTCCCGCTCAAGGTGCAGGTCCAGACGAAGACGCTGTGCAACGCCGCCTGCACGATGTGCCCCTATCCCGTCGTCGAGGGCACCTTCGAGCACGGGGAGATGCCGCTCACGCTCTACGACCTCCTCCTCGGACAGCTCGAGGGGAAGGGGGTCGAGCGGCTCTCCCTCTTCCTCATGAACGAGCCCCTCCTCGATCGCCGGCTCCCCGAGTTCATCCGGCGGGCGAAGGCGAGGCTCCCCGGGACCGCGACGGTCATCTTCACGAACGGCTCGGCGCTGACCGAGCGCTGCGCCCGCGCGCTCCACGCCGCGGGCCTCGACGAGATCGACCTCTCCGTCCACGGCTTCGACAAGGCCGCCTACGAGTCGGTCATGGTCGGGCTCTCCTTCGAGCGGCTGCGGTCGAACCTCCGCCGCCTCCTCTCCCTCCGGCGCGCCGGGGAGCTGCCCGGCCTCAGCGTGAAGCTCGTCGCGGTCGACCTCGCCCAGGTCCTCGGGTCCCTCGAGGAGCGGGACCGCGACCTCTTCGCCGACGTCCTCGTCAAGGCGACGAGCAACGAGCGGGAGGCCGTGGGTGAAAGCTCGGGCCCCACGCCGCGCCGCCGGCCCTGCCAGCGCCCCTTCGTGAAGGCCTACGTCCTCCACAACGGGGACGTGGTCCTCTGCAACGTCGACTGGCGGCGCACGGTGATCCTCGGCAACGTCGCGCGCGAGCCCCTCGAGGAGATCTGGCGCAACGCCCGCTTCCGCGACCTCCGCCTCCAGCACCTCGGGGGGAACTTCGAGCGGGGACTCATCTGCGCGACGTGCGACTACCCCGCGGTGACGGAGGAGGACGACTGAAGCTCGGCCTCTGCACCCAGGTCCTCTACGACCGCCCCCTCGACGAGGCGCTCGAGACCGCCGCGCGCCTCCGCTTCCAGGCGGTCGAGATCCCCGTCGCGCGCGGGAGCCCCCACGTCGACCTCGAGATGCTCCTCCAACCCGGAGCCGCCGAGGGGTTCTCCAGGAAGGTCGCCTCCCACGGCCTCGCCATCTCGGCCGTCTCGAACCACGCGGAGGGGCAGCTCGTCCTCGGTCCCCACCACCGCGACACCGACGCGATCTTCGAGGGGAGCCCGGAGGAGAAGGTCCGCCACGGGACCGATCGCCTGATCCGCTCCGCCGAGCTCGCCTCGCGCCTCCAGGTGAACCTCGTCGTCGGGTTCTGCGGGTGCGAGGACTACTCGCGATGGTTCCCCTGGCCCGACCCGAAGGGGTGGGAGTCGATGGGCCCCGTCTTCGTCGAGCGGTGGGGGAGGATCCTCGACGCCTTCGACCGCCTCGGCGTGCGCTTCGCGATGGAGTGCCACCCGAAGGAGTTCGCCTACAACCTCGAGACGGCGGAGGAGACCGTCCGCCTCCTCGGCGGCCGCCGGACCTGGGGCTTCAACCTCGATCCCGCCAATCTCCTCCTCGCGGGCGTCGACCCGGTCGTCTTCGCCCAATCCCTCGGCGACCGGATCCTCCACGTCCACGCGAAGGACGGCGAGCTGGTCCGCCACAACGCCGCCCGCTCGGGCCTCCTCGCCCACGGTCCCTGGGATCGCCGCGACCGCGGCTTCCGGTTCCGGATCCCCGGGTGGGGGGACGTCGACTGGAAGCGACTCCTGACCGAACTTCGCCTCGCCAGCTTCGAAGGGGTCCTCGCCGTCGAGCACGAGGACCCGACGATGTCGCGCCTCGACGGGCTCGTGAAGGCGCGCGACTTCCTTCGCCCCCTCCTCTTCGAGGGCCCCCGCGAGGCCCGTTGGTGGTGAGGCGCCGCCGCGCCGTCCTCCTCGCCGTCGAGGGGATCGACGGGGCGGGGAAGTCGACCCACGTCGCCGCGCTCGCGCGGCTCCTCCGCGCCCGCGGCTTCCGCGTCGCCGTGCGCCGGCTCTACCGCCACGGCGCCTTCCACGAGACGGCCTGCGACGTCCTCCGCCTCGCGCTCCGGAGGCGCTCCAGGCGCCTCCTTCGCCTGGAGCGGCTCGTCCGCGTCCTCGACACCGTCGGCGTCTGGTTCCGCGAGGTCGAGCCCGAGCTCCTCCGCCGCGACTTCGTCCTCCTCGACCGCTCCCTCGAGACCCATGGGGCGGCCGCGCGCGGTCGCGGGATCCCGGCCTCGTTCGCGGAGGTCTGGCTCCGCTCTCTGCCCCGGCCGGACGCGACGATCCTCCTCGACCTCCCGGTCCCCGCCGCCCTGGCGAGGATCCGGGCCCGACGGCGGCCCCGGGGTCCCGACGAGAGGGAGGCGATCCTCGGCCGGTGGCGCCGCCACTTCCTTTCCTGCGCGCGCCGGCGGGGATGGACGGTCCTCGACGCGCGCGCGGATCGCCGCGCGAACCGGGAGGCGATCGCGCGGCTCGCTCTCCGTTCCATCGCCTCGTGAGTCGGTCGGTCGATCTCTTCCTCGGGGAGAATCCGGCCTCCTCCGTCGCCGACCTGACGGCCCTGCGTGCCCTCGCCGCGCTGCGCGGGAAGGTCCGTCACTCCGCGCCCCGGGTCCCGCGAGACCTGGCGGCTCCCCTGATCGCGGAGCAGATCGTGGAGACATGGAGGAGGCGACGGCCTCGCAGTCTTCGCCTGCCGCTCTGGCCCGAGGCCCTCGCCCGTGTTCCCGGATTCGGCGGCCGGGAAGAGGTCGAGGCGATCCTGCGCCACCTCCCCCCGCCTTCTCGGGTGCGGGTGCTGGACGGCGCCCCGCTCGGCAGTCTCGCGACCCTCTTCCCCGACTCGTGGAGGGCGCTCGCCCCTCGCTACGAGCGCGCGCTCCGCGACCTCGCCCGCGAGCGCCGCTGGGAGCCGATCGAGGTCGTGGACGCCTTCCTCCTCGACGGGGATCGGCTCCTCCTCGACCTCCGTCCCCGCAGCGCCCCTTGCTACGCCGGGATGTGGGACACGCCGGGGGGAAAGCTCGAGCCCGGCGAGGACATCGCGGGGGCGCTCCGCCGCGAACTCCGGGAGGAGATCGGGGTCTCCGCCAGGCGGACGACCGTCCTCCAGCGCATCGACCACCGCGATTCGACATCCGGACGGCTCTTCCGTCACTGGCTGTGCGTGGTCCGGAGTTGGGACGGGCGGATCCGCGCGCGGGAGGGACAGACCCTCCGCTGGATCCGGCTCCGCGAACTCCGGGCCCTTTCCCGGCTCAACCCGGTGGTCCGTCGCGCGTTCGAGGCGAGCCTCGTGTAGCCTCCGACCGTCCGCGGCCGTGCCTCAGGCGCGGAGGTCAGATCTCGATGCGCCGGACAGGTTGCTCCAACTCCCCAGAATGAAGAGGCTTTTACGGGCATCGCGCTCCGAGCGCGATGCACGATAAAGCCCCTTGAACCAAACCGCTGAGCGGGTGCGGCTATGGGGATTGGTCGGCCGGCGGGCGCGATGGAGTCGGAGTGGCCGACTCGCTCGTCGACGGGGGAAGTCGCGTGAGTGCGACAGCGCGGGGTCGGACGATCGGCCCGTGGGCGGTCGGTCGCGTTCCTGCGCGAGTGGAGCCAGGATCGCAACGGAGTGTCCTCGCGCTCGGCGGTGCCGCGCCTCCGATCCCCCTGCGGGCTGTGATGCGCGTCGACATCATGGGCCTCGGTCTCGAGGGGGGAGCACCGAAGCACCCTTCACGCGGGCCAGCTCTTCGGTCAGGTGGAGCCGGCCGACTCCGCAGCAGGGGCAACGCGTGACGTCCTTGCCGGTGAGTCGAAGCAGCCTCGCCTCCCAGGTTTCGGGAGCGATCGCCGATTCTGTCTCTTGCGGCTTCGGCGCGATGCCCAGAAGTCGGCGGCACCGGGGGACGTTCTCCCGGCGCACGGCGTTGGCGAGGAAGCCGTAGTGCCGGATCCGGACGAGGTGGCGGGGGAGGACGTGCAGCAGGAAGCGGCGCAGGAACGCCCCGGCCTCGAGGGTCATAAATCGCGGGGCGTTGCGCTGGGCGCGATCCCTCCAGCGGAAGGTCACCTGGCCGTCCTTCAGCGAGACGAGCCGGTCGTTCGAGATCGCGATGCGATGGGTGTAGCGGCCGAGGTAGGCGAGGACGGCCTGCGGGCCCGCGAAGGGGGGCTTGCAGTAGACGACCCACTTCTTGCGGGCGGCCCGCCGGAGAAGACGTCGCGGATCCTCGCCGGACGGTGCGCGGATCTCTCCCTTGGCGAGGGCCTTATCGAGCTTCGAGAGGAGCTTGCCGCGGAAGACCTCGGAGAGGACGCGGACGGGGAGGAAGTAGTCCCTCCGGGCCGGGATCCAGCGCTCCCCCTCGGGGTCGAGTCCTCCCCCGGCGACGATGCAATGGACGTGGGGGTGGAAGAGGAGCGTCTGAGTCCACGTGTGCAGCACGGCCGTGAAGCCGATCCGGGCGCCCAGCCGCTCGAGCGCCACCTCCTCGAGGGTCTCCGCGACGGCGAGGAAGAGGCGGTTGTAGGCGGCTCGGGGGCCGGCGAGGAACAGGGGATGGAGCTCTGCCGGCACGGTGAAGACGACGTGGAAGTAGGAGACGGGCAGGAGGTCTTCCCGGCGCGCCTCGATCCACTCGGCTTCGTCGAGTCCCTGGCACTTCGGGCAGTGCCGATCGCGGCAGGAGTTGTAGGAGATCTCCCGGTGCCCGCAGTGATCGCACCGCCGGACGTGGCCTCCGAGAGCGGCCGTGCGACAGCTCGCAATCGCCTGGAGTACCCTCTCCTGCTCGAGGGTCAGGCCCTCGAGATAGGGGGCGTGCTCGCGAACGACGTCGGCCAGCTCCGGGCGGCGGGGATCCGCCGCCGGGGCGCTCACGCGCCGCTGGGGGTGAGGGACGTACTGGGCAGACCCGGGAGCCGGTCGAGCGGACTCGGGGTGTCGTGCAGGTAGTTGCGGGCGACGTGGGTGTAGACCTCCGTCGTCCGCAGGCTCTTGTGGCCGAGGAGCATCTGGATCACCCGGAGATTCGCCCCGCCCTCGAGGAGGTGGGTCGCGTAGGCGTGCCGCAGCGAGTGGGGGGAGACTCGCTTCGTGATCCCAGCCTTCCTCCTGGCCTTGGCGAAGGCGTCGTGGACGGCGTCCCGGGTCATGGGTCCATTCCCGCGGCGGGTCGGGAAGAGCACGTCCCGGGGACGCACCGCTCTCCAGTACTCCCGCAGGACCGAGAGGAGGTGGGGCGAGAGCATCACGTAGCGGTCCCGGCGGCGCTTGCTCTGATCGATCCGGATCACCATCCGGCGGCTGTCGATGTCGCGGACCCGAAGCCGCGTGATCTCGGAGACCCGAAGCCCGCCGGCGTACATCGTCATCAGGATCGCGCGGTGCTTGATGTTGCGGACGGCGCGGAAGAGGGCGGCGACCTCCCCGGGGCTGAGGATCTCGGGGAGTCGGTGGGCGGGCTTCTGGTGCGGGATGTGGCGGACGTCCCAGTCCTTCTTGAGCGTGACGCGGTAGAAGAAGCGAAGCGCGTAGACCGTCTGGTTGAACGTGCCCCAGGAGACCTTGAGGTCTCGGACGAGGTAGAGCTGGTAGCGGTTGATGTCCTCGAGGGTGAGCTCGTCGGGCGGACGCATGTAGTGGCGCACGAAGCGCTCGACGCAGCGCAGGTACACCTCGCGGGTCCCGGGGCTGTAGCCTCGGATCTGGAGATCGCGGTCCATGAGGTCGCGGAAGCGGCCCATGCGGTCCTCCTCTTTCGAGCCGGGGGAACGAAGAGGGCGGAAGGAACAGGCGAGCGGCCTGACCGGCGCGAGCGTAGGGAGGACCGAGCGCCGAGGCCGTCGAGAGGATCAGACCCGGCCGCTACGCGAAGGCATCCACCGCGAAGCGGTTTAGTTCAATGAACGTCATGGGGAGTAAGAGGCGGGGGAGAGGCAGGATTCCCAGGCACCGCAGGCCCGTGGGACAGGGCCGAGGCCGATTATTCTGGGGAGTTGAGTCGAAGGGTGTCGCTGAATGGGACCCCGCAAGGCCTGGGAGAGGGGATCGCGAAGCGTCGCGAGGTGTTCCTGCGTGCCGATGCGCCGGGTGAGCGCTCCACTCCGTAGACGCTCCAGCGGTGATGGGGCCGCGAACAGACGTTCGAGGATCCGTCGGAGCAGGCCGGCGCGGGGTCGGGGAGTGGGGCCGTCCGAAACGAGGACGGGTAGGCCGAGCCGGCCGGCCTCGCCCCGTGCACCAGGCCGGGAGGAGCTTCGACTCCCCGAGCGAGCCCGCCTTGGAGCGGGCTCGTTCGGGGACGCTTCGTCTGGGCTCGCGCAACCGAAGGAGGTTGCCGGCGCGACGCCCTTCCGGAATCGACCGGGCTAGCCGATCGTCAGCGCGAGCCCGTTGGTCACGGCCAGGTTGCTCGCCGTCCCGGTGGCCCCCTGCGCGTAGACGGTCTGGCCGACGAGGAGCGGGTCGGCGGGGATCTGGACCGGGAAGAGAGCGCGCCCCGTCTCGTTCGTGGCCGTCGTCGGGAGGAGGACATCCAGGGAGACCCGGAGGAAGCAGCCGGACCCGAGGTCGAACGGGAGCGGGATCCCCAGCCAGGAGGTGTTGCTGACGCCGAGCGCGAGGAGCGCGGGCGACGTGACGAACCCGTTGGCGACCCGGAGCGTGATCGTCGCCCCGATCTGGGGGCAGTCGTCGGCGGTGAGGCTGGGCGGGGAGAAGCAGACGATGCCGCTGTTGCAGCCGGTGCCGAAGGTCGAGATCGAGCCGGACGGACACGGGGAGATCGTCAGGGGCAGGGAGCAGGGTCCGCCGACGGGGGGGTTCACGGTGATGCTGTAGAGGCCGGGGTCCACCTGGTCCTCGCAGTTCCCCTTCTGGTCCCACACCTGGACGAGCTGACCGCCCGGGGGCACGGGTGTCAGGACGGCGAGGCAGGCGGGGGTGAAGACGGGTCCGCCTCCGACGAGGTCGATCGACTCGAATGCGCACGGGCTGGGCATGAGCTCGGTCGTCCCGCCGACGTTGGTCAGCGTGACGGTGACGGGCTGGCCGTAGGGGGCGGGGTTCGGGGCGACCGTCGCGAGGAAGTTTCCGCAGGCGGTCTGCGCCCGGACGGCGGGCGCGGAGAGAGCGAGGACGACGAGGGACAGGGACCAGGAGCAACGGTTACGCATGAAACCTCCGAAAGACGTGCATTCGCACTCGTCTGTACGTGAATCTAGGCCGGACCTGATCACCGAGTCACCGGGGACACCCGCTACTCCCCGGAGGCCCGACGCTTGGGTCGAGCGGCACCGGGGCACCCTCCAGCCCCGGTCCCCCCCTTACATGCGGAGGGCGCCTGGAAGGAGTACCAGGACGACCCCCGGGTCTCAGTCCAGCTCCGATCGCTCGTCGCCGAGCGGCGCGCCTACGAGCAGGAGAGGCGAAAGGGGCAGGCGCCGCGCCTCGCCGGGGGCGCTACGGCGAGGCCGGGAAGGCGCGGGGTCGCCCGGCCCGGGAATAGATCTCGCGGAGCGCCGCGAGGTGGTCTTCCATCCGGACGGGCGGCACCGGGGCGCCGCTTCGAAGGCGCGAGAGCCGGGACGGATCGGCGAGGAATCCCCCGAGGATCCGGCGCAGCGCGCCGGCGTCCCCCGCGGGGAAGACGACCCCGCGCGCGCCGACGCGCTGGCGGGGAGCGCCACGATCGGAGACGAGGACGGGGAGCCCCAGCTCGAGCGCCTCGTCGACGGCGAAGGAGTGCGTCTCGAGGAAGAAGGAGGGGAACACGGCGACGTCGTACCCCGAGAAGAGGCGGGCCGAGTCGGCGGGCTCGTAGGACCCGTGGAGGCGCAGGCGCGCGCGCCGCGCCGCGGCGAGGAGTCGCTCGCGGTAGCCTTCGTCGAGGATCCGGCCGTGGTGGTCGATCGAGACGCGCTCCGCGCGGTCGAGCCCCTCGCAGGCCTCGACGAGGACGTGGAGCCCTTTCCCCTGGACGAGGCCGCCCCAGGAGACGAGCCGGAGGTCGAAGGCCGGATCGCGCGGGGTCGGCTCCACGCGCCCGACGTCGAGAGGGGGCGGAGGGAGCGGAAGGGTGCGGAAGGGGACCCCCGCGAGCCAGGGGACCGCGGCGAGGAACTCGCGCTCGGTCTCGGAGATGGCGAGGACCGCGCGGGCGAGGTCGAGCTCGCGGCGGAATCGGGCGTCCCTCCGCAGGAAACCTTCCTCGACGGCGGAGAGGGGGGAGAGGAATCTCCCGATGCACCGGACGCAGGTCTCGCGCGGAAGGTCGGCGGGACAGAGGTTCGCGTCGTCGGGGAGGCGGAAGAAGAGCGGACAGGTCGAGAAGAGGTCGTGGACGGAGACGACCGCGGGGATCCCGAGGCCCGCCGCCGTCTCGATCGCGTCCGAGGTCAGGTTGTGCCAGTGGTGGAGGTGGAGGAGGTCGGGCCGCTCGCGGCGGAGGACCTCCTCGAGGAGGGCTCGGGCCTCGGGGTCGAGGCCGTCGAGGGCTCGGCTCTCCGCTGGCGGCGGCCGGAGGCGGAGCACGCGGACCCCCTCGACCCGCGTCTCGCGGAGGGAGGGTTCGGCCTCTCCCCGATCGGACCCTGCGAGGACGATGGGCTCGTCCCCGGCGCGCTGCTGCGCCCGGGAGAGGCCGAGGACGTAGGTCTCGATCCCTCCGCGGGAATCGGGGGGGAAGGAGTGGAGCGCGTGGAGGACCTTCAAGGCCGCTGGGGCCCGCGCTGCAGGTTGCCGAGCATCTGGAGGATCTTCGCGCGCGCATCTTGCGCGGACCGGGAGGCGGTGGGAATCCGGAGGGCGCGGAGGAGCTCCTCCCTCGCCTCCTCCCGTCTCCCGAGGGCGAGGAGGGCCTGGGAGGCGGTCACGCGGTAGAGCGGGTCCTCCGGCGCGAGGGAAATCGCGCGACCGGCCTCCTCGAGGGCGCTCGCGTAGTCGCCGGGGCCTCCGCGCCGGCCGAAGATCACGGCGCGGGCGTTGTGCCGCGCCGCGCGCTGCGAATCGGTCCGCGGCTCGAGCCGTTCGGCCAGCTCGAGCGCCTCGGCGGACCTCCCCTGCTCGAGGAGGACGCCGACGAGGTTGTTCCCGGCGGCGAAGAACTCCGGGTCGAGGTCCCGCGCGCGCCGGTAGAGGGGCTCCGCCTCGGCGAAGCGCCCCCGCTCCGTGAGCGCCTCCCCGAGGTTGTAGAGGAAGAGGGTGTTGTCGGGCACCTGCTCCAGGCCCGAGGCGTAGAACGTCTCCCGGTCGCGCCCGACGTCCCCGCGCCGGACGAAGAGGATCGTGTAGAGCCCGAGCAGCGCGGTCGCCGCCAGGGGGAGGAACCGGCGGAGCCTCCAGGTGAACACCCGCGCGTAGAGGGCCCCGAGGGCGAGACACCATCCCACCGCCGGGAGGTAGAGGACGCGGTGCGCGCCGAGGATGCCGGTCCGGACGAGGACGTTCGAGACCGGCAGCCCAAGGGCGATCGCGCACGCGAGGCCGCAGGCCGCCGGGGAGCGACGCCTCCACGCGAGGAGGAGAGTCCCGCCCGAGAGCGCGACCCAGGCGAGGAGCCAGGCCCACGCGTGGGGGTCCGCCTGCCCGACGGAGGGGAACGACCGCCAAGAGAAGTCGGCGATCAGGGGCGTGCCGAGGAGGAGAGGGCGCGCGTAGTGCAGGGCCGCGAACTGCGCCATCGTCAAGAGCGCGACGAGGACGTTCTCCTCGCGGAAGTAGCGGTCCTCGGGGGGCAGGCCGATCCGTCCGAGCACGGCGAAGCGGGCGCCGAGGCAGGCGAGGAAGGCGAGGAGGTGGGGGCCGTAGAGCCGACGCCATTCCCGCGACGTCCGGCGCGCGTCGGTCGCGAGCCGGTCGAGGAGGAGGAGGGCGAGCGGGAGCGCGGCCGCCGACTCCTTCGAAAGGACGGCGAGGGCGTAGAGGCCCGCGGCGCCCCAGGGCGCCCGGCCCGCGTCCCGCGCGCGCACGTGGAGAAGGGCCGCCGCGAGGGCGAGGACGGCGGCGAGGAGCTCGCCCCGGTGGATGATCCCCGCCACCGTGTCGGCGTGGACGGGGAGGACGGCGTGAACGGCGCCGGCGAAGAGCCCTCCCGGGACCGAGCCGACGACCCGCGCGGCGAGCGCGGCGAGCAGGGCCGAGGCGGTCCCGTGGAGGGCGAAGTTCACCCCGCGGAATCCGGCGGGGTTCCCGTCCCCGGCGAGGGCGAAGTTGAGGTTGAGCGTCGCCATCGTCACGGGGCGGTACTGGTCGCCTCCCGCGGCCTCCTGCATCCCCTCCCAGTACCCGCGCGAGAGGAGCCCCGGGAGCCGCGCGATGTCGCGGAGGTCGGGGTTCTCGAGGATCTGCGCGTCGTCGAGGAGGAAGGGGAATCGCAGCGTCCGGACCGGCAGGAACGCCGCGACGAGACCGAGGGCGAGGAGGGCGTAGCGCGGGACGCGGACCGGCCCGGAGAGGGGCATCGCCATCGGCCCCAGCATGCGCGGGCCCTCCCCCCGGGGCCACTCGCCGGGAGGGGATAGAATGCCCGCGAAGGTTCCGCCTCCTCGCAAGGAGATCCCCGATGAAGAGTTGGCTCCCGTCGTCCCTCGCCCTCGCCTCCCTTCTCGCCGCTCCGGCCTCCGCGACGGCCGGGCTCGAGTTCAGCAACGGCATCGTCGGAGAGAACGCGACGCTCGCCCTCTCCGGCACTCCCGCCCCGTTCCTCCTCCTCCTCTCGACGAACCAGGGGCCGATCCCGCTCTCCCTCATCGACCCCTCCGACCCCCGCGTCCTCAACGTCGGGATCGACCTGCTCGGGCTCGCGATTCCCGGCCTCGTTCCCACGAGCCTCGTCGTCCCGCTCGCGAACGACCCGGCCCTGGTCGGGGCCGTCCTCTACTCGCAGTACGTGACCTTCCCGGGGGCGACGACCCTCGTGAACGAGATCTCGAACTCCGTCGCCGTCGTCCTGACGGCCCACGGCGCGACGCTCCCCGCCCTCGGCCCCCTCGCCGAGGGGCGCGCGCTCGCGACGGCCACTCGGCTTCCGAGCGGGGACCTCCTCGTCGCGGGGGGAGGCTCGGGCGGAATCACCGGCGCGACGGGGCTCTCCTCCGCCGAGGTCTACTCTCGCCACCTCCGGACCTTCTCGACGGTCCCCGGGGGGATGACGATCGCGCGAGCCTTCCACACGGCGACCCTCCTGAACAACGGCCAGGTCCTCCTCGCCGGCGGCGCCACGGCCACGGGTCCTCCGACCAACACCGCCGAGCTCTACAACCCCGCGACGAACTCCTTCACGGCGACCGGTTCGATGGGCGTCGCGCGCGCCGGGCACACGGCGACCCTGCTGCCGAACGGCAACGTCCTGGTCACCGGGGGCGTGGCGGTCCTCGACTCGGCGGACCTCCTCGCCACGATCGCCTCGACGCAGCTGACGACCGAGATCTACAACCCGGCGACGGGCCTTTGGACCCCCGGCCCGCCCATGACCTCCAGGAGGGCGGGGCACACGGCCACACGGATGAATAACGGCCAGGTGATGGTGGTCGGCGGGGTCACCGTCACCTTCCTCTTCGGCCTCCCCCTCCCCTCCTTCTCCGGGACGGCGCAGCGCTACGACTCGGGATCGGGTAGCTTCGTCGCGACCGCCTCCCTGCCGGGCGGCCAGGAGCGCGCGCTCCACGCGGCGAGCCCCCTTCTCTCGGGGGAGGCGTTGATCGCCGGCGGACTCAACGGCGACCTGATTTCCCAGACCTTCAACGTCCTCGGCTCGGCCTACCGCTACAACCCGGCGACGAACTCCTGGGCCTCGGCCAGTTCGATGGCGAACGCGCGGACCCAGCACGCGCAGGTCGTACTGCCCGACGGCCGCGTGGTCGTCCTCGGCGGCGCGCAGGGGACGCTGACGACCCCCGTCCCGATCGCCTCGATCGAGATCTGGACGCCGGCGACGGGCCTGTGGACCTCGAGCGGGGCGCTGTCGGTCCCGCGCGCCTCGCTCACGGCCGGGCTCACCCCCGACGACAAGCACATCGTCGCGATCAGCGGCACGGACGGGACGAGCTCGCTCCTGACCGCGGACGTCCACACGCCGTAGCGCTGGTCAGGTCCCCAGGATCAGCTGGACCTCGACGTCGTCCCCCTCGTTGAGGACGACGGTCTTTTTGCTCTTCTGCCAGTCGAGCAGGATCATGAACGGATTGGGATTGGCGTCCGTGCTCGAGGAGACGCTGACGTCGTACTCGCCGGCCGGGAGGTTGCGGGCGACGAAGCGCCCGTTCGCGTCGGTGCGGATCTGGCGCTGGGTCGGATTGACGGGCGTCGAGTTCGCGCTCGGCCGCACCGTCACCTGCGCCTGGACGAGGGGAGCCCCCGAGGCGTTCACGGCGAGCCCGCGGAGCGTCGCCCCGGGGAACATCGTGATGTCCGGGACGGGCGTGTCCTTCGCCTCCTGGACGGCGAGGTCCTTGATGTACTTCTTCGTGTAGGAGGGGTGCTCGATCTCGACCTGGTAGGTCCCCGGCATCAGGTGGTCGATCGTGTAGGAGCCGTCCCCGCCGGACCGGACGTTCGCGGAGGAGACGTTCGTGACGAGGAAGGGGCGGAAGATCTCGACGAAGGGGTTGTCCTGGAAGCTGTTGTCGCGCGTCGTCAGGACCGCGCCGGAGACCCCCTTCCCCGTCTTCCCGTCGACGAGGCGGCCGACGAGCCGGCCCCCCGCGGTGAGCGGGACGTCGACGCCGGTCGCCCGCTGCCCCTTGGCGACCTCGAACTCCGGGCTGTAGGCCTGGGCGTGCGCCGAGGTCGTGGCGAGGAGGACGTAGCGGCCGGGCTCGAGCCCCCCGAAGACGAATCTCCCGTCGTTGGCGGAGTCGTAGCGCTGCTCGACGTTCGTCTTCTGGTACATCCCGGAGCCGGGCTGGGAGACCTTGCGCGCCTCGAGACGGAAGGAGGAGACGCCCCGCCCGGTCGCGTTCTCGTACACCCGCCCCTCGACGGTCCCGAGGATGCCGAGCCGGACCTCGATCCCCTCCGAGCCGGCCTCGACGCGCGGCTGGGTCTCGCGCGAGTAGCCCATCGCGCTCGCCACGACGGCGTAGGTCCCCGGGGCGAGCCCCTCGATCCCGAAGGAGCCGTCCGGCCCGGACTCCGCCTCCCCGCGCGAGAGCTCCTGCGTCGCGTAGGCGGTCGCCTCGACGCGCGCCCCGGAGATCCCGTTGCCCGTCTCGTCGAGGACGCGGCCGGCGATGCGCTTCCCTTCGGCGAGGGTGAGGTCCTGCGTGATCGTCTTCGTGTCGCCGACGAAGTGGATGTTCGGGACGGTCTTCGACCCGAATCCGGCGGCGGAGGCGGTGAGCGTGCGCTGGCCGGAGGGGATGTTCTCGAACTTGTACCGGCCGCTCGCGTCGGTCTTCGCCGTCCGGCGGTCCTTCACCTCCGGGGAGGCGAAGGGTCCCCCCGCCGAGGACTCGAGGGCGAGCTCGATCCCCGGGAGGGCGCGGCGGTCCGAGTCGTAGACCGTCCCCTCCAGGGCGTAGCCCGAGCGGAACACGATGGCGAGGGGGACCTCTCCCTCGGCCGGCACGACGACGTTCGTCAGCTCGACGGGGGGGTGGTCCTTGTGGGACGCGCGGACGAGGTAGCTCTCCGAGGGAGGGAGACCCGGCAGGCGGAACTTCCCCTCGGCGTCGCTCCGGTCCCGGAAGACGGGCCCGGCAGTCGAGGTCGGCTGGAGGTAGGTGACGAAGGCGTGCACGGGCCCCTTCTGCGCGCTCACCTCCGCCCCCTCGACGGCGTTCCCCTGGTCGTCCCGGACGTCCCCGACGAGGGCGTTGGAATAGGCGCCGCTGTCGACCCCTCCCGTGACGTCTCCGCGCGGCTGGGCCGTCGCCGTCGTCCGCAATGGACTCGGCGGGGCGTCGGGGTCGGGCGAGGTCCGCTCGGGCCCGGGACGCTCGGTCGAGGAGGCGTCGGGGGGTCCCGCGACCTCCAGGTCGGGGCCGCTCGCCGGCTTGAGGGCGAAGTAGACGGCCGCCCCGACGACGAGGAGGGCGAGGAAGACGAGGAGGACGGGGGTGGCAGAACCTCTCATGGCATCACCTGGTTCGGGGAGGCCGGGCGCCCGCGATCCGACGGGCGCGCCCCCCCGAAGGCCCGGGGACCGACCCCGAGACGGAGGAGGACCGGGTTTTATTCCGGAGAGCCCTGGTCCCGTCAAGCGAGGGGGGAGGAGGGGAGGCGGCATCCGCACCGCCCTTGGACGTTCCGCCGGCCCACTCCGGGCGGAGGATCGCCATCAGGACCTTGTCCCTGCGGATTCCCCGCTCGTCCTGGTAGGAGCCCCGGAGGACCCCCTCCCGGCGGAAGCCGCACGCCTCGTAGACGCCGATGGCGCGGGCGTTCTCCTCCTGGACCTCGAGGGAGACGCGCGAGAGCCCGACGCGCTCGAAGGCGTAGCGGAGGAGGAGCCGGGTGGCGGCCCGGCCGAAGCCCTTTCCGCGGGCCCGGCTCTCCCCGATCAGCATCCGCCCCAGCTCGGCCGTCCCGCGCCGGCGGTCGATCCCGACGAGCCCGATCGTGCCGATCGGAGAGCCCCTCGCCTCGATCACGAAGAGGATCTCCCCCTCCGCGCGGAGGTAGCGGTTGTACCACGCCTCGTGCGCCTCCTCGGTGACGGGGCTCGGGTCGAAGAACCAGCGCCGGTTCTCCGGGTCGCCGCGCCACCGCAGGAGCGCCGGCAGGTCGCTCGACTCGACCTCCCGGAGGACGATCCCCTCCCCCTCGAGTCGGGAGACCTTCCACGCGCACTCCTCCTGGAAGTCGCGCATGCCGCCGACGACCGCCTCGAACTCGGCGTCCGTGAGGCTCGGGTAGAGCGGGAGGGAGAGGAGCTCCGTCCAGGCGCGCTCGGCGATGGGGCAGGAGCCGGGACCCGTGTGGCGGGCGTCCTCGCCCGCCTCGAGGTAGTAGGGGTGGAGGTGGAGGGGGAAGTAGTGGACCCCCGGGGCGATCCCCCGCTTCTTCAGGAAGGCGAGGAGGTCGTCCCGCCGCTCCGCCCGGATCGCGTAGAGGTGCCAGGCGCTTCGCACCCCCGCGCGCTCGACGGGGAGCCGGACCCCGGGGAGGCCGCGCAGCGACTCGGAGTAGCGCGCCGCGAGCTCCCGCCTCCGCGCGTTGCCGGCGTCGAGCTTGCGCAGCTGGACGAGGCCGATGGCGGCCTGGACGTCGGAGAGGTGCGCCTTCCAGCCGAGGTGGCGCACGTCGTAGCGCCACGCGTAGACGGCGCCCCCCTCCGTGCGGTCCCAGGTGTCGCGGCTGATCCCCATCCAGCGCAGCTCGCGCAGGCGCTTGGCGAGGGCCTCGTCGTCGGTCGTCACCATCCCCCCCTCCCCGGTCGTCAGGTTCTTGACCGCATGGAAGGAGAAGCAGACCGCCGCGGAGGGGCCGGGCCTCCCGATCCTGCGGCCGGCGACCTCCGCGCCGCAGGCGTGCGCCGCGTCCTCGACGACCAGGAGGCCGCGCCGGCGCGCGAGCCCGTGGATCGCCTCGAGGTCGGCGGCATGGCCGCCGTAGTGGACGGGGAGGATCGCCTTCGTCCGGGGCGTGATCTTGCGGCGCACGTCCCGGGGGTCGATGCAGAGGGTCTCCTCCTCGACGTCCGCGAAGACGGGGACGGCGCCGCAGTAGCGCACCGCGTGGGCCGTCGAGACGAAGGTGAGGGTCGGCACGATCACCTCGTCGCCCGGCCCGACGCCGAGCCCGAGGAGGGCGAGGTGGAGCGCCGCCGTCGCGGAGGCGGTCCCGACCGCGTGGCGGGCCCCGACGTACTGCGCGAAGGCCCGCTCGAACGCCGCGGTCCTCGGTCCCAGCCCGATCCAGCCGGAGCGGAGGACCTCCGCGACGGCCGCGATCTCCTCCTCGCCGAGGGAGGGGCGGAAGACGGGGATCAAGGCCGCGCCCCGACGCCCGCGGCCGCGCGCGCGACGATCGCCTGCGCCGCGCGCGTGGCGTGCCACACGCACTCGTCCATGTTGATGTACTCGAAGCGCCCCTGCCTGCCGATCGTGTGGAGGTTCTCGTGCCCCTCGACGAAGGAGAGGACCTCCGCGAGGGCCTCCTCGACGCCGACCTCGAAGATCGGGTAGGCGTTCCCGAGCCGCGCGACCTGGTGGCCCCTCACCTCCCCGGGGCGGAGGAGCGCCAGGTCCTCGAAGGCGCGCGCGCAGCGCTCGGCGAGCGCGGCGTCCGGCGCGTTCCAGGTCGCGTCCCCCGCGAAGCAGGTGATCTCGCAGGAGAGCGCCGTCCGCCCGGGCGGGGAGAAGCCGGGGCCGAGGTTCGTGAACTCGTTCACGCGGTTGAAGGGGATCGCGGGGTCGGAATAGTAGACCCACTGGTCCTCGTAGACCCGGGGCCGGTCGACGAAGAGGACGACGATCGCCATCGCGCGGAAGCGCAGCCGCTCGCCCGCCTGCGCGACCCGGCGGGGGAGGGCGGGGCCGAAGAGGCGCAGGAGGGCGGGGAGGGGGATCGTCGAGACGAGGGCGTCGAGCGAGACGGCCTCGCGCCGGCCGTCCCGGCTCACCTCGACGGCGGTCACCCGCCTCCCCTCGACGTGGAGGCGCTCGGCGCGGCTGCGGGTCGAGAGGCGCGCGCCCCCGCGCCGCGCCGCCTCCCCGATCCTCCCGACGAGGAGCCCCGAGCCCTTCGGCGGATAGAGGAACGTCTGCGGCTGGAGCGAGTGCATCTCGTGCTCGGCCGGGCCGCGGTGGAGCCGGCGCAGCACGGCGTTGCGCGCGACCTTCCAGAGGCTCACCTCCGAGATGCGCCGCGCGAGCCAGGCGCTCGACATCCGCGAGCCGGAGACCCCCCAGACCTTCTCGACGTACGGGCCGAAGTACAGGCCGTAGAAGGCGCGCCCGAAGCGGTCGACCACCCACTGCTCGAAGCCCGGCGCGGCGCCGACGGGACGCAGGCGCTTGCGCAGTCGCGTCGCGAGGAAGCCGAGGAAGCAGCGGGCCGCCGTCCGGAGGTCGAGCGCCCGGAAGAGGTCCCTCGCCTCGAGGGGGTAGCGGAGGTAGCGGCGCCGGAACCAGATCGACGTCTTCTTCGAGACGGTGAGGAAGTCCTCCCCGAAGGTCGCCCGCAGCTCCTCGACGATCGGCTTCGTCTCGGGGCGGGCGGAGTAGAGCCCGTGGATGCCGTGGTCGAGGACGAACCCCTCGACCGGCATCGAGGATCCGATCCCCCCGGCCCGGTCCCCCGCCTCGAGGATCTCGACGTCGAAGGCGGGGGCGGGGAGCCTCCAGGCGGCGGCGAGACCGGTGACGCCGGCTCCGAGGACGACGACCCGGTGCGGCAAGGGCGGGCGGGGCGAGCGGGAAGGAGGGGGGGAGTATAGCCGTCGCGCCCTGCTCTCCCGGGCGAGCGAGTGGGAACTCCCGGTTGACGGGGATCGTCCAACGGCTAGCGTAAGGGCTCCCCCTACGGAAGGTTTCGGGCCGCGGGCCGACTCGGGGAGTCGGCGCGCCCGTCGCGCGTCGCTCCCGCGCCGCGACCCCCCCCCAACCCGAAAGGCAGATCCAGGATGAACCGAACGAAGCTCTGGCCGTGGTCGAGCCTCGCGATCGCCGCCGCGTTCCTCGCTCCCCCCGCCGCCGCGCAACCGTGCGCCGCCGGCGGAACGCCCTCGACGGTGATCACGGGCTACAACGTCACCACGTCCCCGCACGCCCTCACCACGATCGTGGGCAACCCCGCGACCGTCGCGATCTTCACCCCCCCTGCCGACGACCCGATCAGCGGGGCCATCCCCGTGCCGTTCCCGTTCCCGTACTGGACCCCGAACGTCGGGACGATCCAGGTGAACAACAACGGGTGGGTGTCGGTCGACCAGAACTACGGCAACCTCGGCGCGCTCGCCTACCAGAACTCGGCGATTCCGAGCACGTCGGCGCCCAACGCCATCTTCGCCCCCTGGTGGAACGACCTGATCCTCCCGCCCGCCTCGACCGGCTCCGCCTCCTACCTCGTCGACGGCACCGCGCCGAACCAGACCCTCACCGTCGAGTGGACCCAGGAGGAGACCTGGGTCGCGGCGAACACGGGCAACTCGGACCCGGGGACCTTCCAGGTGGTCCTCCACGAAGGGACCGGGGTCGTCGACTACCACTACGACCCGGCCGGTATCCTCGGCACCCCCGGATCGGCCGGCACCGCCGGAGCGACCGTCGGGTGGGAGAACAACTCCGGGACCGCCGGCGCCGACCTGACCGGCCTCGGGGACCAGAATGTGATCCATCCGCCGACCGACTTCACCCTCACGCCGAGCGGCTTCACGACGACCGGGACGGTGACCCCCTCCTACACGATGTCGACGCTGACGGCCGCCTACGCCTCGATCACCGGGAGCCCGGGCGAGGTCGTCACCTGGGTCGGCCTGTCGACGACGGGCGCCGAGTGCGGCGCGTGCGGGAACTGCACGGACGACGACAACGCGGGTCCGTTCGCCATGCCCTTCCCCTTCAAGTACTTCCTCGACGACGTGACCTCCTTCTCGATCGACTCGAACGGGTTCCTCGCGATGAACGGCGGGGGGTGCGGCGGGTACATCAACCAGGTCCCCGGGACCGCCTCCGCGGCCGGGACCTGCGCCCCCTGGTGGGACGACATCACCCACCGCCCGGCGACCGCTCGGACCTCGCGGCTCGTGACCGGCCCTCCCGGCAACCAGCAGCTGATCGTCCAGTATGAGAACCTCACCCCCTGGAGCGGCGGCGCGGGCAACTGCACCGACCTGGGCAACCGCGTCTCCTTCCAGCTCGTCCTCGAGGAGGGCTCGAACAACATCGAGTTCCGCTACGCCCCCGAGGTCCTGGGCGGCGGGACCTGGAACGCCTCCGTCGGGATCACGGACCTCTCGGGGTCCTACGGGATCGACGCGACCTTCGCCGGGACGAACAACGGATCGCTCCCGACGAACAACTTCCGCTTCGACCCCTGCGAGCCCTGCGGGCAGATGTCGACCTTCGGGCCCGGCTGCGGGCCGATCATCGCCTCCGCGGGCGGCAGCGCGACCCCGGGGAACCTCGCCTACGCGCTGACGGAGACCGGCGCCCCGCCCGGGTCGTTCGGCCTCCTCTTCATCGGGACGAGCAACACCCTCCTCTTCGGCGCCGTGCCCCTCCCGTTCCCGATCGCGGCCTTCGGGTTCCTGGGAGGGTGCCAGGTCCTCGTCGACCTGAACATCCTCTGGGGGACCGCGCTGGTGAGCGGCGGCGGAGCGGCCTCCCTCGGCGTCCCGATCCCGCCGGGGACCCCCTCCTGCGCGGGCCCCGTGTACGCGCAGTGGTTCAACTTCACCCCTCCGGGGACGGTCATCGCCTCGAACGCCGCGGCGATCGTCACCGGCTGACGCCGCCCGTCCCTCTCGATCCATCGGGCGCGGTCCCCTCGGACCGCGCCCGTTTTCCTTGGGGGGGCGGCCCGGGACCTTCCCGAATCCGGGGGGGGTCGCTATCATCCGAACCGGTCCCAACGGACGGGTTCGACCCGTCCCTTTCGTGTGATGGGTGATCGTGGCCGAACGGTCCCCGGTCGCCGTTTCCGTGGAGGTCCCAGCATGAGTCTCCTCTCCCTGCGGCGCAGACCCCTCGTCGTCCTGCCGGCCCTCCTGCTGCTCGCGGGTGCCGCGCACGCGCAGGTCACGACGCTCTTCAGCGAGAACTTCGAGGGCCCGCCCGCCCCTCCGGGGAACGTCGGCGCCTACACCGAAGTCGATCCCTTCTCGGGCGTCCCCGCCCCCACGCTCTGGCACGAGGAGGCCGGCTGCGGGATCTGCCCGACGGGCGGATACATCATCACCCCCAACGCCTCGCCCTTCTCGAGCATCGTGAGCAATCCGGGCGCGGTGCTCGTCTTCAGCGGCGGCGACGACGGCTACAGCGGCCGGATCGTCGCCCCGTTCATCTTCCAGCACTACGGGGTCGCCTTCCAGCTGGTCGACATCAGCCGGAACGGCTTTCTCACCCCCTTCCCCGGCGGCGGGGGCGGCACCGACTTCATCAACGACGTCCCCGGCAACCCGAACCCGCCGAACGGGGTCATCGGCCCCTGGTGGGACGACACGTTCCACAGTGGCGGCCAGACCCTGTACGAGGTCCAGGGCTCCGCGCCGAACCGCCGGATCGTCGTCGAGTGGAACAGCCTCGAGGCCTTCCCCGGCAACGCGAGCGGCGAGAACGCGACGTTCCAGGCCGTCATCAACGAGACGACGAACGTCCTCGAGTTCCACTACGACAACGCGACCTTCGCGCTCGGCGGGGACACCTGGAGCGCGACGGTCGGCACGGAGAGCTTCGACGGCACGGTGGGCGACGACGCGACCTGCGGGGGCGAGGACAACCTCCTCTTCCCGGCGACCGGCTTCGACCTGACGCCGGGCGTGCCTCCCCCGCCGACGCCGACGCCGATCTCGAGCTGCATGGGGACGGAGGCGGCGGCCTACAACCAGGGGGACCTCGGCACCTACACGTTCAACACCGGCGCGGCGAACGAGGGGGCGATCGAGAGCCCCGCCGTCGTCTCGACCTCCGCCACCTCGACCCTCCTGATGATCTTCGACTTCACGAAGCAGAGCGAGGGAGGCGGCTCGGCCTCCTTCGACCAGTGCTTCGTCGAGACGAGCCCGACGGGGGCGGGGACCTGGTCCACCCTGATGCAGATCGCGGGGAACAGCGGGCCGTGCGTCGGGCCGATCCAGACCCAGATGGCGATCCTCCCCCCGGCGCTCTCGGGGACGAGCTTCCAGCACCGGTTCCGGTTCGACACGGTCGACTCGGTCGGCAACGACTACTTCGGCTGGTACGTCGACAACGTCCGGATCGACGAGGCCCCGGGCTCCACGGTCCTCGCCTACTCGGAGAACTTCGACTCCGGGACGACACCCGGCGTCACCGTCGGGAACATGGCCGAGGAGGACTCCTTCGGGAGTCCCCTCGACGTCCTGTGGCACGCGGAGACCAACTGCGACGCCGGCGGCACGCCGATCCCGGCCCCGCTCGCCGGGAGCGCCGCGGCGTACAACCAGGGGGACCTCGGGAACTACACCTTCAACACCGGGGTCGCGAACTCGGGGGCCCTCGTCTCCCCGAGCTTCTCGGTGCCGGCCGGCACGATCGGCCTCACGGTCGCCTTCGACTACCTGAAGGAGACCGAGGGGGGCGGGACGACGACCTTCGACCAGTGCTTCGTCGAGGGGCGCAGCTCCCCGTTCGCGTCCTGGGACCCGATGGTCCAGGTCGCCGGCATCCAGGCCTGCTTCTCCCCCGGCTCCTTCGCGGCGAACTCGGGCGGCTCCGGGTTCTCGACGCTCGTCGCGGGCGGCGGCGGGCAGCTCCGGCTCCGCTTCAACACCGTCGACTCGGTCGGGAACGCCTTCCTCGGCTGGTACGTGGACAACCTCACGCTCACGTCCCAGACCGTCGCCCTCACGCCGACCACCGGCGCTCCCTGCCCGAGCTCGGGCGGCTGCGGGCCGACGATCTCCGCGAGCGGCCTCCCGGCGGTCGGGAACTCGACCTTCGCGATCACCCTCGGGAGCGCCCAGCCGTCGACGGTGGCCGTGCTCGTCCTCTCGGCCGGGACGACGAGCATCCCGATCAGCCTGTTCATCCCGGGGAACGCCTGCACGCTCCTCGTGCCCCTCGTGGTGCTGATCAGCCCGATCCCCGTGTCCCCGGGCGCCGGATGCAGCGGGACGGCCTCCGTGCCGCTCCCGATCCCCTGCGGCATCCCCGCCGGAATCGGGATCAACGCGCAGTTCGCGGTCATCGAGCCCGCGATCTTCCCCGCCTCGCCCCTCTCGGTGTCGATGACG
>JAKEFM010000297.1 GCA_022616055.1 Planctomycetota bacterium
CGGCAGCACGAACTCGGTCCAGACGATCTTGGCCGCCGCCGCCAGGGGGATCGCGATGACGACGCCGAACACGCCGAGGAGCGCCGCCCCGATGAGGACGGAGGTGATGACCGCCATGGGGTGCAGCCCCACCTCCTTGCCGATCATCTTCGGGATGAGGATGTAGCCCTCGACGATCTCCGCCGCGACGAGCAGGCCCACAACCAGCCCCGCGGAGACGACCCCGTCCTCGCTGTAGGAGAGGATCACCGCCGGCGCCCCGGCGAGGATGGGTCCCACGGCGGGGACGATGGTCAGGAGCCCCGCCAGCGCCCCGAAGACCGGCCAGAAGGGGACTCCCAGGAAGGCGAGCCCCCCCGCGACGATGACTCCCTTCAGGAACATCGTCGTGATCCGGCCCCGGAAGAACCCGATGAGCATCCGGTGCACGTCGCCCAGGACCTTGAGGACGCGGTCGCGGTGCGTCCCCGGCAGGTACTCCACGAAGGCCGCCCACACGTCCTCCAGGCGCATCAGGAAGAAGAACGTGTAGAGGGGCACGATGATGAGCCATCCGAGGACCGTGAGCGCGGTGCCGAGGATCCCGAGCGCGCCCCGCGCCACGGCGGAGCCGTGGAGGAAGAGGGACTCGGCGAGGGTCGGCAGCGCGTCCGTGGCCATGTCCTCGAGGGCCGTCGCCAGCGCGGGGTTGCGGAGCCGCTCCCGCACCCAGGCGCCCCCGAGCAGGGCCCCGTCGAAGACGTAGCCGGCGTCGAAGTGCCCGTCGCGGTTGAAGTCGTTGAACGCGACGATCCGCCCGTCGCGGCGGCAGACCCTCCAGTCCTCGTGGCTCCCGCGGAACTCCAGCAGGGCCTGCTCCCGCCCGGCCAGGCGGAGGCTCCTCTCCTTGCGCTCCCAGTAGCCCGCGGGCTCCACGTCGGGGTCGCGGGGGACGTCGCCGAGGGCCCTCTGGCGGGCCTCGAGGAACTCCTTCAGCGTCGCGGGGGGCCGTCGGTCCGGGAGCCCCTTCATCACCGGGGGGAGGACGGGATCCAGGGTCAGCCCGGGCTCCCCGATGGTCGCGCGGACCAGCGCGCGGCCCTCCACCAGGAGCGGGGGGAGCCCGAAGACGAGGGCCAGGCCCGTCGTCCCGAAGAAGAGGACGAAGAGGGTCGTGACGGCGCCCATCCGGGAGAAGCCCCGGCGCTCGAGCACCGCGACGAGGGGGGCGAGGAGGTAGGCGAGGAGGAGGGCGACGAGGAGGGGGACGACCGCCTGGCGCGCGAGGTAGGCGAGGTAGAGGACGACGAGCCCGACGGCCGTCAGGTAGAGCGTGCGGCGGCGGGCGTCCTCGCGTTCCACGTTCCGGGCTACTCCCGCTCCGCCGGGCGATCCGAGAGCCGGACCTCCTCCTTCCGCAGGCGGTCCTCGAACCCGCGGTCGAAGGCGGCCTCGAAGTCGAAGACGGCGAGGTAGTCCTCGGGGGAATCCGACGCGGTCTTCTGCAGGAGCCCC
>JAKEFM010000298.1 GCA_022616055.1 Planctomycetota bacterium
CCCGGGGGCACCCCCCGGAGGCGCGGGAGGAGAAGGGCGACTCCGGATCGAGGGGGGACCCGCGGCGCGGATCCTCGTCCCGGGGCAGATGGCCCTCGGCGCGCCGGCGTCGGCGTCCTCCTACTGGATCGAGGGGAACGGCACCGCGCACCTGCCGGGCAAGGCGTTCAACGGGATCTTCGAGTGGTCCGACGGCTGGAACCCCGGGGCGGCTCCACCGAACACGATTTCGGCCGACCTCGCCGGGTGGTCCAACCGGTGGATCGGGCGGGCGAGCGTCACGCTCGACTACGCCGTCGGAGCGCTCCTCCTCCCCCTCACGCTCACGCTGGAGGGGAGCGACGACGGCTCAGCCTGGACCACGCTCGGGGCCACGACGGGTCTGTACGGGCTGTGGCAGACGCAGGTGTACGAGTTCATCCCCTCGATCCCTGCGCCGCCCTTCCTGCGGCTCACCCTCAGCGGGGCCCCGCCGGGGGTCTGGGTCGCCGTGAACGAGGTCGAGCTCCAGGAAGGGGTTCCGTAGGGCCCCGGCCCTGCGATCCGTTCAGCGGACTCGGCCGGCGATCGCCTTCGCGACGAAGGTGTTCCCCTCGACCGTGAGGTGGACGTCGTCGACGAAGTGCCCGGGCCTCAGGTCCTCCAGAGTCCCGGCGTCGAGCGCCTCCCCTCCCGCTTCCACGACCGAGCGGGTGGCGCGGGAGGCGAACGCGCGGTAGGCGGGGTCGGCCTGCCGCTCCGACTGGACGACGAGGAGGAAGCGGCACCCCTTCGCGCGGCAGGCGGCCTGCATCGCGAGGACGTTGCGGAGGTAGGGGGCGAGGCGCCCCTCGACCTCCTCCTCCGTGGGGAAGACGGGCGCGTAGGGCTCCGGGGAAGGCGCGAGCGCCTGCCGGATTCTGGATCGGATCTGCCGGAAGACGTGGGAGAAGGCGACGCGGAAGGCGAAGGAGAAGTCCCGGCGCGAGAGCGCCGCTTCGGAGGCGAGGTCCTCGACCTGCGCGAGGAGGACGGTCGCGAGCGTCCCGTCCGGGCGCAGCCGCCCCGTCCGGAAGTCGTTCCAGCCGTCGAACGCGACCACGACCTGCGGGTCGAGGTCGAGGACCTCCGTCCGCAGGAGGGCGAGCTCCTGCCCCGAGACGTATCCGATGACCCCGGCGTTCACGACCTCGGCGGGGGCGAGCTCCCGCTCGAGGCGCGCCGCGAGGGTGTCCTCGTCCCGACCGATCCCGAACCCGAAGGCGGTCGAGCCCCCGAGGAGGACGATCCGCGGGACGCCGGGCTCGCGGGGGCGCAGCTCCGGGCCGCGGTAGCCGCGCGCGTTGATCGCGAACCCCGCCCCCCGCTGGCCCGGCAGGTTCCGGTAGGCGAGGACGGGATCGAGGACGAGCTCGAAGGGGCCGCGGTGCTTCGAGAGGACCCGGCCGTCGGCCGTCCGCAGCGTGAAGAACTGGAACGGCCCGGCCTCCCGGACGAGGCGCTCTCTCGCCGAGTCCGCCTCACGCGCGAGGAGGGCCTCGGCGACGACGAAGGCGAGGAGGACCCCGCCCCCCGCGAGGAGGAGCCGCCGGAGCCGCCGCGCGCGCGGGGCCGGCGGAGGAGGCGGGAGGTCCATGGCCCGGACTCTACGAAACTGCCCCGGGTCCGTGTGGATCGGACCCCCCCTCCCCCTGCGGAAACTTCCCCGATCAGGCCTGTCGGTGTAACCGCCCGCGTCATTCCTTCCGGAAGACCCCATGGTCCGTCCGGCGGGAAAGATCGCCTTCGACCCCGAGCGCTGCCCCTGGCGCTCCTGCGCCCGCCACGCCGACCCCACCCCCGGCTTCTTCGTCCGCTACGGCTCCTA
>JAKEFM010000299.1 GCA_022616055.1 Planctomycetota bacterium
GGCCGACGTGACGGGCCGGGCGAGCTTCGAGAGCTCGGCCCCGGGGATCGCGAGCGTGAGCGCGGCGGGCCTCGTCCGCGCGCTCGCGGCCGGGCAGGCCGTCGTCACCGCGCGCGCCGACGGCCTCGAGGCGGAGGCCCCGGTCGCCGTCGGGGCGCCGATCCTCGTCGACAGCTCGCCCCGCGCGGGCGAGGGCGGGGTCGCGGTCACCCGCGAGACGATCCTCCGCTTCAGCGCTCCGCTCGACGCCGCGACGGTCCTGCCGGCCGCGATCTTCGCCCGCTTCGGCGGCCAGGACCTCCCGGGGCGCCTCCACATCTCGCCCGACCGCCGGGCGGTGACGCTTTTCTACCAGTCCCCGCTCCCGGCGAGCGCCCGCGTCCGGGTGACCGTCGACGGGGACGCGCTCCGCGCCGAGGGCGGCGCGGCGATCGACGCCGACCGCGACGGGGCGGCGGGCGGGATCGCGCGGATCGACTTCGACACGCTGAGCCTCACCGTCGCCCCGGGGACGAAGGTCTGCGGGCGGGTCTTCGCCTCCGAGCTCGCCCCGAGCGGCCAGGGCTCGGTGAACGTCCCCCTCGAGGGCGCGACGATCACGGTGGACGGCATGGAGGACACGCTCCGGACGACGACCGACGCCATGGGCAACTTCCGGCTCGAACCCGCGCCCTCCGGCCGCTTCTTCGTCCACATCGACGGGCGGACCGCGCAGAACGGCGTCCCCCCCGGCACGTACTACCCCCACGTCGGGAAGTCCTGGACCTCGCTCCCCGGCCGCGAGGTGAACGTGGGCGAGGTCTACCTCCCGCTCGTGCCCGCGGGGACGCTCCGCCCCGTGAGCGAGACCGAGGACACGGTCATTCCCTTCCCCGACTCGATCCTCGCCGAGTTCCCCCAGTTCGCGGGGGTGGAGATCACCGTCCCGGCGGACTCGCTCTACGCCGACGACGGGACGCGGGGCGGGGTGGTGGGGATCTCGCCGGTCCCCGCGGATCGCATCCCCGGCCGCCTCCCCGACGAGCTCGCCTTCGCGCTCGTGTTCACCGTCCAGACGAACGGCCCGGGGAACTTCGACGTCCCGGTCGCGGTCCGGTTCCTGAACCTCCACGGGCTCCCGCCGGGGGCCAAGACGGGCCTGTGGAGCTTCAACCACGACACGGGCGAGTGGGAGGTCGTGGGCTCCATGACCGTGAGCGCGGACGGGCGCTTCGTCGAGACCGACCCCGGCGTGGGGATCCTCGCCCCCGGCTGGCACGGGACGCTCCCCGGGACGCAGGGCGACGGCGGGCCGATCTTCGTCTGCTTCCCGCTCCCGCCGGTCGTGATCTGCATCCCCGCGCCCCTCCTGCCGGTCCCGGACTTCCCCCAGGAGTGCCCCTCGCAGCAGTGCGACGCGGACTGCGTCTGCAAGACCGAGGGCGGGGCCGGGAACGACGTCCTCCTCCACAGCGGCGAGGAGCGCCTCGACCGGGTCGATCTCGCGATCCTCGGGCGCGGCGACCTCCACTTCACCCTGTCCCGGCGCTACCGGAGCCGGCTCACCTACGACGGCCCGCTCGGCCACGGCTGGGACTTCGACTACAACGAGACGCTGTTCCC
>JAKEFM010000037.1 GCA_022616055.1 Planctomycetota bacterium
CCAACGTCGTCCTCTTCCTCGCCGACGACCTCGGGTGGGGCGAGCTCGGCGTCCAGGGGGGGGAGGACATCCCGACCCCGAACATCGACTCCCTCGCCAGGGACGGCGTGCGTTGCACGGACGGGTACGTCACGGCGCCCCTCTGCGCGCCGACCCGCGCGGGGCTCCTCACGGGGCGCTACGGCCAGCGCTTCGGCTTCGAGCACAACCCCGGCCCGCCGGCGGTGGCGGCGCCCGACTTCGGCCTCCCCGAGGACCAATCGACCCTCGCCGAGCGGCTCCGCGAGGCGGGGTACGCGACCGGGATGTTCGGCAAGTGGCATCTCGGCTACCGCGAGGAGGCCCGGCCGACGCGCCGGGGCTTCGAGGAATTCGTGGGATTCCTCGCGGGAGCCCACGCCTACCTCCCCCGCTCGACGAGCGCCGTCCCGCTCCTGCGGGGGACGGAAGCCTTCGAGCCTGCGGAGTACTTGACCGACCTCTTCGCCCGCGAGGCGGCCGACTTCATCGGCCGGCACCGGGCGCGCCCCTTCTTCCTCTACCTCCCCTTCAACGCCGTCCACGCGCCGCTCCAGGCCCCGGAGGCGCGGCTCGAGAGGTTCGCCTCCCTCGCGGATCCGCGGCGCCAGACCTTCGCCGCGATGCTCGCGGCGATGGACGACGCGGTGGGCCGCGTCCTCGCGAAGCTCCGCGAGGAGGGGCTCGAGGAGCGGACCCTCGTCTTCTTCCTGTCGGACAACGGAGGGCCCACGAGGCGGACGACCTCCTCGAACGGGCCGCTGCGGGGCGCGAAGGGCCAGGTCTACGAGGGGGGGATCCGCGTCCCCTACCTCGTCCGGTGGAAGGGGACCGTCCCCGCCGGGGGAGTCTTCCGGCGGCCCGTCTCCTCTCTCGACGTCGCCGCGACCGCCCTCGCGGCGGCGGGGCTCGCCCCGAAGGGCGGGCCTCCGCTCGACGGCGTGGACCTCCTTCCCTTCCTCACCCGGGAAGGAGCGGGAGATCCCCACCCCGCCCTCTTCTGGCGGATGGGCCCGCAGTCGGCCGCGCGCGTCGGGGACTGGAAGCTCGTCGTCCGGGGTGGCGGGGAGGCGCAGCTCTTCGATCTCGCCTCCGACATCGGGGAGAAGGCGGACCTCGCGGCGCGCGACCCGGAGAGGCTCGCCGAGCTCCGCCGCGCCTACGACGCGTGGAACGCGGAAAACGTCCCGGCCCGATGGCCCCCGGCGAGGGCGCCCGGCCGGGTCTCAGAGCCCCAGGGCCTCGACCGCGTCCTCGAGGGGCGTGACGAAGGCGAGCTTCCCGCGACAGGCCTCCACGAGGCTCGCGTCCGCCGTGACGAGGGTGGCTTCTAGCCGCTCCGCGAGGGCGAGGAAGGCGCCGTCGCTCACCCCTCGTCCCGTCTGGCGGGCGAAGACGACGCTCTGGCCGAGGAGCCCCGCGGAGGGGACCCAGCGGATGCCGAGCCCCAGGAGGTCCTCCAGCATGCCGTCGACCTCCTGGGGCTTGAGGCGGCCTCGCTGCTCGTGCTTCGAAAGCGCCCCGGCGAACTCGAGGAGCCCGAACTCCGGAAGCGCGAGAGGAAGCCGCCCGGCCGCGTAGGCCGTCATCAGGGTCTTCGCGGCCTCCGAGCCCCGCTCTCCGAGGAAGAGCTGGAGGAGGACGCTCGTGTCGAGGACGACCGTCCTCAACGCTGCCGCTCCTGGCGGACAGGCCGCGCGGCCGGGGGCAACGGGCGGCGCGAGGACCGCAGCTTCTCGGCCCGGCGGACGATCCCCTCGAGGATCGCCGCCTTCCGCGCGTCGGGGACGGGAGAGTCGGCCATCGCCCACTCGAGGAGGAGGATCGCCTGTTTCGCCACCGGCCGCTTCTCCGAGCGGGCGAGTTCGCGGAGTCGGCGGAGGAGGTCCTCCGGCACGTCCGGGAGATTGAGCGTCGGCATGGAAGGAGGCGGAGCGCCGCGAAACCCTAGGAGGAGGCCGGACCGTGTCAAGGCGGGCCCGGAGGAGGGTTCTCCCCGGCCGGGACCTCAGAACCCGTAGTTGACGGGGGCGGCGGGGCGCGCGTCGGCCCGGAGCCCCTCCACCCTCTCGGAGCCGAGCTTCGCGACGTAGGCGCTCCGGTCGGGCACGCCCCGCACCCACTCGTCGAGGTAGCGCTCGAGGGAGGCGGGGTCGCGCGAGAGGGCGTCCCACCTCACGTAGAAGTCGTTGTCGCGGTCGTAGTACCCCTGCGCGTAGGAGGGGTGGCATCCGAGGGGCTCGACGACGACCGCGTCGACGAGGAACCCGGGGAGGATCGTCCGGTTCGGGTCGGAGCGGACCACCGACTCGTCCACCAGTTGTTCGCAGACGACGATCACGCGCTCCGCGGCGAAGGCAGCCTCCTTCTGGACGCCGAGGAGGCCCCAGATCTGGGCGTCCCCCTTCGCGTCGGCCCGCTGGCAGTGGACGATCGTCACGTCGGGATGGAGGGCGGGGACCGCGGCGAGGCGCTCGCCGGTGTAGGGGCACTCGACCTGGCGGATGCGGGGGTTCGCGCGCGGGAGATCGGAGCCCGCGTAGTCCCGCAGGTGCATGAACGGCAACCGCGCCGCCCCCGCCTGGAAGCGCGCGACCATCCCGAAGTGGGAGTACTCCTCGATCTCGAGCGGGGCGGGCACCCCCTGCTCGACGGCGCGGCGGAAGGCGTGGAGGGGACCGACGCCGGGGTTCCCCGCCCAGGAGAAGACGAGCCGGCGGGCGCAGCCCGCGCCGATCATCTGGTCGTAGACGAGGTCGGGGGTGAGGCGGGCGAGGACGAGGTCGCGCCGGCCCTGCCGGATGATCTCGTGGCCGGCGGCGAAGCAGATGAGGTGGGTGAACCCCTCGATCACGACGGTGTCGCCGTCGTGGACGTGGCGCGCGATCGCCTCGCGCATCGAGAGGACCTTGCCGGTCACGTCCTCCCCTTCCGCCGCCGTCCGACGGCGGCGAACGCCCCGTCGAGGACCTCGAGGGCGCGGTCGCACTCGGCTCTCGTCACGACGAGGGGAGGGCAGAAGCGGATCGTGCTCCGCCCGCAGGTGAGGAGGACGAGCCCGCGGGCGAACGCCTCCCGGACGACCGCGTCGGCCTCCTCCTTCGCCGGGACCTTCGTCTCCCGGTCGCGGACCAGCTCGATCGCCTGCATCAGGCCGAGCCCGCGCACCTGGCCGATCAGGGGGTGGCGCTCGGCGAGCCCCTCGAGCCCCTTCCTCAGATGCGCGCCGACGCGCGCGGCGTTCTCGACGAGCCCCCCCTCGAGCAGGTCGAGCGTCGCGTTCGCCGCCGCGCAGGAGACGGGGTTCCCGCCGAAGGTGCTCCCGTGCGAGCCCCTCGCCCAGTCCATCACCGTGGCGCGCGCGACCGTCGCGGAGAGGGGGAGCCCCGAGGCGATCCCCTTGCCGAGGACGATCACGTCGGGGACGACGCCGAAGTGCTCGACCGCGAGCATCTTCCCCGTCCGCCCCATCCCCGACTGGACCTCGTCGGCGACGAGGAGCATCCCGTGGTCGTCGCAGAGCCGCCGTAGCCGCTTCGCGTAGTCGGGCGGCGGGACGACGTACCCCCCTTCCCCCTGGATCGGCTCGAGGAACACCGCCGCGACCTCCTCGGGCGGCGTGTGCGTCTTGAGGATCGTGTCGCGCAGCCCCTCGACGCAGGCGACGCCGCAGGAGGGGTAGGTGAGATTCAGGGGGCAGCGGTAGCAGTTCCCGAACGGCACGTGCGTGACGCCCGGGAGGAGCGGGCCGAAACCCGCCCGCTGGACCGGCTTGCTCGCGGTGAGGGAGAGCGCGCCGAGGGTCCGGCCGTGGAAGGCCCCCTCGAAGGCGAGGAGGCGGGGCCGCTTCGTGTGGGCGCGCACGAGCTTGATCGCCGTCTCGACTCCCTCCGCGCCCGAGTTGCCGAGGTGCACTCGCTTGCCCTCGCGCCCCGGCGCGAGGCGCGCGAGCCTCTCCGAGAGCCGGGTCCAGGCCGGGTCGTAGAAGTCGGTCGTGCAGACGTGGAGGAAGCGGCGGGCCTGCCGCTCGACCGCCCGGACGACGGTGGGGTGGGAGTGACCCGTGGAGACCGTCGCGATGCCCGCGGCGAAGTCGAGGAAGCGGTTCCCGTCGACGTCCTCGACGGCGCACCCCTCCCCGCGCACGGCGACGAGGGGATGCTCCTTGATGTAGGAGGGGGAGGCGACCGCCTCGTCGCGGCGGATCGCCGCGCGCGCCTTCGGCCCCGGGACCGCCGTCCGGATCCGCGGCGCCTTCATCGCATCCACGTCCGGCTCTGCTCGCGCACGAACTGCTGCACGTAGTAGGGCCCGCAGACGCCGCGCCCGGTGTTCCCCGATCCCTTCCAGCCGCAGAAGGAGTTCACGCCCGGCCACGCGCCGGTCGTCGCCCCCGACTTTCGATTGGCATAGGTCACGCCCGCCTCCACTCTCTCGAAGAAGGTCTCCACCTCGGCGGGGTCCTCGCTGAAGACGCCCGCCGTCAGGCCGTACTCGGAATCGTTGGCGAGGGAGATCGCCTCCTCGAGGGACTCGACCGTCGCGACCGGCAGCACGGGAACGAACCGCTCCTCGCGGAAGAGGCGGTGGCTCTTCGGCAGGCCGGCGACGATCGTCGGCTCGACGTAGTAGCCGTGGCCGAACTCGCCCCCTCCGAGGAGCCGTCCGCCGTGGAGGATCTCCCCCTCGGCCGCCGCCCAACGCGTCGTCTCCTCGTAGCGCCGCCGCGCCTCCTCGTTGATCAGCGGTCCGAGGAAGACCTCGCGGCGGATCGGATGGCCGACCCGGATCCCGCGCGTCTTCCCGAGGAGCCGGTCGACGAAGGCCTTCTCCACGTCCCGGTGGACGTAGACCCGCGAGCAGGCGCTGCACTTCTGCCCGCCGTAGCCGAAGGCCGAGCGCATCACCCCCTCGGCCGCCTTCTCGAGGTCCGCTTTCGCCGTGACGATCGCGGGGTTCTTCCCCCCCATCTCGACGATGCAGGGCTTCGGCCAGTCGCGGCCGAACCCCTTGAGGAGGCGCATCCCGACCTCCTTCGAGCCGGTGAAGACGATCCCCGCCACGTCGGGATTCGAGAGGATCTCCTCCCCGAACGGACCCCCGGCGCCCGTCACGAAGTTCACGACTCCGCGCGGGATCCCCCCGTCGACGAGGGCCTTCCACAGCTCCCACCCGATGGCGGGGCAGTCTCCCGACGGCTTGAACACCACCGTGTTCCCGGCGAGGAGGGCCCCCGCCGCCATCCCCGCCGGCAGCGCGATCGGGAAGTTGAAGGGGGCGATCACGGCGAAGGGGCCGTAGGGGCGCCCGACGCTCCTCGCCTCCTCGTTCTCCGCGAGCCTCCCCATCGGCCGCTCGAACCCGGCGTTCTCCTCCATCTGCTGCGCGTAGTAGCGGAGCAGGTCGGCCGACTCCTCGACCTCCCCCATCGCCTCCGTCCGGTTCTTTCCCGCCTCGTGGACGAGGAGCGCCGCCAGCCGGAACTTCCTCGACGAGATCGCCTCCGCGGCCGAGCGGATCCGTTCGACGCGCTCGCGCCATGGCGTACCCGCCCATCCCGCGTGCGCAGCCTTCGCCGCGGCGAACGCCGCTCGATAGTCCTCCCGAGACCCCTTCGGAAACCGCCCCACGAGGACCCTCGTGTCGCCGGGCGAGCGGTCCTCGAAGAGGGCGCCCTCCCCCCGCGAGTCCCCGCCGATCTCCTGCGGCCAGGTCTTCCCGAACGACCTCTGGACCTCGACGGCGGCCCGGTCGAACTCCCGGTGGAAGTCCTCGAGGTCCGCCCCGAGCGTCGTGTAGGTGATCTTGAACGCCTGCGTCATGAGCGCGCCCCCCGCCCTCCGCCCGGCCCTGCGACCACCCGGATCGCCTCCTCCAGGCGGCGCGCGATCTGCCCGATCTCGAAGCTCGTCACCGTGAAGGGGGGCGCGACCACGATCGAGTCCCCGTCGACGCCGTCGGCGTCCCCCCCCTGCGCCCAGACGATCAGCCCGCGCTCGAAGGCCGCCTCGGCGACCCGCTCGCAGAACCGAGCCTCCCGCGGGAACGGGGTCTTCTTCTCCCGGTCGGCGACGAACTCGATCCCCGCGAGGAGGCCGATGCCCCGGACGTCCCCCACGCACTCGAGCCGCTTCAATCCTCCGAGCGCCTTCAGGAGGGCCGGCCCCATCCTCGCCGCGCGCTCGACGAGACGTCGCCCCTTGAGGACCCGGATCGTCGCGAGCCCCGCGGCGCAGATGACCGGCGTCTGGGCGAAGGTCTGCTGGTGCTGGAAGTCGTGGCCCGCTCTCCCGATCGTCCCCACGATCTCCTCCCGGGCGAGGACGGCCGAGAGCGGGGCGTAGCCGCCCGCGATCCCCTTCCCGACCGCGAGGATGTCCGGCGCCACGCCGTAGTAGTCGACGGCGAACCACTTCCCGGTCCGCCCCATCCCCGTCAGCACCTCGTCGGCGATCCAGAGGATCGAGCGGCGGTCGCAGATCTCCCGCACCTTCGGCCAGTACTCCTTCGGCGGCACGGCGGCGGCGCCCGACGCCCCGAAGACCGGCTCGGCGAGAAACGCGGCCACGGTCTCCTCCCCGAGGGCGTCGATCGCCTTCTCCAGCTCGTCGGCGCAGGCGACGGCGCAGAAGGGGTAGGCCTTGTCGAGCGGACAGCGCCAGCAGGTCGGGCCCGCGATCCTCGGCACCCCGCGCAGCCACTCCCCGAAGTACTTCCGGTACGTCCCGCGCGAGCCGAGCGACAGCGTCGCGATCGTGTTCCCATGGTAGGCGGGCCGGCGCGCGAGGATCCGGACCTTCCCCGGCTCCCCGCGCTCGACCCAGTACTGGAGGGCGAGCTTGACCGCGGCCTCGACCGCCTCGGAGCCGCTCGTCAGGAAATGCGCCTTCGTGAGGCCCTTCGGGGCCACCTCCACGAGCGCGGAGGCGAGGGCCTCGAGGGGCTCCGTCGTGAACTGGGTCCCGTTCACGTAGGCGAGGCGCTCGGCCTGGCGCCCGATCGCCCGGGCGATCTCCGCCCGGCCATGTCCCAGGTTGACGACCATCGCCCCTCCGGCAGCGTCGAGGTAACGCTTTCCCTGGTCGTCCTCGATCCACGAGCCTCGACCGCGCACGGCCACGGGGTAGGTGCGGTGCAAGCGCCGGTGGAGGACGTGCCCGCCGGCGGCTCTTCGGACGGCCCGGGGCACGCGCCGGACGCTATCGCCGCTTCGCGCGGGGGGTCAACCGGCGCCGGGCGTTGCGCGCGGAGGAAGGGCGCGAGCGGCCGTAGCTCGACCACGGCCGACGCGGTGAAGCGAGGACATGGCCGAAGTACTCCCGGGTGTGGCGCCGGTTGACCGCGCCGATGAAGAGCGGAACCCGCCCCAGCCCCCAGAGCCTGAGCGCGAGCCGGATGCCGAAGATCTGAGCGTGAGGGGTCAGGCGGGCGGGGCAGTTGAGGATGCGGAGGTACCACTTCTTCTCGGGGTCGCCGTCGGGGGACCGGTACGGCTTGACCCAGACCGTGGTTCCGGGGAACCGTGCCTCAATCGCCCGGGCGAGGGCGGGGATCCTCTTCCCCATCACGCCGTCACCTCCTCGACGAAACGGACCGCCTCGTGACGGAGGAACTCGAGCTTCCTCCGATCGACCGGGTCGTCCTCGTAGTCGGCGCGCTCACGCTGCTCCCTCAAGGACGTGAATAGTACCTCGTCCCCTCGGAGGCCCCGCACGAGGTGGATCGACCGCTCGACCATCCCGTGATCCCACTCGCGGGCGCCCTTCCGGAAGTCCGAGGGCGTCCGGCCCTGCCTCCGCAGGGCGTGGATCGAGGCCTGCAGGACGGCGTAGTAGAACCTGCCCGCCGCCGCGTCGACGGAGCCTCGACCCAGCAGGAGCCTCGCGAGGTCGAGGTTCTCCCGGGCCTTCTTCCGGAGTCCTTCCCGCAGGGGCTCCACCGCGGTCATCCCCCGCAGGAAAGACGCGCGAGCGGGAAAGAGTTACAGCGTGGGGGAGAAATCCCCGGCCGGGGATCAGGGCTTCTCCCCCAGCTCCCGGAGGATCCGGTCGTTCACCGGCGTGCGGATCCCCCGCTCCCGGGCGTTCCGGGCGATCCAGAGGTTGCGGAACTCGCGCGCGCCCGAGCTGCCGGCGTAGTCGGGGAGCGCCGCGGCCATCTTCCGGAGGGAACCGAGCAGATCGGAGACGTCGACGTCCACGGCGAAGACGGTCGAAGCGACTCCCACGCACTCGCGCGTGAGGGCCTCGACCTCCGGACCGAACCGATCGAAGAGCGCGCCGACGGGGACCTTCTTCCAGGCCGCGAGGATGGAGACGACGCAGGACCAGAGCGCCTTGCGGATCACCTCGACGCGGAGGCGATCGAGATCGGGCTCGAAGCGCGAGGGGATCCCCTCCCGATCGAGGACGCCGCACGTCTCGCGCGCCGCGTCGTTCCCCCCGAAGACCGAGGGGAGGAGGACGCGGACGGTCCCGTCCGCCGCCGCGTTGAAGTGGAGGAGGCCGCGGCCGGACGCCTCCGCCCGCTCCATCCACTCCCCGATGAAACCGTTCTGCACGAAGACGAGGCGATCCGCGTGGGAGGGGTGGATGCGCGGGACGAGGTCGGCGAGGTGCTCCTCGCGGACCGCGACGAGGACCGGACCCTCGCCGCCGGGCTCCTCGATCGCCGCGCGGTTCTCCTCCCGCGTGACGAGGACGACCTCGATCCCCGCGCGCCGCGCGCGGTCGGCGAGCACTCGGCCGATCCGCCCCGCACCGACCACCGTGAAGGCCACGGCCGAACTCTGCCGCGGCACGCGCGCGCGCGCCAGCGCCGCCCCTTCCCCCCCCCGAGGTGACCCCGCGCCAGGCTCGGACTAGTCGTCTCCGGACCGCGCGTCCCCTCCGGGGGAGCGCGATTCCGGCACGATCGCGGAGGCTTCGAGCCTCCGGGAGGTTTCCATGATCCGAACGATGCCCCTCGGCGCGGCGCTCCTCGCCGCCCTCTTCGCGACGCCCTCTCCGGCACAGTCGACGATCGCCCTCGACGTGACCGGGGTGGTCCAGCCCGTCCCCGGGCCGACGATCTGCATGCAGGGAGAGACCCACCTCCTCGAGTGCGCTCAGGTGTTCCTGCGATCCAACGTCGTGGACCTGAACGCCCTCGTCGGGCAGAACGTGCGACTGACGGGAGTCGACATCGGGGTCACCTGCACCGTGATCGAGGTGCTCGCGGCGGCCCCCGCGAACCCGACCCTCGAGTGGTGCGGAACCCCGGCGCCCGGCTGCGCCGTGAAGTTCAAGGTCTGCCCGGGCGCGATCGCCTTTGCGGCCCTCTTCGTCTCCACCGCCCCGGGATTCTTCCCGGTCTTCCTCCCGCTGAACGGCACGCCGGAGGCGGTCCTCCTCTCTCCCCCGTTCATCCCGATCCCCCCCGCCCTCGGGACGACCGGGTGCTTCGACAGCACGATCCCGATCCCTCCCGACCTCTCGCTGGTCGGCGCGGACGTCTGGCTCCAGGGCGCGCGGATGGACATCGGACCGGCGGGACCGATGCACCTCACCAACTCGGTCTGCCTGACGATCGTGCCGCCGCTCCCGTTCTGCGCGGTCCCCGGCTGCTGATCCGGGGCCGCCGGGCGGGGGCGGAAGGCCGCCCGTAGAATTCCGGCTGCCCCCTCGCGAAGCCGGAGGCCCCCATGCTCCAGGACGCCTTCCGCAAGCGGCGCTGCGCCTTGCTCCTGCCCGCTCTTCTCGTCGCCGCTGCGCCGCCCCTCGCCGCGCAGGAATACCCGGTCTGGAGCGCGCCAGGCCCGGTTCCGTCGGGCCAGATCGGCGGGAACCTGGCGAGAGTGGGGGACGTCGACGGCGACGGGGTCGACGACCTTGCGGTGGCGGGGAGCGGATCGGCCCGCGTCCTATCGGGGGACGACGGCTCGCTCCTCTTCCCCCTCGCCCCCCTTCCTCTCATCCTCGGGGCCCTCTCCCCCTCGATCGCCGGCATCGGGGACATCGACGGCGACGGACTCTCGGAGATCGCCGTCGGGGCCGGCTCGCCCCTCCCGTCCGGCGGAGCCGTATCCGCCCACTCCGGCGCCACCGGGGCTCCTCTCTGGACCGCCCTCGGCGCGACCTTCGAGAACATCGGCCGATCCGTGGCGGGGCCCGGCGACATGAACGGAGACGGGATTCCAGACGTCGCGACCGGAGGGCTGAACCGGGTCCGATGGCTATCGGGAGCGAACGGCGCCACGGTCCTGACCGTCCAGGGAGGTGTGACGGGCCAGTTCGGGCGCAGCCTCGCGGCGGCCGGGGATCTCGACGGGGACGGGGTCGGCGACCTCTTCGCGGGGAGCCCCGGGCAGGCCTTCATCACGCCTGCGGGCCCCGTCGTCGCGCTCTCGGGCGCGAACGGTTCGACACTGCGGACCTACCCCCCCGGCGGAATCCCCGCCTTCGACTACGGATTCGCCGTTGCGGCCGCCGGAGACCTCGACGGAGACTCCACGACCGACCTCCTCGTCGGGTCTCCGCAGGTGGCGGTCCTCCTCCCACCGATCTCCATCGGGAACGGCCTCCTCCACGCCTTCTCGGGAGCGACCGGGACCGTCCTCTTCTCCGCCTCGGGCGGGGGATTCGACGACAACCTCGGCGCGAGCGTGGCCGGGATCGGGGACGTCAGCGGCGACGGGATTCCGGACGTCGCGGTAGGGGCTCCCCAGCAGGCGGGCTTCCTGACGGTCGGATCGGGATACGTCCGCGTCCTCTCTGGGGCGAGCGGACTCGAAGTCATGAGCGCGGGCGGTGCCGTCTTCGGCGATCGGTTCGGCGCCGCCGTCGCGGGCGCCGGGGATGCCAGCGGCGACGGAGTTCCCGACCTCGCGGTCGGAGCCCCGGCCGCCGATCCGGCGGGAGTCGCCTCGGCAGGGGAGGTGCGCGCGATCTCGTTCGTGGGGATCCCTCCGACCGGGACGGTCCTCGGCTCGGGCTGCCCCGGGACCGGCGGCCTCGTCCCTCGAATCTCCATCTCCGGCGGAACCCCCGATAGCGCCGGAAACCCCGGCATCCGGATTCACCTGACCAGCGCTCGCCCTTCGGCTCCGGCGCTGTGGATCATCGGCTTCTCCTCGACGATCTGGCTCGGGATCCCCCTTCCCGCCGACCTCGCGGTCCTCTCCATGCCGGGATGCTTCCTCCGCGTCTCGGCCGACGTGTTGGTTCCGACGCTGACGAGCGCCGCAGGCCGGGCTTCCTTCCCCCACCCGACGCCCCCCGATCCGGCCCTCTCGGGACTGACCGTCTTCAACCAGTGGTTCGTCGTCGACCCGGGTCCCGCGGTCTTTCCCGGGGTCACGACGGCGGGCCTCGCGCTCGGGATCCTCTGAGGCGCGAAACCCCGCCCCTCGCCCACGGTTTCACTCCTCCGCCAACGCCTCCCCCCCGAGGGAGGACGCAGATGAAGCCCTCGCTCCCCGCCATGCTCCTTCTCTCCGCCGCTTCCGCGATCGCCTCCGCGCCGGCCCAGGCCCCCGCGCCCGTCAAAGTGACGGGGGTCGTCCAGCCCGTCCCGGGCCCGACGATCTGCCTGCAGGGGGAGACCCACCGGCTCGGCTGCACGAACGTCTACCTCAAGTCGAACGTCGTCGACCTCGACGCCCTCGTCGGACAGAACGTTGAGGTCACGGGGTTCGACGTCGGGCTCACCTGCAACGTCGTGAACGTGACGTCGGCCGCGCCGCCGATCCCCTTCCTCGAGTGGTGCGGGACGCCGCAGCTCGGCTGCACCGTCAAGTTCAAGGTCTGCCCCGGCGGCCTCGGTTTCGCCTGGCTCTTCCTCGCGGACGCGCCCGGCTATCTGCCGATCAACCCGGTCACCGGAACGGTCCTCCTCTTCTTCGTCCCGCCCCCGATCCTCGTCGGCTCGGGTCCGGTCGGAGCGGGCTGCCTCGAGGTCGTGGTGCCGATCCCGTTCGACGGGAACCTGATCGGCCAGGAGTTCCACCTCCAGGGCGCGCGGATGGACATCGGCCCTGTCGGCCCGCTCCAGCTCACGAACGCGGCCTGCCTGACGATCACCCCCTTCCTGCCGCCCTGCGGACCGATCAACTGCTGACCCGGAGCCTGGGGACGCGCCGCGGTTGCGGCCCTCCCCCGCCTGCGGGCGCAGCCACGCCTAGAATTGGGACATGCGGCCGTTGATCGGAGTCAATGTCGAGTTCGATCCGGGGCCCGACGGTAGACGCGCGCGGCTGAACGAGAAGCACGCCGCCTACGTCGAGGCGGTCCTCCGCGCGGGGGGGGTCCCCGTGGTCCTCGCACCCTTCGGGGGACCTGAGGCGGCGGCGCAGGCCGCCGCGCGATGCGACGGGATCCTCTTCACGGGCGGCCGCGACCTCCATCCCTCCCGCTACGGCGAGCCGGTCGTGCATCCGAAGGCGGATCTCCTCCCCCGCGAGAAGGAGGAGTACGACTTCGCCCTCGCCCGCGCCGCGCGCGAGCGCGGCCTGCCGGTCCTCGGCATCTGCGGCGGGATGCAGCTCCTCAACGTCGCCGCCGGCGGCTCGCTCCACCAGCACCTCCCCGAGGCGTTCCCCTCCTCCGGCGTCGAGCACGGGAACAATCGGACCCACCTCGTCCGCGTGGAGGGCGACTCCCGGCTCGGCGGCATCGTCGGCGCGGGCCCGCTCGAGGTCGTGACGAGCCACCACCAGGCGGTCCGCCGTTGCGGCGAGGGGCTTCGCCCCGTCGCCCGGACCGACGACGGCGTGATCGAGGCGGTCGAGGGAACGGGGCGGGGGTTCGTCGTGGGAGTCCTCTGGCATCCGGAGCGCAGGCCCGACGCGCCCGAGACCCGGACCCTGTTCGAGGCGCTCGTCGCGGCGGCGCGGGAGAGGTCGCACCTTCCCCGTTGACCCCTCCGGCGGGCTCCCCCAAATGGGGCCCGCGATCGCCGCCCGCTGACCTCGCGAACCGCAGCCCCCCCCTCCGACCGCTCCGAGGGCCAGCTCGTCCGCGCCCTCGGGCTCCTCGACGCGACGATGCTCGTCGCCGGGATCGTGATCGGGTCGGGGATCTTCATGCAGACGGGGAAGATCGCCGCGGGACTCCCCTCGGGCGGCCTGATCCTCCTCGCCTGGATCCTCGGCGGCGTCCTCTCGACGGCGGGCGCGCTCTGCTACGCGGAGCTCGGCGCGATGATGCCGCACTCGGGGGGCCAGTACGTCTTCCTCCGCGAGGCCTTCCACCCCCTCTTCGGATTCCTCTACGGGTGGGCGGGCTTCCTGATCATCCACTCGGCGTCGATCGCCGCCGTCGGCGTCGGTTTCGCGACCTACTTCGGCGCCTTCTTCCCCGAGATCTCGCCGGCGAACCGGCTCCTCGAGGCGGACCTCGGCGCGCTCGGGACCTGGCGACTCAACGCGGGGCAGCTGACCGCGGTCGTCCTGATCGCCTTCCTCACCTTCCTGAACGTCCTCGGGGTGAAGGTCGGGGCGAAGGTCCAGACGGCGTTCGGCATCGCGAAGATCGGCGGAGCGGCGGGACTCGCGGTCGCCGGGTTCCTGATCGGGAAGACCCGCGCGCCGGAGATCCTCCCGCTCGTTCCCGAAGGGACGAACGCCCTCCTCGGCGCGGGCTTCGGGATGGCCCTCGTGCGCGTGCTGTGGGCCTACGACGGGTGGAACGACTCGACCTTCGCCGCCGGGGAGATCCGCAATCCCCAGCGCAACCTCCCCCTCGCCCTCCTCCTCGGCATGGCGATCGTGACGGCGTTCTACGTCGGGATGAACCTCTTCTACCTCTGCGCCGTCCCGATCGCGGACATGGCCGCGATCGATCCGGGCGACGGGAGGCCCGGCGTCCAGCGGATCGCGCACCTCGCCGCGGAGCGCTCCCTCGGCCCGACCGGCCGCGGGCTCGTCTCCGCCGCCGTCGCCGTGTCCACCTTCGGCTGCGTGAACGGGATCATCCTCGCGTCGGCGCGCCTCTACTGGGCGATGGCCCGCGACGGCCTCTTCTTCCGCCGGATCGGGGCGACCCACGAGCGTCACCGGACGCCCCACGTCTCGCTCCTGTGGCAGGGGGTCATCTCGGCGCTCCTCGCCGTGTCGGGCTCCTACGACCAGCTCACCAACGGCGTCGTCTTCGTCGCGACGATCTTCTACGGCCTCACCGTCGTCGGCGTGATCGTGCTGCGGCGGCGCAATCCCGAGTGGCCCCGACCCTACCGGGTCCCGCTCTATCCCTGGCTGCCGCTCCTCTACGCGGCCGGCGCGGCGTTCATCGTCGTGATGAACCTCCGGCTCGAGCGGGATCTGTCCCTCCTCTGCACCGCGGTCGTCCTCGCGGGCGTGCCGCTCTACTTCGCCTGGCGGGGACGGGCCGCGGAGGCGTCCTGAGCCCCGCGCCGTCGAGACCGGAGCACCCATGCGAACCCTCCCGCTCCTCCTCCTCCTCCTGCCTCTCCTCGGGGCCTGCCAGATGACCCCGGGCGTCGAGGTGAGCGTGGCCGCCTTCGCCCCCGTCTTCGGGGGGGACGCGCAGCAGGGGGCTGGGAACCCCTCGATCGACCTCGAGGAGGGGCTCGACCTCGAGGACCGGGACATCGTCCCCGCCGCCTCGATCGCGGTCGAATGGGTCGGCCTGCGCGTCCAGGTCTCCGGGTTCCAGACGGACGTCGAGGGGGAGGAGGTCCTCGGCTCCGACTTCGGAGGGATCCCGGCGGGGACCCTGGTCGACACGGAGGGGAGGCTCCGGAACGCCCGGGCCTCGGTCGTCCTCTCCGGGATCGACGCCGGGTTCATCACGATCCGGCCCGGCGTGGGAGTCGAGTACATCGACTTCGACCTCGACGCCGACAGCGTCGGGGCGACGGAGGAGATCGAGGCGTTCGCGGTGGTCCCCGTCGTGGTCCTGAACGGCGAGGTCGAGCTCGGACCCGTCCGCCTCGTCGCCGACGTCGCCGGGATCTACGGGAACTACCAGGACCTCGAGGGGACCCTGATCGACGGGGAGGCGACGCTGCGCCTCGGGATCGGCGGGCCGGCGGAGATCTTCGCGGGGTACCGCTACCTCGAGGGGGACCTCGAAGGGACCACGGAGGGGATCCCCTTCGACGTCTCCCTTCGCCTCCACGGCCCGATCGCCGGGATCGGGATCCGCTTCTAGCCCTCCACCGGGGCGGGCGCGCCCGGGGGCGAGTCCCTCCCGTGGACAACCTGACCCACACCCTCCTCGGCCTCGCCCTCGCCGACGCCTTGCCCGCGAGGCGCCTCGGCCGGGGGGCGACGCTCGCCCTCCTCCTGGCGTCGAACCTCCCCGACCTCGACGTCCTCGCGCCCGGCCTCCTCGGCGCGGAGGTCTTCGAGGTGCGGCGGACGCTCACCCACTCCCTCCTCGGGGCGCCGCTCCTCGCGGCGGCGGGGACGGCCGGCATGCGGCTCCTCGGAGCCGGGGTCGCGAGGGGACCCCTCTTCGGGCTCTTCCTCCTCGGGATCGCCGCCCACGTCCTCTTCGACCTCGTCAATTCCTTCGGCGTCCTCCTCCTCTTCCCCTTCGATGGGCGGCGCCTCGAGCTCGCCTGGATCTTCATCGTCGATCCCTTCCTCGCCGCGATCCTCCTCGCTTCGGCCGTCCTCGGCCGCGCGCGACTTCCGGGCCCGCCGACGGCGCGGGTCGCCCTCGCCCTCGTCGCCGCGTACGCGGCCTCCTGCGGGATCGGTCGGGCGGTCGGCGTCCGGCTCCTCGAGCGGACCGTCCGGGAGGAGGGGATCCGCGCCGAGTTCACGTACGTCTTCCCCGAGGCGCTGGGGCCCCACCGCTTCCGCGGCGTCGCGAGGTCGGGCGGGGAGTGGCGCGTCTGGCTCCTCCGCGTCCTCTCCGGCCGCGCGGACCCGCAGGGGCGCTTCCCCACGGAGGAGGACCATCCGCGGGTTCGCGAGGTCCGCGCGTGCCGGGCGGCGCGCGAGCTCGAGGGGTTCTTCCTCGCTCCCGTCTGGCGGTGGCTTCCGGAGGAAGGGGAGGCGGAGGTCTTCGACCTCCGCTTCCGCTCCGCGGTCCTCACCTGGAGGAGGACCCCCTTCGTCTACCGGGTTCGGGCGACCCCGGACGGGGAGGGCATCCGGACCGGCGGGTGGTAGCCTCCGCGGCCCTTTCCCGGCCCGGACGATTCCCAAGACCGCCGACCCCGCCTCGATCTCCCTCGCGCAGGCCCGCGCCGCGTTCCTCGCGGCCCAGGGAATCCCGCCGGCGGGGAAGCCCGCGCTCCTTCCCGCGCTCGAGCGCACCGGGTTCGTCCGCACGCTCGGGGGGATCGACGTCTATCTCGCCCTGCGCGCCCGCGTCCCGGGGCTGTCGCGCGCGGATCTCGACCGCGCCGTCGAGCGTCACGAGGCGCAGGTCCTCCCCTCGGTCCGCGGGTGCATCTACCTCGTTCCCCGCCGGGACGCGGCGATCGCCCTGCGCGCCGCCGACCTCCTCTCGCGAGGCCGGGCCGAGCGCGAGCACCAGAAGGCCGGGATCAAGCCCGGCGAGGTCGGGAAGGTCGCCCGGGAGGTCCTCGCGGCCCTGAAGAAGGCGGGGCCGTCGACGACCGACGCGCTCCGGAGGGCGCTCCCGGAAGGGGTCGTGCGCAGCCTCGGGGAGGCGGGGAAGAAGGTCGGGATCTCCTCCCCCCTCCCGCCGGCCCTCCGGCTCCTCGAGTTCGAGGGGAAGGTCGAGCGCACGCTCGAGGGGGGCCGGCTCGACACCGAGCGCTACCTCTGGAGGGCGGCGGAGAGGAGCCCCTTCGAGGGGGCGCGCGTCCCCGAGGATCCGGTCGACCTGTGGGCGAGGCTCGGGGAGGTCTTCTTCCGGGCCGCCGGGCTCGGGACGCTGAAGGGCTTCGCGGAGTGGGCGGGGATTTCCCTGCGCGACGCGACGGCGGCCGCGGGGATGCTCCCCCTCGCGCCGGTGGCGATCGAGGGGGTGGAGGAAACCCACCTCGTCCCGGAAGCGGAGCGTCGCTCCCTCCTCGAGGCGAAGGGGACGGACGGCGCGGTCTCCTTCCTCCCCTTCGAAGACAACCTCCTCGCCCTGCGCGGCGGCCCGGCGATCCTCGTCGACCCCGCCCACCACGGCCTGCGCGTCCCCGTCTGGGGCGGGAAGGACGACAAGCTCGGCGGGGTCCGCTCCATGTCGTACCGCTCGATCGTCGCGGAGGGGAGGGTCGTCGGCTTCTGGGAGTTCGACCCCAAGCCTGGAAGAGTGGTCGTCGCCTGCTTCGACAAGGTGAAGCCTCCGGTCCGCAAGCGCATCGACGCGGAGGCGGCCGAGGTCGGCGCCTTCATCACGAGGGAGCTCGGCCACGGGAAGAGCTTCTCGATCGATTCCGACGCGGAGCTCTCGAAGCGGGCCGCCGCCCTCGCGAAGCTCGCCCGCTGAAGGGGCGGCCCGCCCGGGCCGCCCTATCGCGGGCCGACGAGGTCCCCGTATCTCCCCTGGAGAACCTGGCGCTTCCCGGCGCGGAGCACCTCGACGCGGATCTCCTCCTCGGGGCCGAGGCGCCCCACGTCCCGGCGGAGGTCCGCAAGGAACCGGGGATCGTCCACGGGAACGCCGAGGGCCTCGAGGATGACGTCCCCGCCAAGCAGGACAGCCCGGCCCTCGATCACCGCCCGGACCGTCCCCCCCTTCAACCCGAGTCTCGCCCCGGGCGACCCCTTCGCGACGACCTGGACGAGGGCCCCTCCCCGGCCCTCGGGGAGGTTGAAGAGGCGCGCGGCCGTGCCGCTCAACAGGACGACCTGGATCCCGGACCAGAAGGCGTTGCGGTCGAGGAGGAGGCCGCGCACGGCGTTGGACGCGACCGCGAACCCGAGCCCCTCGCTCCCGCCGGACTTCGTCAGGATGAAGCTGACGATCCCGATCACCTCGCCGCGGCGGTCGAAGAGGGGCCCCCCGCTGTTCCCCGGGTTGATGTCCGCGTCGGTCTGGAGGATCTCGATCGGGACGGGATCGCCGATGGAGGTCTCCTCGGCCCGGCGCCGGGCGCTCAGGTGGCCGACGGTGAGGGTGTGGCCCATCCCGCGCGGCGCGCCGACCACGAAGACCTCGGCGCCGACGCGGGCGGAATCGGAGTTCCCGAGGCGCGCCACCGCGGCTCCCCGGGGGATCTCCCCCCGCAGCCGCACGAGGGCCACGTCCGCCTCGAGGACCGTCCCCTCGACCGAGGCGGGCACGCGCTCGCCGCCGGGGAACTCGACGATCACCGTCTCCGCCGTCTGCACGACGTGGGCGGCCGTCAGGACGCGGCCGTCCGCGCCCACGAGCACGCCCGAACCGACGCCCGCCTGCGTCGCGGGTAGCCCCTCGCCGTCCGGGCCGACCGAGGGGCCGAGCGTGAGGATCGTGACGACCGAGCCGCTGACGCGCTCGAAGACGTCCTCGAGCGGGAGCTCCGCGGCCGGCCGGGTCTCCGGCTCCTGGACCGAGGCGCACGAGGCGAGGACGAGGCAGGCGAGCCGCACCGTGTCGGGAGGGCGCGGAGGGACGGTACCGGCCGACCTCGGACCGTTCCACCGCCGCCGGCGCGGCCCGCCGGCGCTACCGGGAGGAGGCTCGCTTGGACGCGCGTCGGGCGCGCAGGGGACGGATCCGCGGACGCGGACTCGACGCCGCGGCGGGCGCCGGGACGGGCCGGCCACCGAACTGCGCCGCCTCGGTCGAACCGGCGAGCGCACCGGTCGAGCTGCGCCCGCCCGAGACCGCCTCAGTGACGGCGTCGAAGTACCCCGTCCCGACCTCCTGCTGGTGCCGCACCGCCGTGTAGCCGAACGCTTCGGAGGCGAACTCCGCCTGCTGGAGCTCCACGTAGGCGGTCATCCCGGTCTCCCGGTACCGCCTCGCGAGGTCGAAGAGACCGTGGTTGAGGGCGTGCCAGCCGGCGAGGGTGACGAACTGGAAGCGGTAGCCCATGGCGCCCAGCTCGCGCTGGAATCCCGCGATGGTCGACGCGTCGAGCTTCGCCGCCCAGTTGAAGGAGGGGGAGCAGTTGTAGGCGAGGAGCTTGCCCGGGGCGTGCGCGTGGACCCCCTCGGCGAAGCGCCGGGCCTCCTCGAGGTCGGGCGTCTTCGTCTCGCACCACAGGACGTCCGCGTAGGGGGCGTAGGAGACCGCCCGCGCGATCGCCGCCTCCAGGCCCGAGCGGATCCGGAAGAAACCCTCCGGCGTGCGCTCCCCCGTCAGGAAGGGGCGGTCGCGCTCGTCGACGTCGGTCGTGAGGAGGTTCGCGTCCTCCGCGTCGGTCCGGGCGACGATCAGCGTCGGGACCCCGCAGACGTCGGCGGCGAGGCGCGCGGCGTTGAGCGTCCGGACGAAGGTCTGCGTCGGGACGAGGACCTTCCCCCCCATGTGGCCGCACTTCTTCTCCGAGGCGAGCTGGTCCTCGAAGTGGACGGCCGCGGCGCCCGCCTCGATCATCCCCTTCATCAGCTCGAAGGCGTTGAGCGGGCCCCCGAAGCCGGCCTCGGCGTCCGCGACGATCGGCGCGAACCAGTGGACGGAGTCGTCCCCGCCGAGGTGGGAGACCTGGTCGGCTCGCTCGAGGGCCTGGTTGATGCGCCGGACGAGGGAGGGGACGCTGTTCGCCGGATAGAGGCTCTGGTCGGGGTAGGTCTGCCCCGCGAGGTTCGCGTCCGCGGCCACCTGCCAGCCGCTCACGTAGATCGCCCGGAGGCCGGCGCGGACCATCTGGACCGCCTGGCCTCCCGTGAGGGCGCCGAGGGCGGCGACGTAGGGCTCCTCGTGGAGGAGGCGCCAGAGGCGGTCCGCGCCCAACTCGGCGAGCGTGCGCCGGATCGCGACCGTCCCGCGGAGGCGACGGACGTCGTCGGCCGAGTAGTCGCGGCGGATCCCCTTCCAGCGGCCCTCGCCGCCCGGGAAGAGACCATTCGCCCCATGGGAGTGGGTGGACATCACGGGTTCTCCTTTCCCCCTTCTTCGAAGCGAAGCAGGAGCTCGTACGCCGGAAGCGTCAGGAAGTCCTCGAGCGTCCCGGACAGGATCAGCCGCTCGAACAGCTCGCGCGCGGGGCCGAAACGCCCGGCCTCGAATCGGGACGCCCCGAGCTCGGCCCGCATGCGTTCCATCTGCTCCTCGAGCGTCCGGCGCACGAGGGATTCGTCGAGGAGGCGGCCGTCCTCGAGCCGGGCGCCGTGGCGCACCCACTGCCAGACCTGGGTCCGCGAGATCTCCGCGGTCGCCGCGTCCTCCATCAGGTCGTAGAGCGGGACGCAGCCGATCCCGCGCAGCCACGCCTCGAGGTAGCGGACCCCGACGTCGAGGTTCTGGCGGAGGCCGGCCTCCGTGATCCTCCCCTCGGGGACGGCGAGGAGGTCGGCGGCGCCGACCTCGACGTCCTCCCGCAGGCGGTCGATCTGGTTGCTGCCCCGCAGCACCGCGTCGAACTCCGCCCGGGCCGTCTCGACGAGGCCCGGGTGCGCGACCCAGGTCCCGTCGTGGCCGTCGCCCGCCTCGCGGCGCTTGTCGGCGCGGACCTTCTCGAGGGCGATCCGGTTCCGCTCGGCGTCGGCCTTGATCGGGATCTGAGCCGCCATCCCTCCCATCGCGTGGGCCCCCCGCCGGTGGCAGGTCTGGATGAGGAGGAGGGAGTACGCGCGGAGGAAGGCCCGGTCCATCGTCACCGAGCCGCGGTCGGGCAGGACGCAGTCGGGCCGGGAGCGGTTCTTCTTGATGAAGGAGAAGATGTAGTCCCAGCGCCCGCAGTTGAGCCCCGAGGAGTGCTCCGCCAGCTCGTGGAGGATCTCCTCCATCTCGAAGGCCGCCGGGAGCGTCTCGATCAGGACGGTCGCGCGGATCGTCCCCCGGGGGATCCCGAGCGCTGCCTCCGCGGCGAGGAAGACCTCGTTCCACAGGCGCGCCTCGAGGTGGCTCTCCATCTTCGGCAGGTAGAAGTAGGGGCCGCTCCCCCGCTCGAGGAGGGCGCGCGCGTTGTGGAAGAAGGCGAGGCCGAAGTCGAAGAGGGAGGCGCTCATCGGCTCCCCGTCGACGAGGAGGTGGCGCTCCGGGAGGTGCCAGCCGCGCGGTCTCACGACGAGGGTCGCGGTCCGCTCCGCGAGGCGGTACTCCTTCCCCGTATCGGGGGCGACGAAGCGGATGCTTCGGCGGACCGCGTCGACCAGGTTCGCCTGCCCCTCGAGGAGGTTGCGCCAGGTCGGGGCGTTCGCGTCCTCGAAGTCGGCCATGAAGACGTTCGCGCCCGAGTTGAGGGCGTTGATGACCATCTTCCGGTCGACGGGGCCGGTGATCTCGACGCGCCGGTCCTGGAGGTCGGCGGGGATGGAGGCGACCCTCCAGTCCCCCTCGCGGATCGCGCGCGTCTCCGGGAGGAAACCGGGCCGGCCCCCGGCATCGAAGAAGGCCTGGCGCTCGCGGCGCAGGGCGAGGAGCCGGGCGCGCTCGGCGCGGAACCGGCGCTCGAGACGCGCGAGGAACTCGAGCGCCCCCGGCGTCAGGACGGGCTCGTCGGAGGGCTCGAGCCTCCCGAGGATCGCGACCCCGATCCCCCGGAGGGACGCGCTCGCCGCACGATCCGTCTTCCCGTCGGCCATCGGGCCCTTCCGTATTCCCTACCCCCCCCTGCCGCGCCGGCCGGGCGGGAGACTCGGCGGGAAACTATACCCCGTGATGCGGCCCACGGTCGGGCGTGCGCGGGGGGTCACCCCACGACGATCGGGACCATGTTCGAGATCCGGAAGTCGTTGAAATCCGGGTTCGAGAAGTCGGCGAAGGCCTGGAAGGGGAAGACGAGCCCCGTCAGCGCCGGATCGGGGGGGACCGGGATGGCGAGGGAGACCGTCCCGCCGGGCGGCACGAGGCCGGAGCTCACGATGTGGAAGGAGAAGGGGTTCAGGAGGAAGATCCCGTGGGGCGGGGCCTCCACGTACCCGTCGAAGAGCCCGAACGCGATCAGGTGGCCCCCCCCCGCCTGCGCGTCGAGCGTCAGGTCGAGGGTCGATCCCGGCGTGACGGTCGGCGTGGGGGTCTCCAGGCAGGGGGTCGTCGGCCCCTTCGACAGGAGGATCTCGTCCAGCAACTGGCCGTAGTTGCCCGGATCGGATCCGTAGAAGCGCAGCCGCAGCTGGTTCCCCCGCACGTCGCCGACGAGGGCCCCGTGGGAGACGAATCCGGCCTCGAGGTAGGGACCGGGCGTGATCGAGTAGAGGGACGCGCCCCCCGTCCCCGCCACCATGTAGCGCGGCCCCGCGCTGGCCGGGACCCCCCCGAGCATCCTCGGGTAGCGCTCGTAGCAGTGGTCGTGGCCCGCGAGCACGAGATCGACGCCGCGGGCCTCGAAGATCGGCACGAACGCGGCCTGGACGTCGTCGTCGTCCCCGTGGTTGGAGTCGGAGTAGGGGGGGTGGTGGAAGAAGACGATCTTCCACCGCGCGGTCGAGGCCGCGAGGTCGGCGTCGAGCCAGGCGAGCTGGGCGGCGAAGGCGGGGTTCGCGGAGCACCCCGAGGGGAGGTTCCCGAGGAGGATGTTCGAGTCGGCGGACACGAAGTGCACGTTCCCGCGATCGAAGGAGTAGTAGCGCTCTCCCCCCGGCCCGCTCGTCGGCAGGCAGAAGTTGTCGAGGTAGGGCTGCGCGCACCCGGAGTCGTAGTCGTGGTTCCCGATCGCCATGTAGAAGGGGCGCTCGGGAAGGAGCGAGGCGTACGGGACGAAGAAGCGGTTCGTCACGGCCGAGGTGCTGCAGCAGTTGTAGATGACGTCCCCGGCGATGAGCACGAGGTCCGGGTCGAGGGAGCCGACCAGGGCGGCCGCCGCGGCCTGGTTCGCGTTGCCGCTGCCGCTGTCTCCGAACATCGCGAAGCGGAAGTACGGGTAGAGGGGGGTCTCGGCGGTCTTGAACGAGTAGATCGGGGTGATCGGGACTCCCCC
>JAKEFM010000300.1 GCA_022616055.1 Planctomycetota bacterium
AGCCGCTCCTCGGCGTCGAGGAACGCCGCGACGTCCGATCGGTCCGCGACCGCCTCCTCGAGGCGGCGGATCTCCTCGGCGGCCCGGACGATCGACGCGGGAGCGTCGGGACCCGAGGGGCGCGGAGCGATCCTCGGGAGGCGGCCCTCGAAACGGGGGTCGGGGCCGCGGTCGAGCGGCCGGAGCAGGAGGCGACCCGTCCCGGCGAGGAGGGACTCGTAGGAGCGCCGGGGCCGAGGGGCCCGGGACCGCAGCGCGAGATAGACCCCCCCCGCCGCGGCGAGCGCGGCGAGGACGAGGGCCGCCTTGCGGCCGGGGTGACGCACCTGGGAATTCTGCCGCTTCCCGCCGGTCGAGGGGAACTCGATGTGGCGTTCGTCGAAGGGCCACGACTCGGAACCCGGACGAGGAAGAGCCTCATTGCCCCCGCGTGGGGAGCACCCGCTCGTCGGCCAGGACCTTCGCGGGGTAGGCGATCGCGAGGGCCACGTCCTTCGGCAGGACGCCGTCCTCGTCCGCGACCTCCCGGACCGACATGCCCCTCCGAGCCGACCGAGCAGGGTCTCGACCGGGACGCGCGTTCGCTTGATCACGGGCCTCCCCGACCGGATGCGCTCGTCGACGACGATGCGAGGAGCGATCTCGGCGGCGCGGGGGCGCCTCCGGCGAGTTCACCCCGCGCGAGTCCTCGATCCACGTCTGGTCGCCACTCCGGGCTGTCGACGCCTACGAGTTTCAGTCCCCTACTCGGCGGGGAGCGCGTTGGATCGAGGTCGCCTTCGACCAGCCCGGAGAGGCCAAACCCGCCTCCGGATCCCTCAAGAACGCGTAGATCGACCTCACGAAACCGCGCGAGCCCTCCTCAGGACAGTCCGACGTGAAGAGGCCGGGCTGGGGAGGGCGGGTCCCTACCCGAGGGGAGCCGGTCCCGCCACCCGAGCCTACGCCGGGACGGGTCGGCCCCTCCTCATCCGGGTCCGCCTTGGCGCTGGCGGGCGAGCCTGGCCGCGATCTCCGGGAACACCTTCCGCACGCACTCCATCGCGACCGCCTCTCCGCTGGGCGAGCCGACCAGCTCCGCGACCTCGTTCCAATCCGCGCCCGCGAAGAACCGTAGGAAGACGATCTGGTGGTGACGGTCGGAGAGTCCTCCGAGGACCTCCGCGACTTGCCGTCGCCTCTCCTCGAGCGCGGCTTCAGACGACGGGCCGCGGCCGGTGTGAGCGATGGGCCGGCCGCCCGGGCTCGCCGAGGTCGAGCTCGAACCCTCCCCCGGGAGGGCCCGCTCGAGGCGGGGGTGCCGCTTCCCCGCCTTCCAGTAGTCGACGCGATCGAGCCCCGCGCGGGTCGCGATCGTGCTCAACCAGGCGAGGAGGGAGCCCGGGCCGCGGTAGCGGAACTCCCGGAGTTTCGAGAAGGCGGAGATCGCGGTCTCCTGGAGGATGTCCTCGATCTCGTCGTCGAGGCGAGGGCGGAGCGCGGGGTCGATCGACGCGCGGAACTTCCCCGCGAGGAGCACGGCGAGGGCGGGCTGGAAGCGTCGCCAGAGCGTCTCGAACGCCCGCTCTCCGCCCTCCGCGAGCCGCGCGAGGTCGGCGCCGATGCTGGCGAGTTCGTCGGCCCGAGGGGCGCCGAGGTCGAGGGGAGGGCCCGCCATCGGCGGACGGGGGTCCGGATGGAGGGGTTCCATTCTCCCGAGCGGATCCACGCCTGGAGTCTACAGAGGTCGGAAAGGGGGGGGAGCCGAGGGACGCCTTCCGGCCCGAGTTGGAGCAGGGACCGGGCTCCGTTTGTTCGGACAGGGGCGACCCGCGGGGAACCTCCTCGCGGGTCGCATCGCCTTCGGCGACACCCCGTACGAGAAGGACGTGAGAGCCACCCTCGGAATCTGGCCGGTCCTCGACTCCCCTGCGAGGTCGGGCCAGCTCCCGGTTCGGGTCCGCCTCCCGTCGCGAGGCTTCCCGCACCAGGGCGGGGAGTCCGCGGCGCTGCAAGCGCCTCGTTTCCTTGCCCCCAGAGAGTTCCGAGCTGCGGCCGCGACATGCAACGAAGGAGAGATTCCATGCGACGCCACCTCCTCCCGCCGTCCACCCTCCTCCTCTTCCTGAGCCTCCAAGCCGGTGCCGCCGCACAAGCCTGTCAGCCCCTCGACCCGGCCCTCTACACCCCGATGGCCGGGACGTGGTGCCTCGACGGAGGCCTGATCCGGCAGACCAACGCAGACCCGAGCAACAACCCCGGATACCTGGGGATTCCCTTCAACCTCCTCCAACTGAACCAGCTCCCGCCGGAGAACTTCACCATCCAGGCCGACATGGGGATCCCCGCCGGGAGTTCCACGGGATGGGATTCGGTCGGATTCGCTTTCCGCATTCAGGATCCCGGGACTTTCTATCGCCTCGTCTTCTTTCCCGGCGCCGGGGGCGGCGCCCTTCGCTACGAGCGCTACGTGAACGGCGTCCAGGGCTCGATCTCCCCTCCCGGCAATCAGAACGTCGGCTTCACCCCGCTCCAGGGGCAGTCCTATACCCTCCGCCTCGAGGTCGACGGTCCCTTCTTCACCGCTTCCATTAAGAACGGCGTCGGCACGGACTTCGACTTCGTCCTTCCCGGGACCGACTCCCTCCTCACCGGAGGCGCGGTCGGGCTCTCGAACGACGTCGGACCGGGCTTCTTCGGGAACATCCAGATCGACTTCTCGTTCACCGATTCGGACGCGGACGGCCTCGCGGATGGCGTGGAGACGGGCACCGGGGTCTTCGTCGACGCCTCCGACACGGGCACCGATCCCGCCAACCCGGACACCGACATGGACGGGCTGCTCGACGGCCAGGAGGTCGATCTCGCCTCCGGAGGGACCTGCCCGAACCCGCTGAATCCCGATTCCGACGGGGACTCCGCGCTCGACGGCGCGGAAGTCTCCGGGGGCCAGGACCCCTGCTGCGCCTCACCCGATCCGAGCATGTTCACCGTCCACGGAGGCGCCTGGTGCCTCGACGGCGATCTGCTCCGGCAGACCAACGCCGACCCGAGCAACAACCCCGGATACCTGGGGATTCCCTTCAACATCCTCCAACTGAACCAGCTCCCGCCGGAGAACTTCACCATCCAGGCCGACATGGGGATCCCCGCCGGAAGTTCCACGGGATGGGATTCGGTCGGATTCGCCTTCCGCATCCAGGATCCCGCGAACTTCTATCGTCTCGTCTTCTTTCCCGGTTTCGGAGGCGGCGCTCTTCGCTACGAGCGCTACATCGACGGCGTCCAGAGCTGGATCTCCCCTCCCGGCAATCAGGACGTCGGCTTCACTCCCCTTCAGGGGCAGTCCTACACCCTCCGCCTGGAGGTCGACGGTCCCTTCTTCACCGCTTCCATCAAGAACGGCGTCGGCACGGACTTCGACTTCGTCCTTCCCGGGACCGACTCCCTCTTCACCGGAGGCGCGGTGGGCCTCTCGAACGACGTGGGCCCCGGCTTCTTCGGCGAGCTGACGGTGGCGCCCCTGCTCCCGGTCGACAGCGACATGGACAGGCTCCCGGATGCCGACGAGACGGCCCTCTACGGGACGGATCCGCTAGATCCCGACACCGACGTCGACGGCCTGGACGACGGGACGGAGGTTCTCGACATAGGCTGCGGCGGGGCGCTGACGCCCGACACCGACGGCGACTCGATCTCCGACGGGGAGGAGGTCCTCGACGGGACGAACCCGTGCGATGCCGACAGCGATGGCGACTGCCTCCCGGACTGGCTCGATCCGCTGCCGGTGGACCCCGACTCGGGCACCGGCCAGTTCGAGGAGGTGATCCGAGACCTCGCGGACGCCGTCGCCGTCCTGCCGCTCGACCTGTTCAACGGCCCGAATGTCAACGCGAACCACGGCCGCCGCAACGCTCTCGCGAACAAGATCCGCGAGGCGGCGAATCTCCAGTCGATCGGAGATTTCCTCGGAGCGCAGTCCCAGCTCGAGTCGGCGTTGGAGCGGGTCGACGGCATCGCCCCTCCTCCCGACTGGATCGGAAACGAGGCCGCCAGGGAATCGGTCGCCACCCAGTTGGTGATCCTCCTCGAGTGCCTGACAATGGGGTGACGCGAGATCCGATGGACCCCTCGCCGGGCCCCGGCGACTCGACGCCGGGGCCCGGCGGCACCGGGGCCTCCGAACCCGTCTGGAGAATCCAGGTCGCAGCAGCGGCGCTCGAAGAGTGCGTGCCGGTGACCCGGTCTCCCCGCGCCCAGTTCGTCCGTTCTTCCGGGGACGGGATCAGCGGGCTCGACCGACCACGGCCGAGGGGTAGCATTCGGGCTCCCGCAGAGGCTGGAGGCGAGGTCGGTGACTCGATCGCTCGAACCCGCAGGGGCCGCCCCGGATCCGGCGGCACGTACGTCCTCGTCCGGAGGCAGCGCCCCGAGGCACGAGGAGCGGGGGACGGCGTGCGAGGGCGAGTCCGGAACCTCGCAGGACCGGGAGCTTCTGCGCGCCGTCGAGGACTGCCTCGTCGAGTTCGGCGGGGGGAGGAAGCCGGCCCTCGAGCGGTTGGCCGCGGAGCATCCCGAAATCGCCGATCGCCTTCCCGAGGCGCTCGCCGTGCTCGAATTCCTCCGTGAGGCGCCGGGACGGGTAGCCCCCGGGCGAGCGCGGGACGCGGGCGTCGGGGTCGACCGGTTCCTCGGCGACTTCCAGCTCCTGCGGGAGATCGGACGTGGCGGAATGGGGGTCGTCTACGAGGCCCAGCAGATCTCGCTCGGCCGGCGCGTGGCGCTCAAGCAGATCCGATCCGAGCACCTCTTTTCCTCCTCCTCGGCCCGGGAGCGATTCCGTCGCGAGGTGGAGGCCGTGGCTCGCCTCCAGCACCCCGGGATCGTCCCGGTCTACTCCATGGGCGAGGAGCACGGTGTCCCGTTCTTCGTCATGGAGTTCATCCCCGGGTGCACCCTGGCCGAGATCCTGCAGGAGCTGGGCGGACGGCGGCCCGACGAACTCTCAGGGTCGGACCTGGTCGACGCCCTCGGGCGAAGACTGTCTGCTCGGGGCGAGACGGCTACTTTCGAGCGTTCGGCCGCCCTCTTCCAGAAGAGCTGGATCGATGCCTCCTTCGAGATCGTCGGCCAGATCGCCGAGGCCTTGGACCACGCCCATCACCACGGGGTGATCCACCGCGACATCAAGCCCTCGAACATCCTCCTCACCCCACGTGGCCGCGCAATCATCCTCGATTTCGGACTCGCATGGACAGAGAGTGATCCACGACTCACGCGCTCGGGCGCGCACCCTGGGTCGCTCCAATACATGCCTCCCGAGCTTCTCCGAGGTCCTCCCGTCGCTCCCGACCCTCGTGCCGACGTCTACGGACTGGGAGTCACGCTCTACGAACTGCTCACCCTCCGTCCTCCGTACCGCGGGAGTACGGAGGTCGCGACTCGTCACTTGATCTTGGACGGGGTCCCCGAGAGACCGCGCCGCCTCAACCCACGCATCCCGAGCGACGCCGAGGCCGTCTGTCTAGTCGCGATGGAGCGAGATGTGGGCCGTCGCTATGCGACCGCCAAGACCCTCTGCGCGGATGCAGGCAACTTCCTCTCGCGCCGTCCGGTGAAGGCTCGTCCGCCATCCGTCTGGCTCCGCTCCCGTCGGTGGACGCAGCGGCACCCGACTCGGGCGGTCCTCGTCGTCCTCGCCGCAGTCATGGTGCTCGGCGCAGCAGATTTCGTCTCGAAAACCCTCAGGCTTCGCGATGACTTCCGACGGCGAGGCGACATCCTCTTGCTCGCCGCGCTCACAGCTGACGTCGAACGATACATCTATGGGCGCGCGGAGTACTTTCCAAACGACGAGTGGTTCGTCTCCGCGGAGACACTTGTTGACCGACTCTCGCACTATCGCGAACGACTCCGACATCTGCAGAACATCGCCCCCCACCGCCAGTCGATGGATGGACTACCGGACCTCTCCATCCCTCCAACCTTAGCCAGCAAGCACTCGCTCCTCCGACGAAAACTCGAATCCATCCCCCCGAACGCCGTCCGCGAGAGTGACCGCCTCCGGGAGCACCTAGCCCGGCAGCTTGACGAGGTCGAGGCTCGCATCCGTTCGGAGTCGCGCTTGCGGCTGGAGGATCCGACCGATCAGCTGGTCTACGACGAATTATCGGAGTTCGTACCGAGGCTGGAGGCCTTCGCCCGGGATCCCGACGGATTGCTCTCGCGGATGAGGCACTGGGCGACCATCGTTCGAACCACAACCCCCGGCGAGGAGACCGACTGGCTGTCCCGCGTGCTCGACGTCATGCGTCGCCTCGACTCGAACTCTTATCGCGATCGGACTGCCTTCTTGGCGGCGTCACCGCCCGATGGATCACGCCTCATCGCGCTGACCGAAGATTTCGACGCCTACGCGCTGGACGCCCAGATCGCGACACTCTTCGGGGGGATTGCAACATTCGGTCCGTTCTCGGCTCGTGCCGTCGCGAGCGAATACTGGGAATGTGTTGAGTTCGACGGCCAGGCTGCCATTCCCGACCCTCCTTTCGTTGGCCAGTCGCTGGTGATCGAATTCGCCGAACCCGTCTTCGGAATCGGCGGAGATCTCTACGATGACTTCGATGGAGATCCCATGACGAACGGCCTCTCCCTCGAGGTCACGACCCCCTCTGGCCTCACGTACCAAGTCGTAGAGAAGAGTCCATGGGTGGGCTGTGCAGGATTCCTAGGGATCACGTCGCCATCCGGCATCTGCCGTGCTGCATTCCGAATCGATGCGCCCGACGCCACCCTGTGGGTGGACCGCCTGACGGTGCTCCAGCTCCGACACCCGGCGGGAAGGTGAGTTCCCCAGGCGTGGGCGGCGGGAGGCGAGCACCAGGCGGACGAGGGGGACACGCCCCTCGGCGTCGGGCTCGTGCGGAGGGACGCGATCGAGCCGCTCGGCGGCCTCGGCGAACCGACCCCGGTAGAAGAGGAGGGAGCCGAGGAAGTGGGCCGGCTCGGGGCGCTGCGGGGCGGCCGCCTCCGCGCGTCGCAGGTCGGCGAGGGCCTCCGGGTTCCCCTCGGCCGCGCGGACGATCGCGCGGTAGACGAGGGCGAGGGGCTCCCCGGGGTTGCCGCGCAGCGCCGCCTCGGCGAAGGGCAAGACCTCCTCGCGCAGGCCTTGCTCGAAGCGCACGGCGGCGAGGAGGGCGAGGGCGCGCGGGTGGTCGGGGACGACCGCGAGGAGCGCCTG
>JAKEFM010000301.1 GCA_022616055.1 Planctomycetota bacterium
AGCCGACGGCTGTCGCTCCGGGAGCTGCTCGGGTGGAGACAGGACTGGGGCAGGTACTCCCGGAGGCTCGACGCGGTGTAGGGAGGTGAAGAGGCGCGGGCGACGGCCGCGCGCTCGGCGTCGCTCGGGGACGGCGAGCCCGCGCAGGCGAGTACGGAATCGAACCCGACGGGACGGGCGGGAGGGTCAGCCGCGAGCAGCCCGATCAACACCGAGCTGGGGCAGTTTCAGAGTGTCTCGACCGCGAGCGCCAGCCCCTCGGAGTAGTCGAGCTGGACGTTGTCGCCGACCGCGAGACCCGCGACGAACTCGCGCCCCTCGGAGGTCTGGATCCGGTGCGCGATCAGCTCGCCGGAGGAGATCGAGAAGACGACGATATTCCGCTCCCGGTCGATCGACTCGATCCGCACGGGGAGGGAGACCGCGAGGCCCAGCCCCCCGCCCGGCTTCTCTCCGGGCTTGGAGCGCACGGCCCCGACCGCCGCCTCCGCGGGCCGACCGACCTGGCCGGGGGGGATCTTCGTGGCCGCGAGCGTCTCCTTGTAGCGGACGCGCAGCGTGTCCCCCACCGCGATCCGGTCGAAGTTTCGCACGCCCTCGCCGCACCGCAGGCCGATCTGCGAGCCGTCCTCCCGCCGCAGCGTCACGATGCGCTCGGGACGCGCGACGCCGACGACCTGGGCCGTGGCGGTGAACTCGGCGGAGATCTCCGCGCGGTTCTTCGCCGGCTTCGGCGCGGCCCCATGCGTCGCCTCGCTCTTGCACGCCCCCGCGGCGAGGAGGAATCCGGGGACGAGAGAGCGAACGAGGCGGGGCGCGAAGGAAGCAGGCATCGGGGAAGCCCTCCAGGAGTGTCCAGGAAGGCGGAACGATACGGTTTTCCCCGTCCCCCGCCACCGCCCCGCGCGGGCCCTCCGGCGGGGAAGGGGAACGCCCCCCTTACTTCTTCGTGAGGAGGATCGTCATCCGGCGCCCCTCGAGCTTCGAGGGGCGCTCGACCTTCGCCAGGTCGGCGACCTTGGAGGTGATCAGGTCGATCACGCGGCGGCCGAGCTCGAGGTGGCTCATCTCGCGGCCCCGGAACATGCAGTTCACCTGGACCTTGTCCCCCATCGCGAGGAACTCCCGGGCCTTCCCGATCTTGTAGTCGAGGTCGTGGGTCCCGATCCCGGGGCGGACCCGGATCTCCTTGAGCTGCGAGTGGTGGGTCCTCGACTTCTGCTCGTTCTTCTTCTGCTGATACTTGAACTTCCCGAAGTCCATGATCCGGCAGACGGGAGGGCGCGCGTTCGGGGCGACCTCGACCAGGTCCATCCCCGCCTCGTCGGCGAGGGCGCGGGCCTGCTCGATCGGGACGACCCCGTGCTGGGTGCCGTCCGCCCCGACGAGCCGGACCTCCCGGATGCGGATCTGGTTGTTGACGCGATAGGTGTCGAGGGGAATCGGTAGGGCCTCCTCTAGGGGGAATTGCCCGCGTCCGCTCCCGGCGACCGCGTCAAGGAAGGGGAAGGGCTCCGGGAGAGCCCGTGGTGCGCCCGCAGGCGCCGAAGGGGGGAAGGCCTCGCGGGATCGACGACGTGCGCGGGGACCGCGGAAGGGTCCCGAGGAAGGAGGGGAGCGCCGACCTCAAACCGCTTGCGACTCCCGCACGAAATCGACGGCGCGCGCCAAGGCTCGCTTGATTCTAGCCCCCTTTTTCGGCTGGCAAGCGCCGGGGCCTTTCGCCCGGGTCAGGGGAGCACCGGCCGGATGTGGAGCTCGGCGAGCTGCTCGGGAGGGACGGCCGAGGGGGCGCCGGTGAGGAGGCAGGTCGCCGAGGCGGTCTTCGGGAAGGCCATCACGTCGCGGATCCCCTCGAGGCCGAGCATGAGCTGCACGAGGCGGTCGACCCCGACCGCGAAGCCGCCGTGGGGCGGGGCGCCGTACTCGAGGGCGTCGAGGAGGAACCCGAACTTCTCGCGGGCGGCCTGCGGGCCGATCCCGAGGAAGGAGAAGACCTTCTCCTGGACGTCGCGCCGGTGGATGCGCACCCCCCCGGAGCCGAGCTCGACGCCGTTCAGGACGAGGTCGAAGGAGCGGGAGAGGATCGATCCCGGGTCGCCCGGGAGCCCCTTCAGGGTCCAGTCGGCCGGTGCGGTGAAGGGGTGGTGGGCCGAGTCCCAGCGCTTCTCCGAGGGGTTCCACTCGAAGAGGGGGAAGTCGGTCACCCAGCAGAACCGGAACGTCTTCGGATCCCGGAGCCGGAGCCTCTCCCCCATCGCGTTTCGCAGCTCCCCGAGGCTGCGGTTCACGACGGCGGGGGGTCCCGCGACGAAGGCGAGGAGGTCTCCCGCCTTCGCGCCGAAGGCCTCCCGCATCCGGGCGCGCAGCGCCGGCTCGAAGAACTTGGCGATGGCCCCCGTCAGGTCCGCCTCCTCGACCTTCAGGGTGGCGAGCCCCTTCGCGCCGAACTCCGCGACCTTCGTCCCGAGGGCGTCGATCTCCTTGCGCGGCCAGGCCCCCCCGCCCGGGATCGCCATCCCCTTCACGATCCCCCCTGTCTCGAGGACGGAGCGGAACACCTGGAAGGAGGAGGCCGCCGCGAAGGGGGTCGCGTCGTGGAGCGGGAGGTCGAAGCGCAGGTCGGGCTTGTCGAGGCCGTAGCGCGCCATCGCCGCGGCGTGGGGGAGGCGCTCGAACGGGGTCGGGACGGCGAGCCCGAGCCCCTCCCGGAAGGCGGCGCCGATCGCCACCTCGAGCTCCGCGCGGATCTCCTCCTCCTCGACGAACGCCATCTCGAGGTCGATCTGGGTGAACTCGGGCTGGCGGTCCGCCCGCAGGTCCTCGTCCCGGAAGCAGCGGGCGATCTGCAGGTAGCGGTCGAGCCCCGCGCACATGAGGAGCTGCTTGAAGAGCTGCGGGGACTGGGGGAGGGCGTAGAAGGTCCCCGGGTTCACGCGCGAGGGGACGAGGTAGTCCCGGGCCCCCTCGGGCGTCGCCTTCGTCAGGATCGGGGTCTCGACCTCGACGAAGCCGCGCGCGGCGAGCGCATTCCGGATCGCGAGGAGGACCCTCGACCGGAGGAGGAGGTTCCTCTGGATCGTGGGGCGGCGCAGGTCGAGGACCCGGTGCTTGAGGCGCAACTCGAGGGCGGCCTCGACCCGGTCGTCGACCTCGAAGGGGGGGACGGCCGACTCGGAGAGGACGGCGAGCTCGGTCGCCTCGACCTCGATCCCCCCCGTCGGCCGGTCCCGGTTCACCGCTCCCGCAGGACGCTCCCGCACGATCCCCGTCACGGCGACGCACCACTCCGCGCGCAGCGCCTGCGCGCGAGAGGCGACCTCCTCCGCCCGCTCGGGGTGGAAGACGACCTGGGTCGTCCCGTAGCGGTCGCGCAGGTCGATGAAGAGGACCCCGCCGTGGTCGCGGCGGGAGGCGACCCAGCCGTCGAGGACGACGCGGGCCCCCGCGTCGGAGGGGCGGAGCGCCCCGCAGGTGTGCGTGCGCCGCGGGAAGCTCACGGACGCCTCGCCCGCCGCTCGACCATCCGCTGACGCACGAGGCTGCGCAGCAGCGCCCGCTCGGCCCGCGCGAGGTCGGCGTCGACCTTCAGGCCGCCGGCGAGCTTCTCCCGCGCCCGGGCCTCCGCCTCCTTCGCCCGCGCGACGTCGATCTCGTCGGAGCGCTCCCCCGTGTCGGAGACGACCCGCACGACGTTGCCCCGCACCTCGACGAAGCCCTCGTTCACGAACATCTCCTCGACCGTCCCGTCCGTCCTCCGGTACGTGAGGACCCCGATCCCGACCGGGGCGACGAGCGGTGCGTGGTTGCGCAGGATCCCGATCGTGCCGTCGTGGACCGGGACGCGGACCGAGGCGATCTCGACGTCGGCGAGGGTCCGCTCGGGGGTGATCACCCGCAGGCGCAGGGTCGAGGCCGGGCCGCTCACGCGAGCTTCTTCGCGTTCTCGACGGCCTCGTCGATCCCGCCGACCATATAGAAGGCCTGCTCGGGGAGCGCGTCGTGCTTCCCCTCGAGGATCTCCTGGAAGGAGCGCACCGTCTCCTTCGCCGGGACGAACCGGCCCTTCAACCCCGTGAACTGCTCCGCGACGAAGAAGGGCTGGGAGAGGAAGCGCTGGATGCGGCGGGCGCGCTGGACGGTGACCTTGTCCTCGTCGGAGAGCTCCTCCATCCCGAGGATCGCGATGATGTCCCGCAGGTCCTGGTAGCGCTGGAGGATTCGCTGGACCTCGCGGGCGATCCGGTAGTGCTCCTCCCCGACGACCTTCGGGTCGAGCATGCGCGAGGTCGACTTGAGGGGGTGGACGGCGGGATAGATCCCGAGCTCGGCGATCTGCCGGTCGAGGAGGATCGTCGAGTCGAGGTGGCAGAAGGTCGCCACGGGGGCGGGGTCGGTGAAGTCGTCCGCCGGGACGTAGATCGCCTGCATCGAGGTGACCGACCCCTTCTTCGTCGACGTGATCCTCTCCTGGAGCGCCCCCATCTCGCTCCCCATCGTCGGCTGGTAGCCGACGGCGGAGGGCATCCGCCCGAGGAGGGCCGAGACCTCGGAGCCCGCCTGGACGAACCGGAAGATGTTGTCGACGAAGAGGAGGACGTCCTTCCCCTCCCGGTCGCGGAAGTACTCCGCCATCGTGAGCCCGGTCAGCCCGACGCGCAGCCGCGCGCCCGGCGGCTCGTTCATCTGGCCGAAGACGAGGACGGCGTTGTCGATGACCCTCGCCTCCTTCCCGTCCGGCCCCTTGAACTTCGCCCCGCTCATCTCGAGGTAGAGGTCGTTCCCCTCGCGCGTGCGCTCCCCCACGCCGCAGAAGACGGAGAAGCCCCCCTTCTCGATCGCGGTGATCCGGATCAGCTCCTGGATGAGGACGGTCTTGCCGACCCCGGCCCCGCCGAAGAGGCCGATCTTCCCCCCCTTGGCGAAGGGGCACAGGAGGTCGACGACCTTCAGCCCCGTCTCGAAGATCTCCGTGATCGGGAGCTGGTCCTCGTAGGGGGGAGGGGACCGGAGGATCGGGGAGGTCTCCTTCGTCGAGACCGGACCGAGGTTGTCGATCGGGCGGCCGAGGAGGTCGAACAGCCGTCCCACCGTCGCCCGGCCGACGGGGACGGTGATCGGGGCCCCCGAGTCGAGCGCGGGCATGCCGCGGATCAGCCCGTCCGTCGAGGCCATCGCGACGCAGCGGGAGACCTCGTCCCCGAGGTGCTGGACGACCTCGACGACCACGTCGATGTTGCGCGGGGCGTCCTCGATCCGGATCGCGTTGCCGATCGCCGGGAGCGTGCCCGGCTCGAAGGCGACGTCGACGACCGGGCCGAAGACCTGGGAGACTTTTCCGACGTTGCTCATTGGCCGAGGTTGCTCATGGGCCGAGGTTGCTCTGGGGGACCTTCGGGGGAGGGTCACGCGCCCTTCAGCGCCTCCGCCCCGCCGACGATCTCGAGGAGTTCCTTCGTGATGCGCTCCTGGCGGGCGCGGTTGAGGAGCCGCCACAGGTCGTGGCGCATCTCCTCGGCCGCGTCGGTCGCGTTCTTCATCGAGAAGCGCCGCGCGGCGTACTCGGACGTGAGGGACTCGATCAGGAGGTGGGCGACCTTCGTCTCGAACACCTTCGGGACGAGCACTCGGAAGATCGTCCGGACGTCGGGCTCGAAGATCGTCTGGGACGCCTCCCCCTCCTGCGCCGCCACCCCGCCCGCCTCCGCGAGGAGCGTGGGCGCGTCGATCGGCAGCAGGCGCAGTCGCACGGGCTGCTGGCTGACCATCGAGTGGAAGCGCGTGTAGACGATGTGGAGGGAGCCGTAGGCGCCCCCGAGGAACCCGTCCGAGAGTTGCCGCGCGAGGAGTAGGGCGGCGCGGACGTCCATCTTCTCGAGGGGGGGGTCGGAGAAGTAGCGCTCGACCGCGTACCCCCGGCGCGCGAGGTAGGAGTACCCCTTTCGCCCGACGACGTGGATCACGGGCGTCTTCCCCGCCATCTCGTCGAGGAGGGCGTGGAACGCCAGGTACACCTTCGTGTTGTAGGAACCGCAGTACCCCCGGTCGGACGTGACGAGGAGGACCCCGAACCGCTCCTTCCCCTCCTTCGCCTTCTTCCCCGCTCCGTCCTCCTCCGGGTCCCCGAAGACCGGATGGCGCAGCCCCTCCTCCCCGGCAAGCGGCGCGAGCCGCGCGAGCATGCGCAGGAGCTCGTCCGTGTAGGGGCGGGCGGCGAGGGCCTTCCCCTGGAACCGGCGCAGCTTCGTGATCGCGATCATCTCCAGGGCGCGGGTGATCTGCCCGATGCTGGAGACGCCGCGGATCCGGCGGCGCAGGTCCCGGAGCGAGGCCATCCTCCCCTCCTAGTGGCTCCCCGCGGCGGGCTTCTTCGGCGGCCCCCCGGCCCCCTTCGGCGCCGGGGCCTCGGTCCTCCCCTTCGGAGGCGCCGCCTCGGCCTTCTGCGTCTCGCCGCTCGTGCGGAGGAACTCCGTCTTCGCGGCCGCGATCGCGTCCACGAGGGCCTTCTCCGTCCCCTCCTCGATCTTGCGCGTCTCCCGGATCGAGGCCGGGATCTGCGGGTGGCGCTCGTGGAGGAAGCGGCGCAGCGCCTCCTCGAAGGGACGCACCTGGTCGATGCGCAGGTCGTCGAGGTGCCCCTTCGTCCCCGCGAAGATCGAGATCACCTGGTCCTCGACGGGGACCGGGACGAACTGCCCCTGCTTGAGGAGTTCCTCGAGGCGCTGGCCCCGTGTGATCTGGGCGAGGGTCGCCTTGTCGAGGTCGGAGCCGAACTGCGCGAAGGACCGCAGCTCGCGGTACTGCGCGAGGCCGATGCGCAAGCCGCCCGCGATCTTGCGCATCGCCGGCACCTGGGCGTTCCCCCCGACGCGGGAGACGGAGATGCCGACGTTGATCCCCGGCCGCACGCCCGCGTTGAACAGGTCGGCCTCGAGGTAGATCTGCCCGTCCGTGATCGAGATCACGTTCGTCGGGATGTACGCCGCGTAGTCCCCCTCCTGCGTCTCGACGACGGGAAGAGCGGTCAGGGAGCCGCCCCCCTTCTTGAAGGCGGGGTTCTTCTTCGGGGCGTCGTCGGCGAGCTTCGCCGCGCGCTCGAGGAGGCGACTGTGGAGATTGAAGATGTCCCCGGGGAACGCCTCGCGGCCGGGGGGGCGGCGAAGCAGGAGCATGACCTGCCGGTAGGCGGTCGCCTGCTTGTAGAGGTCGTCGTAGCCGATGACGACGTGGCGCCCCTCGTCCCGGAGCCGCTCCCCCATCGCGCAGCCGGCGTACGGGGAGAGGAACTGGAGGGAGGCCGGATCGCCCGCCGGCGCCGACACGACGATCGTGTACGGCATCGCCCCGTTCTCCTCGAGCTTGCGCACGACGTCGACGACGGTCGACTGCTTCTGCCCCGTCGCGACGTAGATGCACAGGACCTGGGCGGGGTTGCGCGGGTCCCCTCCTCCCGTTGTGCGCTGCGCGAGGAAGGTGTCGATGAGGATCGCGGTCTTCCCCGTCTGGCGGTCCCCGATGATCAATTCCCGCTGGCCGCGCCCGATCGGGATCATCGCGTCGATCGCCTTGATCCCGGTCTGGAGCGGCTCCTTGACCGGCTGTCGCTCGATCACGGAGGGGGACCGCCCCTCCATCGGGCGCCAATCGGCCTCGGTGACCTGGATCGGCCCCTTGCCGTCGATCGGCTCGCCGAGGGCGTTGACGACGCGGCCGAGGAGCGCCTCCCCCGTGGGCACGGAGAGGAGCCGGCCGGTCGACTCGACGACATCCCCTTCCTTGACGAGCCGGTCGGACCCGAAGAGGACCGCCCCGACGTTGTCCTCCTCGAGGGAGAGGGCGACCCCCCCCACCCCCTCCGGGAACTTGAGGAGCTCCGACATCATGCACCCCTCGAGGCCGTGCACGCGGGCGACGCCGTCGCCGACCTGGAGGACGCGACCGACGGATTTCCAGTCGGTCCGCGCCTTCGCGGAGGCGATCTGCTGCCGCAGGACCGCCGTCACCTCGCCCGGACGGATCTCGACCATGGTCTTTCCCTAGGTTTGTCGGAGGGGCGCCTCGAGGAGGTCCTCGCGCAGTGCCGCGAGCCGGCCCCGGACGGTCGCGTCGAGCCGCCGTCCGGCCACTTCGATCCGGAGCCCGCCCACGAGCGCCGGATCGACCCGGAGGGCGAGGGACACGCGGGCGCCGGCCGGGCCGTCGAGGGCCCTCTCGATCGCCCGCAGGTCCGCGTCGGCGAGCGGGACGGCCGCCTCGACGACCCCCCGGACGATCCCCTCGGCGCGATCGACCTCCGCGGCGAAGGCCGGAGCCAGCGCCGGGAGGATCCCCTCCCGCCGCCGCTGGAAGAGGAAATCGACGAACGTGCGCGAGAGGGGGGTCTCGAGGGGGACGGCCCTCTCGAACGCCTTCTTCTTCGACGCCCGGTCGCCCGAGGCGCCGAGGACGGTGGAAGCGACGGAGGGGTCGGCGAGAGCGGTGGCGATCGAGCCGAGGTCCCGGCCGACGCCGGCGACGGCGTTGCCCTCGCGGGCCGTCTCGAAGAGCGCCCGCGCGTAGCGCCTGAGGAGCCGCGAGGACTCGCTCACCGCTTGTCGCCGGGCTTCCCGGCGGCCCGCTCGATCGCGTCGGCGACGAGGCGGCGCTGGTCCGGCCCCTCGAGGCTGCGCCCGATCACCTCGGAGGCGGCGAGGAGGGAGAGGTCGACGACCTCGCCGCGGATCTCCTCGAGGGCGCGCGCCCGCGCCGCCTCGATCTCGGCGAGGGCCCGCTCCTTGCGGCGCAGCGCGTCCGCCTCGGCCTTGTCGAGGAGCTCCTTCCCCAGGCGCTCGGCCTGCTCCCGCCCGCGCGCGAGGATCGAGGCGACCTCCGCCCCCGCCTCGGCGAGCTTCGACTGGACGGCCGCCTCCGCCTTCCTCGCCTCGTCCCGCGCCGCCTCCGCGTCGGCGGCGGCCTTCCGCCCCCGCTCGTCCCTCGCCTCGAGGGCGCGGACGATCGGGCCGAAGACGAACTTCCACATCAGGGGGAGGGAGACGAGGAAGATGACCCACGTCCAGATCGCGTTCGGCCAGGTCGCCGGGTTGACGGGGTCGAACTTCCCTCCCTCGGACGCGAGGGAGAGAGCGCAGGAAAAGAGGACCGGACGGAGCACGGGTGCCGCGAGGTCCTAGGCCGCGGCTCCCTTCGTCTGGAGGAGGAGCGCGACGACGACCGCGAAGAGCGTCGCCCCCTCGAGCATCGCCGCGAAGATGAGCGAGGCTCCCCGGATGTCCCCGGCCGCCTCGGGCTGGCGCGCGATCCCCTCGTTCGCGGAGGCCGCGATCCGCCCCATCCCGATCCCCACACCGATGATGGCCATCCCGGCCCCGACCCCGGCCGAGAGGTGGGCCGCCCAGACACTCGTTTCTGCGAGCATGCGCGATCTCCTTGAGAAGGAAGGGAGGTCTAGTGCTCCGGGTGAACGGAGGCTCCGACGAAGACGATCGAGAGGAGCGTGAAGACGTACGCCTGCAGGAGGGCGACGAACGACTCGATGATCATAATGAAAGCGGCGAACGCGACCGAGACGGGCGCGACCGCCCAGGCGACGCCGCCGCCCGCCGAGAGGCCGAAGTACTGGATGAGCCCCACGAAGGAGAGGATCACGAGGTGGCCCGCCGTCATGTTCGCGAAGAGACGGACCATGAGGGCGAAGGGGCGCGTGAGGAGGCTGATCGCCTCGAGGACGAACATCAGGGGCCACAGGAGCGCCGGGACCCCGTGGGGGACGAGGTTTTTCCAGTAGGCGAGCGGCCCCTGCGCCGCCATCCCGCACAGGGGCATGGCGAAGAGGGTGATCGCCGCCAGTCCCCCCGTGACGAATACGTTCGCCGTCGCGGTCGCCCCGTGCGGGAGGAGCCCGATCAGGTTGCAGCCGAGGACGAAGAAGAAGACGGAGAGGAAGAAGGGGAGGAACTTCCGGCCCCGATCCCTCCCCATCACGGGGTAGACCATCTCGTCCCGGATCCACTCGACCCAGGCGATCGTGATCCGCCGCAGGGCCGAGGGGCGCGGCCCGTCCACCGCCCGGGCGGCCCCCGCGAAGAGGAGGACGATCGCGACGACGGCGAGGAGCTGGAAGACCTGGAGGTTGAAGATCGGAAGCTCGAGGTCGCCGATCCGGACGGACCCGATCGCGTGGGGGCTCAGGTGGGAGAAGAGGTCGAGGAAGACCGACCCCGGGTCCTTCCCCCCCCCTCCCTCGGCCCCGTGCTGGAGGAGCCCCGCGATCACGGCCGCGTCCCCTCCCGCGTCCCGCGCCGGTGGAGCGCCGCGACCCCGACCGCCGCGACGACGGTGAAACCCGCCGCGAACCCGACGGCGTACGCCGCCGGGTGGTAGTGCCCGCCGAGCTGACCGGCGAGGGTCCCGCCGACGAGGAGGACGACCTTCGTCACGAATCCGATCCCGAAGAGCTTGAAGAGATCCCGCGACCCGCGCGCCGAGGCGCGGAGCACCCACCGGAACGAAAGGAGCGTCGCGGCCGCGCCGAGGCCGAGCCCGAGCCCGGCGCCCGTCGCCACCGCTCTCCCGTACCTCGGACCGAGGAACGCGACCGCCGCCACGAGGACCGTGGCCGCGGCGAACGCTCCCACGAGCGCGAAGGGGATCCGCCGTCCGTCCACCCCTACCTCGGGGTCGAGCCCGACCGGGGCGGCGGGTCCTTCGCGCTCGGGAATACGGTCCTCACCAGCCGGAAGAACCCGGCCGCCGCGCCGAGGAAGATCCCGGCGACCAGCAGCCACGGGCGCGTGCCAAGGCGCCCGTCGAGAAGGTGGCCCCCGAGACCGAAGAGGGCGATCGCCGCCGCAAATTCGATCCCGAGGCCCGCCAGACGACCTTGGGAGCCGCCGAGTCCCTTGGCGACCCGGCGAGGCAGGCTGTCCGGTCCTTCCGGGGACATCCGGAGAGGTCCGACGCGCGCTCCGCCCCCGGCAGGCAGGCGGCCGCTCCGTCGCGTTCCGAAGAGCGGCGGGATTGTAGGGAAGGGGACCCCCGAATCAACCCCGCGGAGCCCGCGTACAATCGGGCGCGTCCCGCCGTGGAGGACCTCACCCCCCGCCGCATCGTCGCTCACCTCGACCGCTTCATCGTCGGCCAGGACCGGGCGAAGCGGGCGGTCGCCGTCGCCCTCCGCAATCGCTGGCGCCGCCGCCGTCTCCCTCCCGAGCAGGCCCGGGAGATCCACCCGAAGAACCTGATCCTCATCGGGCCCACGGGGGTCGGGAAGACGGAGATCGCGCGGAGGATGGCGGAGCTCGTCTCGGCCCCCTTCGTCAAGGTCGAGGCGACGAAGTACTCCGAGGTCGGCTACGTCGGCCGGGACGTCGACTCGATCGTGCGCGACCTCCTCGACGTCGCCGTCGACGGAGTGCGCGCGGAACACGCCTCCCGGTGGCGGGAGGCGGCCGCCGCCGCGGTCGAGGAACGGATCGCCGACGCGCTCCTCGCGACGGGACGGGCCGCGGGCGGGGAGCCGACGGGAGGCGAGCGGGCCGAGGTCCTCGAGCGGCTGCGCGCCGGGGCGCTCGAGAAGGCGGAGGTCGAGGTCCGGGTCGAGGAGAAGGTCTCCCCCCAGGTGGAGATCTTCACCGGCAGCGGGATGGAGTACATGGGCTTCGAGGGCAACTCCTGGTCCCAGCTCCTCTCGCGCGGGAGCCCGGCGCGCACGCGCGCCGCCCTCCTCCCGGTCGCGCAGGCGCGGGCGCTCCTCGAGCGCGAGGAGGTCGAGAAGCGGCTCGACCGCGACGCGATCGTCCGCGAGGCGATCCGGCGCACGGAGGAGTCGGGGATCGTCTTCCTCGACGAGATCGACAAGATCGCCGGCCGGTCCCACGACGGGGGGCCCGACGTCTCCCGCGAGGGGGTGCAGCGCGACCTACTCCCCCTCGTGGAAGGGACGACCGTCTACACGCGGTACGGGACGATCCGCACCGACCACGTGCTCTTCGTGGCGGCGGGGGCCTTCACGATCGCCCGCCCCTCCGACCTCATCCCGGAGCTCCAGGGGCGATTCCCGATCCGGGTGACGCTCGAGCCCCTCGGTCGGGGGGAGTTCCTCCGGATCCTGACCGAGCCCGAGAATGCCCTTCCGAAGCAGTACGGCGCGCTCCTCTCCGTCGAGGGAGTCGAGCTCGCCTTCGGGCGCGACGGCCTCGAGGAGATCGCCTCCCTCGCGGATCGGCTGAACGTCGCGCTCGGGGACATCGGGGCGCGGCGCCTCTCGACCGTCCTCGAGAGCCTCCTCGAGGGGATCCTCTTCGCCGCTCCCGAGGGGACCGCGCGCCGCCTCCTCGTCGACGCCCGGTTCGTGCGCGAGCAGGGGGCGGGTCTCCTCGCCGAGGCGGACCTGTCGAGGAAGCGGTGAAGGCGGCGAGGGCCCCCGATCCCCGCACCCCCCCCCCGGTGCCGGCCCTCCCCGCCGAAAGGAAAAAGCCGCCGACGCCGGCGCCGATGCCGCCTATAAACGATCCTGGCCGCGTCCTCGGACGCATGCCCCCGGAGGAGGTCCGCTGGATCCTTCGGGCGCAGGCGGGGGACGCGGAGGCCTTCCGTGAACTGTTCGAACGCTACCGCGCTCCCGTGTACGCCACGATCGAGCGGATGGTCGGCGGGTGGTACCCGAACGACCTCGACGACTTCGCCCAGGACGTCTTCCTCAAGGTGTTCCGGGCCCTGCCGCGGTTCGACTTCGGGCGGAACACGAAGTTCTCGACGTGGCTCTACACGTTCGTCCGCAACCACTGCTTCGACGTCATGAAACGGCACGCCGCGGCTCCTGTCCTCTCCTCGCTCGCGCGAAGCGAGTCACAGGAGCCCGACCGGCCGGTTCCCGACCCCGGTCCCCCTCCCCCCGCCGCCGTCGCGCTGGAGGAGACCGGCGAGGTCGTCCGGCGCGCCGTCCAGTCCCTCCCCCTCCCGCTCCGGGAGGTCGTCGTCCTGCGCCAGTACGAGGGGCTCCCCTTCCGCGACATCGGGGAGGTCACCGGCTGCAACGAGGGGACCGCGAAGGCCCGCTACCACCGGGCGCGCGCCCTGCTGCGGGAGCGGCTGAAGGGATTCGTCCGGGAGGGCGCGCTCGGGCCGAGCCTGCGGCGCCCCTCGGCGGGAGAGTCCGCGTGAACTGCGAGAGCGCCCGGCACGACCTTCCGCTCCTCGGCACGGGCGAGCTCGAGCCCCGGGCCGAAGCTTCCCTCTGGCGCCACCTCGACGAGTGCGCGGCCTGCCAGGCCCACCGGAACGAGGAGAGCGCCCTCGACGAGGTCCTCTCGAAGTGGAGGACCGCGGGAGCGCGCCGCGACATCTCGCCCGAGGTGCTCGCCGCGGCCGCGGAGGTCGCTCCCGGAGTCCGGCCCCCGGGTGCGTTCCGCAGGAGCCTCGGACCCCTCCTCGCCGCGGCGGCCGTCCTCGCCGGCCTCGCGTTCCTCCCCTTCTTCGCTCCGGATCGTTCGGGCCCCGATCGGGAGGAATCCGAGCTCGCGATCGCGCGCGCCGAGTTCGATCCCGTCCCGATCGGCACCGGACTCTCGGGCCTCACGCTGCCCGTGCGCAACCCCTTCCGGCCTTGATCCGCCCCGCCCTCGCCGCCTCCCTCGCCCTCCTCCCCCCTTTCCTCGCCGGGGGGGACTCCTCCGACCGCGAGGGGAATCCCGAGGAGAAGGCGGCGGTCCAGGCCTTCCTCGGCCGCTTCGACGCGGCGTGCCGGAGCGGAGAGAAGGGGATGATCTCCGAACTCCTCGCCGAGGGGGCCGCCTCCTGCCGCCGCCGGTGCGAGTCGATCCTCCGGCGCTGCCTCCCGGTCGCGCAGCGTCAAAGCGAGCTCCTCCTCCTCCGCGCCTCGGGGGACGCCCTCGGGGCCTTCGTCCGCGCCGAGATCGACCAGGCGGCCTCGGGCGAGAAGGGGGCGCCCCGGCTCCGGCGCCGCCGGCACGAGTTCCTCCTCCTGCGCCGCGAGGAGCGCGGGCCGCGGCTCCTCACCCTCCTCGAGTTCGACCCCTCCGCGATGGCGGTGGCGGAGTCGCCGACCGTCTCCTGCGAGGGATGCAACTGGACCGTCGAGAAGCCTCCCGGCTGGTTCGCGGTGGCGCGGAGCCGGGAGTGCTGCGGGGCGACCGAGGCGATCAGCTTCCTCCCTCCCGAGGGGGAGCCGTCGATCGAGGTCCGCGTGTTCGACCTCCCCGAGGCCCGCTGTCCGCTCGAGGCGACGAAGCTCGACGACGAGCGGCTTTGCCGACAGCTCGGGCTCGCATCCGCGAAGACCCTGAAGCGGCGCCTCCTCGACGCGGGATCGCATCCCGCGTGCGCCGAATCCGAGATCCTCTACGAGCCTCCCGGCCAGCCCCCCGGGCGGGTCCTCCGGTGCTACTACCTCCACGGCACGACCCTCTACGCGCTCGTCGCCTCCGGGGGGCGCGAGGCGGTCGAGCGGGTGCGGGGGACGTTCGACCGTCTGCGCGAATCCTTCGCCCTCGTCGATCCGGCGCGCCCGGCGGAGGAGAGCCGGTCGAGGATGCTCGGCCACCATCCGGGGGGGAGGCTCGAGGGGAACGCCTACTCCTTCGACTACGAGGGTCTGCGCCTCTCCGTCCGCGCTCCGGAGGGGTGGACGGGCGTGGAGACGAGCGGGCCCGCGATCTTCCGGGTCCGCTTCCGATCGCCGTCGAAGGAGGGAGACGGGGCGTTCCTCGACGTGTACGCGGTGCGCGACCCGGCGGGGTGGCTCGACCACGACGCCGTCGCGCGCGAGATCGAGGCGCGCGACGCGGAGCTGCGGGCCTGCGGGGCGCGCGACCTCGAGCGCTCGACGCGCACGGCGGTCCGGCACCCGGGGCTCCGGGCGATGATCCACCGGAGCGAGGCGACCTGGAGGGACACCGCGGGCCGCACGATCCGGGAGCTCCTCGTCTTCGCCCCCGTCTGCGAGGAGGGGATCTACCTCGCCGCCCGCGCCGAGCGGGAGGCGTTCGACCGGCTGCGCGAGGCGTTCGAGGGCGCGGTCGAGAGCCTCTCGCGCCCCTGATCCGGCGGGCGCCCCTCCCGCTACAATCCCGCCCCCCCTCGTCCCGACCCATGGAGCGAACGCTCGTCCTCCTCAAGCCCGACGCCGTCCAGCGCCTCCTCGTCGGCCGGATCCTCCAGCGCTTCGAGGAGAAGGGCCTCCGGCTCGCCGGCCTGCGCATGCTCCTCCTCCCGGAGGCCGACGCCCGCCGGCTCTACGAGCCCCACGTCGGGAAGCCCTTCTACGAGGGGCTCGTCCGCTTCATGACCGCCTCCCCGATCGTGGCGCTGGCGCTCGAGGGGAAGAACGCGATCGGGATCTGCCGCAAGCTCCTCGGGGCGACCTTCGGCTCGAAGGCGGAGCCGGGGACGATCCGCGGGGACTTCGGCGTCTCCGACTCCTTCAACCTCGTCCACGGCTCCGACAGCCCGGAGTCCGCGGCCCGCGAGCTGCCGATCTTCTTCGGCCCCCGCGACCTCGTCGCGTGGGAGCCGAGGATCCTCCCCTGGGTCTACGACCTGCCGGCGGAGTTCCCGCGGGGGTGAGCGGGGGATGAGCCTCCGCGCGGGCGAGGTGGGCGCCGTCGCGGAGGAAATCGGACGGCTCCTCGCCGGCGGCCGCGTCGAGCGCGTCTTCGCTCCGGGTCCCCGGGAGTACGTCCTCGCGTTCGACGGGAAGAGGCCCCCCCTCCTCCTCTCGACCGACCCTTCCTTCTCCCGACTTCACCTCCTCTCCGTCCCCGCACGCCCCGCCCCCTCCCCCTTCGCCGCGAGGCTCGACCGGCGTCTCGCGGGGCGATCCCTCGAGGGAGTCTCGTGCGCCCCTGGCGATCGGATCGTCCGGCTCCGATTCGCCGGAGGCACGGCCCTCGAGCTCGTCGCCGAACTCTTCGGCCCGGCGTCGAACCTCCTCCTCCTCGACGGGGAGGGGAAGATCCTCGAGCTCGAGCGACCGGTCCGCGGCCGCCGTTCGCTCGCCGCCGGGCTCCCCTACGTCCCGCCGGCCTCCCCCGGCGCGCCGCCCGGGGATCCGGCCCGCTTCTCCGGGAGCGGCCCCGGACCCGCCCCGTGGAGCGCCGCGATCGAGGACCACTACAGCACGCGACCCGAGGTGCTCGATCGCCGCAGATCGGACCTCCTCTCGCGCGTGCGCGGCCGCCTGAAGAACCGCCGGGCCCGCATCGAGGGCCTCCTCCTGCGGGCGGCGGAGGTCGCGAAGGCGGAGGAGGTCCGCCGGAAGGGGGAGCTCCTCAAGGCGAACTGGTCCCGACTCCGGCGCGGCCTCGCCTCGATCGAGGTCGCCGACTTGTTCGACCCGGGCGGCGGCACGGTGCGGATCGAGCTCGATCCCTCCCTCGACGCCCGCGGGAACGTCGAGCGACTGTTCAAGAGATTCCGCAAGCTCCACGACGCCGCCGCGCCGCTCGAGCGGGAGCAGGCGATCGCGAAGGCGGAGGTGGCGGGCCTCGAGGACGCGGAGGGGAGGATCGCGGGGGCGAGGGCCGCGGAGGACCTCCAGGCGATCGAGGAGGATCTCGAGACCTCGGGCCTCCTGCGCGGCCGCGCCCCGCGCCCGCCGCGGGCTGAGGAGCCGGAGCCGCGCCGCCCCCTGCGGTTCGTATCCACCGACGGCCTCGAGATCCTGGTCGGCGGGGACGCGCGCGAGAACGACCGGCTCACCTTCTCGATCGCGCGGGGGAACGACCTCTGGCTCCACGCCCGCGAGAGCCCCGGCTCCCACGTCGTCGTCCGGCTCCCGAAGGGGAAGACCGCGCCGCTCGAGACGCTCCTCGACGCGGCCGCACTCGCCGTGCACTTCTCGAAGCGCCGCGGGGCCTCGCGCGCCGAGGTCCACTACACGCCGGCCAAGTTCGTGCGCAAGCCACGGGGGGCGGCGCCGGGGCTCGTCGTCCTCGTCCGGGAGAAGACGCTCCTCGTCGGGGAGGACCGGGGGCGGATCGAGCGACTCACCCGCCCGGGCGCCGGCCTCGTTGACCCTCCCCGGGAGAGGGGATAGCGTAATTCGGCTCGACTCCTGCGCCTCGATGCGGCTTCCGGCATCGGCCCTCCCCCCCCTCCTCGCGCTCCTCCCCTCCTGCGGGATCCTCTCCCTCTCGGGGGAGAAGCAGCGCGCCTACGACGTCCACTACCAGAACGCGCAGTACTGGTACGACGCCGGGGATTTCAACCGGGCGCTCCAGCAGGCGCACCGCGCCCTGGCGATCGACGACGGGGACCGGGAGCTCCTCCTCCTCCTCGGCTGGATCCACCTCAAGCGGGGGACGCTGGAGGACGTCTACAAGGCGGAGGGCTACCTCGAGCAGGTCGCGGGCGGCGGGCTCTTCCGCCGGCGCTGGTACAAGGCGACCCTCGGCCTCGGGCTCGCGCTGCGCCGCCAGGGGGACTACCTCCGGGAGACGGCCGAGCGGATGGAGCGCGGCGAGATCCGGCCCGCCTCCTCGAAGGACCCGAAGGAGGAAGTGGCGCGCCTGCGGGGCCGGGCGGAGGAGAAGTACGCGAGGGCGGTCGATCTCCTCGAGGAGACGGTCACCCTCGACCCGCTCGACCCCCACCCCCTCGCCCTCGACAACCTCCAGCAGCTCCACGCCCTGCGGGGGGAGACCGAGCGCAGCCTCGCCTGCGGGACCCGGTTCGTCGAGCAGGCCCGCGCCTCCCGCCAGTTCTGGACGCGCAAGCTCGAGGAGCCCAGCCTCTCCGCGGAGGACGAGAGGATCGCGCGGGAGCGACTCGCGGAGAACCTCGTCCGGGAGGTCGAGAGCCGCGGCTTGGCGGCGAACCTCCTCTTCAAGAGGGGGCGCTACGCGGAGGCGGCGGTCGAGCTCGACGCCCTGCTCTCGCTCGACCCCGACCGACCGGAGGAGTACTACAACCGGGCCCGTTGTCGCGGGGAGCTGGGAGAGAGGGAGGGGGCGGTCTCCGACCTCCAGGAGTTCCTCCGGAGGACCTCCCTCTCCTTCGACGCCCCCGAGGTCCGTCGCGCCTACGACCTGATCCGCGCGTGGGAGGAAGGCGAGCGGGCCGACGCCCCGGTCCCGGGGCCTCCCGCCGCGCGATCGCGCTCTTGAGCCGCCGGGCGCTCCGCGCGGCCGCTCTCGGAGCCCTCCTCCTCCCCTGCGGAGGATGCGGCCTCCTCGCGCTCCCGATCCAGATCCTCCGCCTCGTCCTCGAGGGGCTCTTCCGGCTCGGGAACGCCGCGGTCCAGGGCCTCGGGTCCGCCGGCCAGTCTCTTGTTCCCTACCTTCTCTTCTTCACGGTGAACGACTCGGGGCTCCCCGCCGAGGGCGGCGAGGTCGAGGAGGCGATCCTCGCCGCGGCGCGGGCGCGACCGGCGGTGGAGGTCGGGCTCGACAGGGCACTGGCGTCCGGGCCGGCGGAGGCGGAGACCGTGCTCCTCGTGCCGCTCGAGGCCATCCTCGAGCCGGGAGGCCCGGCGCGGATCGCGCGGCGCCTCCACGGCCACCATCTCCTCCGGGTGACGTTCGCCCGGCTTCCCGAGCCCGGACCACCCGAGTGCCCGCGGACCGTCCCCGCGGGGTCGCCGTCGATTCTCGAGGTGGCCCCCCGGTCGGGGAGCCGCGGCGGCTAGATCTCCCGGACGCGACCTGTCCGCTGCTTCGGCGCGGGCGCGGAGAGGGTCCGACTCCCCTCCCCCGGCCGGAAGACCTCCACGGCCACCGGGGCGCCCTCCTTCGCCGCGCCGACCGCGCGCCGGATCGTCTCCGTCCCGCGGATCGGCTTGCCCTCGATCTGGAGCAGGAGGTCTCCCGGGAGAATCTTCATCGCCTCGGCGAGGCTTCCGGGCTCGACGTACCGGACGACGAGGCCGACCCCCTCCTCGACTCCCGCCGCCTTCGACTCCTCCGCGGCCGGCTTCTCGACACGGACCCCGAGTCGAGGCCCGCCGAGGAGGCCGGCCATGGGGGCCGGGGCGGCGAAGAACGGGGAGGCCTGTCCCCAGGCCCCTGCGCCCCCTCCCGGGCCGAAGTGGAACTGGAATGCCCCGCTTCCTTCGAACCCGTACTTCTCCGCGACCTCGGGGTAGTTCCTGCGGAACTCCTCCCAGGACTCCGCGTCGTAGGTCTTCGTCTCCTGCTCGCCGTCCCGCGTCTCCGTGACCTCGACGTGGACCGATCCGTCGGCGCCCGTCTCGATTCGCACGGAGCTCCCCCGCCGGTCGACGCTCGCCGAGGGAGCGCTCCGGAACTGCTCCTCGAGCCGCCGGTGGAGCTCCTCCATCTGCCGGTGCAGGTCGTCGAAGTCCCCGATCCGCAGCCGCAGGTTCTCGAACTCCCGGAGGAGCGGCTCGTCCGCGCCGAACCCCCGCGGAGGAGCCGGGGGGATCGGGTGCGACCGGCCCGAGGCCCGGTGCGGCTTCTCCTGTCGGCGGATCTCGCGCGCGAGGAGGCGCGCGTTCCACCGGATCTCCGGGTCCTTCCCCTCGCGGGCGGCCGTGTCGAGGTCGCGCAGGACCTCGGAGCCGCGGTCGAGGAGGGATTCCCAGGCTCGCCCCCGCACCTCGTGGTCGGACGCGCCGAGCTCCTCGATCCAGCCCGCGACCTCCCCGTCCTGCGCGGGACCGTTCTTCGGCCCGGCGGGAGTCCCCTGGCCCGGGAGGAGCGCGACCGATCCGAATAGGGAGAGGAGACCGAGGCACGTATGCGCGAGCTTCATGATCGAGGAACTCCTTGGACCCCGCGCCCCGGGCGCCGGGTCACTCCAGCTTCACGGCGAGGCGCACGGGCTGACCGCGCCGCACGATTTCGAACTCCACGCGGCTCCCGGCCGGCTTCGCGTCGAGCCTCCGGCGCAGGCTCTCCGCTCCCGCCTCGAGGGGGGAGCCATCCAGCGAGACGAGGATGTCGTGCGGCCGCAGGTCCGCCTGCGCGGCGGGGCTCTCGGCGTAGACCTCCCGCACGAGGACCCCGCGCCCCTCCTCCAGGCCGAGGTGGGAGGCGAGGGCCGGATCGATCGAGGGCTCGAGGTAGACGCCGAGCCAGCGCCGGCGCTCCGAGGGGCCGTGGGCGCTCCCGGTTCGCTCGAGGACGGACCGCGCGTCCTCCCGGACGCAGGCGATCGGAAGCGCGAAGTGGATCCCCTCGGAGGGGATCGCCCCCGCGAGGTCCTCCGTCCGGACGACGACCTCGCCGCGGCGGCTCTCCGCCTCGTCCTCCTCGTCAGCCTCCTCCCGGCGGGTCGGCAGGCGCTTCTTGCCGGGAGCCTTCTCCGCCTCCGGCGCCGTCGGGGGCATGCGGATGGCGAGCACCCGGCTCCTCTCGTAGGGTCCGACGAGCATCGCGACGATCTCGCCGCGCGCGTTCGCGAGGGCCCCGCCCGCGTTGCCGTGGTTCACGGGGACCGTCGTCTGGACGAGGCCGCGCATCCCGCCGAGGCTCCGATCCGATCCGCTCACGCAGCCGAGGAAGACCGAGGCCTGGAACCCGTACGGACTCCCGATGCCGACGACGAGGGACCCGGGGCGGAGCGTGGCGGACTCCGCGAGAGGAGGCTCCGGCAGATTCGTGGCGGGGATGCGGAGGACGCCGACCCGGTTCTCGGGGCCGCGGCCGACCAGCTCCCCCCGGTAGGACCGTCCGCCGACGAACCGCACCGAGATCCGGTGCGCCCCCTCGAGGGCGGCTCCCGCCGTGACGACCGTCCCCTCCGTGTCGAGGAGGAAGGCCGAGAGGGAGAGCGGCGGGAGGGGAAAGGGCCGGTCGACGTCGACCGTCGCCACGCAGGGGCGGAGGCGGTCGACGACCCGCACGACGTCCTTCTCGAGAGACTCGAGGAGGCCGCCGGGAGCGATCTCCTGGCCCGCCGCGAGCAGGAGGGACAGCGCCGGACCCATCAGAAATCGCGGCGGATCGGGCGATACGCCGCCGGCCGGAGCTGCGTCGGGAGCGGCCCCGCCGGAACCCCGCCGGCGGGGTTGGAGACGGGGAGGGTGTCGCCGACCGGGATCGTGAAGAACTCCGGCGCCTCGGCCCCCCCCTCACCAACGGGGCGGAGGAAGCCGGGGTAGTCCCCCTCGTCGTTCCGCTCCCCTCGCTCGAGGAGCGCGCTCGCGCCGTCCCCGGCCCCCGGGAGAGGAGACGCGGCGTTCCCTCCCGTTCCGAAGTAGGCGAGGGAACCGGCGAGCGTGGCGGCGAGGAGGATCCCGGCCGCCGCGACGCGGCGGATGGGGAAGGGCCGACGCAGGGGCCGCGCCACTCCCGACCCCGGGGCGAGCTGCGACTCGATCCGCTGCCAGAGGTCGGCGGGGGGCTCGGGCGTCCGCAGGCTCTCCCGGAGGACGAGGCGCGCCTCGCGCTCCGCGGCGAACTCGCGCGCGCAGGGGTGGCAATCCCGCAGGTGCTCCCGGAGTCGCGTGGCGATCGGGCCCGGGAGATCCTCTCCGACGAAGGAGGGGAGCAGGCGGCGGATGCGTCGGCAGCTCATTCCTCGACCCCCTGGCCCCGGCGGGCGCGGCTGCGCTCCCAGAGCACCCGGAAGGCCTTGCGCGCGCGGTGGAGCCGCCAGCGGACGGTGGCATGGGTCGCCCCGACGACCGAGGCGATCTGCTTCCCCGAGAGCCCGTGCAGGTCCCGGAGCACCATCACGGCCTTGAACTTGGGAGGGAGGGCGTCGAGGGCGCAGCGGACGAGACGGACCGTCTCGTCCACCTCGAGGGGCGCCTCCGGGGAGGATCCGGCCGGGATCGTCTCCTCGAAGTCCCCGATCTCGACGTCCCGGCGCAGGCGCTCGCGGCGCAGGCCGTCGATCGCGAGGTTGACGACGATCCGGTAGAGCCAGGTCGTGAAGGCCTTCGAGAAGTCGAACCGGTCGATCGACCGGTGGACGCGGAGGAAGGCCTCCTGGACGACGTCCGCCGCCTCCTCGGCGTTGCCCACCATCTGGTAGGCGATCCCGTAGGCCCGGCGCTCGTGGCGCTCGAAGAGGGCGCGGAAGGCGTCGGCCTCGCCCGCCTGGATCCCGCGGATGAGGTCGTGGTCGGTCGCCGCCTCCCCCCCCCCGGGGACCTGGGTCGGGCGGGCTGAAGGACGGAACTGGACGAGAGGTGCGGCGGCGTTCATCGCGGAAGGTTCGGCCGGGAGGGGGAGGTCGCCGGTCCCCCGGGGCTTGCGCGCCCCGGAGCCCGTTCCCCCCGCTCCCGAGTCGACGCTTCCCATACGTGCGGGCCGGGCCGGCCGTTGGGTCCTAGACCCCCGAGGCGGCCAAAGCCCCCATCCTGCGGAACTTCAGGTAGCGCCGCTCCTGGAGCTCCTCCATCCGGACGGCGCGGAGTTCGGCGAGGACCTGGAGGATCCGGTCGCGGACGGTCCGGATGGTCCCGGGGGGATCCCGGTGGGCCCCTCCGAGCGGCTCCGGGATGATCTCGTCGATCACCCCCAGCTCGAGGAGGTCCTCCGCCGTGAGCCGGAGGGCCTTCGCCGCCTCCGGCGCCTTCTCCCCGCTCTTCCAGAGGATCGCGGCGCACCCCTCCGGGGAGATGACGGAGTAGTAGGCGTTCTGGAGCATCATCACCCGGTCTCCCACCCCGATTCCGAGCGCCCCTCCCGACCCCCCCTCCCCGATCACGACGCAGACGATCGGCGTGCGCAGGGCGAACATCCCGTAGATGTTCTCGGCGATCGCGCGGGCCTGGCCCCGCTCCTCGGCGCCGATGCCGGGGTAGGCCCCCGGCGTGTTGATCAGGGACACGATCGGGAGGCGCAACCTCACGGCGAGCTGCATCTTGCGCAGCGCCTTGCGGTAGCCCTCGGGGTGCGCGCAGCCGAAGTTCGTCAGGAGCCGCTCCTTCGTCGTCTTCCCCTTGCGGTGGCCGACGAGGAGGACTTTCTCGGGGCCGATCCGGGCGAGCCCCGTCGCGATCGCCCGGTCCTCCCCGAAGACGCCGTCCCCCTGCAGCTCGAAGAAGTCCTCGCACATCCCCGCGACGTAGTCGCTGAAGACGGGCCGCTCCGCGTGGCGGGCGACGTTCACCCGCTCCCAGGGGGTGAGGCGGGCGTAGGTCTCCTCGAGCTGGCGCCCGAGGCGCTCCTTCAGCAGGCGGATCTCCCCGTAGAGGTCGAGGCGGGTCGAGCCGGCGAGGTTCTCGAGCTCCGCGATCTTGCGCTCGAGCTCGCGGATGGGGCGCTCGAAGGAGAGGCCGGCGCCGTCGATCCCCTCGCCCCTGCGATCCGTCGAATGCTTCATTCCGGTGGGCGCCCCGCCGGGACGCCCGCCAGAGAATAGCCTGTCCCCCGCGGGGGCGGTACGCCCCTCCCTCCTCCCCGAGCGAATCGCTATCCTCGCGCGTCCGTGCCGAACGCGTGGGCGATCGAGGTCTTCCACCGGGACGATCTCCCGGACCCGGAGGGGGACGCCGCCCTCGCCGCCGCCCGCGAGTCGGGTCTCTCGGGGGTGACCTCGGTCCGGTCGATCCGGGGCTACCTCCTCCCCTCCTCCGTCCCCCGCGCCGACGTCGAGCGGGCGGCCGCCGATCTCCTCGCCGATCCGATCGGCGACAGCTTCGCCCTCCATTCCCCGGGCTCGCCCCCCGCCTCCCGTGGCGTGAGGGTCACCGTCCGGCGCCACCCCGGGGTCATGGATCCCGTCGCCGCGAGCGTGCGGCGGGGCCTCGCCCTGCTCGGCGTGGAGGTCGAGCGCGCGGCGACGTTCCGGGGCTACGAGTTCTCGGGGGAGGTGGAGCCCGCCTCGGTCCTCGCCGCGGTCCGCCGGACGCTCGCGAACGAGACGATCGAGACGGTGACGGCGGGGCTCGCTCCCCTCGACCTGCCGGAGGACCCCCCCCCGCGCCCCTTCGAGAGGCGCGCGATCCCCCTCCGCGGGGAGGGGGACGCCGCCCTCCGGCGGATCTCGAAGGAGGGGATGCTCTCCCTCGGCCTCGCCGAGATGCGCGCGGTCCGGGACCACTTCGAGGGTCTCGAGCGCGACCCGAGCGACCTCGAGCTCGAGACGATCGCGCAGACGTGGTCGGAGCACTGCAAGCACAAGACGTTCACCGGGCGGATCGAGCTCGAGGAGGAGGGGAGGCGCGAGACGATCGAGGACCTCTTCGCCTCGACGATCCGCAAGGCGACCGAGACCGTGGCCGCCCCCTGGTGCCTGTCCGTCTTCAAGGACAATGCGGGGATCGTCGCCTTCGACGAACGGCACGCCCTCGCCCTCAAGGCGGAGACGCACAACCATCCCTCCGCTCTCGAACCCTACGGCGGAGCCGGCACCGGGGTCGGCGGAGTGATCCGCGACGTCCTCGGAGCCGGACTCGGGGCCCGCCCGATCGCGACGACGGACGTCTTCTGCGTCGGCCCTCCCGATCTCCCCGCCGGGAGCCTCCCCCCCGGAGTCCTCCACCCGCGCCGGATCCTGAAGGGGGTCGTCGCGGGAGTGCGGGACTACGGGAACTGCCTCGGGGTCCCGACCGTCGCCGGGGCGGTCCTCTTCGACCCCGGCTTCACGGCGACTCCCCTCGTCTTCTGCGGGTGTCTCGGGATCCTCCCCCGCGACCGGACGGCGAAGGGGGCCCGGGAAGGCGACCTCGTCGTCCTCGCCGGCGGGCGGACCGGGCGGGACGGGATCCACGGCGCGACCTTCTCCTCGGACGCCCTCCACGCCGCCCTCCCGGGGAGCGTCGTCCAGATCGGCGATCCGATCACGGAGAAGAAGCTGATCGAGGCGGTCCTCCGCGCCCGGGACGAGGGGCTCTTCGACTCGATCACGGACTGCGGGGCCGGGGGGCTCTCCTCCGCGGTCGGCGAAATGGCGGAGGGGATCGGCGCCGAGGTCGACCTCGAGTCCGTCCCCCTCAAGTATCCCGGTCTCACCCCCGCGGAGATCTGGGTCTCGGAGGCCCAGGAGCGGATGGTCCTCGCCGTGCCGCCGGGAGAGTTGGAGGCGCTCCTGCGGATCTTCGCGGAGGAGGAGGTCGAGGCGGCGGCGATCGGTCGATTCCGTCCGACGGGCCGCCTCGAGGTCCGGTTCCGGGGGGAGGTCTTCGGCGACCTCGACCTGCGGTTCCTGCACGGGGGATGCCCGCGGCCGAGCCGGCGCGCGACCTGGAACGATCCGGGCGGCGCGGACCCCGAACTCTCACCCAGGGAGGACTACGGGGAGGACCTCCTCGTGCTCCTCGCCCATCCCGACGTGGCGAGCAAGGAGTGGATCGTCCGGCAATACGACCACGAGGTTCAGGCCGGCAGCGCGGGAAAGCCCCTTGTCGGGCCGACCCGGGAAGCGCCCGCCGACGCCGCGATCCTCGCCCCGCTTCCGGGGGAGAAGCAGGGGGTCGCGCTCGGCTGCGGGATCCGGCCCCGCCTCGGCCGGATCGACCCCTACGCGATGGCCGCCTCCGCGATCGACGAGGCGCTGCGCAACGTCGTCGC
>JAKEFM010000302.1 GCA_022616055.1 Planctomycetota bacterium
CCCTCCCCTCCCCCCACGTCGATCGGAGCCCCCCGCTGGACCGACACGTCCGCCAGCCCCCGCACGCGGCTCGCGCCGCCGGATCCGCCGCCGCCCCCGCCGGCGGTTCCCGCTCCCGCCTCTCCGTCCCCCCCCCGGGCCGAGACGGTTCCGGTGACGGTGAGAGTTCCGGTGCAGACGAGGTAGAGCCCTCCGCCGCCGCCTCCACCCCATCCCGCGGGGCTCGTTTGCCCGCCGCCGCCTCCCCCGCCTCCCGCGCCTCCTCGCGTCTGGGAGAGGAGCGCGTCGCCCCCCGTCAGCCCGCCGTCGGGCCCCTGCGCGCAGAAACCCCAGTAGTTCCCGCCCGTCCCTCCGTCGGTCCCGAAGCCAGCGCCTCCACCTCCCAGGCCGGGGGCGCCGCCGCAGCCGGGCCAGTGTCCGAGGCCGCGAAAGCCCGTCTGTCCGGGAGCGCCGCCCGGACCTCCGGCTCCGCCGCCTGCGGTCGGTTCCAAGGAGTGGGCCTCACCCGGCCGGCCGTCGGCCCGGATCGTCCCAGCGATGTAGAAGTCGCCGAGGACCACGACCCGGAGGGGCCAGGACCCGGAAACCTGGACTTCCAGGTCCGGCGGAACGACGACCGGGCCGGGGAGGACCAGGAGGCCGGGATTGCCGGTGGTGGAGAGGGACAGGACGACTTGCGCGAAGATCGGAGACATGGCTCGATTCTTCGGACGCCTTCGCGATCCGCTTCGCCCCTACCTCGGTGGGCGCCGGGTCTCGGTCGACCGCGGGGACGTGAACCCTATCCCATGACCAGGAAACCGGAAAGGGTCTCTCCGGCGCTCGCCGGCGACCCGGTCTCCCTCCTCCGCCGGCACCCCGTCGTCACCCTCACGCGCGTCGCCGGGATCCCCTCCGTGGTCGAGACCGTCGCCGGAGGTGCGATCCGAGGGAGCTGGTGGGGGCATCCCGCGGGGAGGCGGATCTTCGCGTTCTCCTCGGCCCTCGCCTCCTCCCCCGAGGTCCTGACGACCAAGCTCGTCGACGGGAAGGTCACCTTCGTCCACCGGGCGCTGTGGCCGGCCCTGCTCCGAGTCGTGACCGATCCGGGCTGGCGCGACCTCGCCGAACGAGGCCTCACCCCGCGTGCCCGCCGGCTCCTCGAGGCGGTCGAGCGGTCGGGCGAGTTGCGCCTCGACCGCTGGGACGCGGGTCGCCGGCTCGGGAGACGGGCGCTCGCCGCCGCCCGACTTGAGCTGGAGAGCGCCGCCCTCGTCCTCGGGACGGAGGTCCACACGGAGAAGGGGAGCCACGCGACCGCCCTCCGCTCCTGGTCGCGCGTCGCGGATCAGGCCCTGCGCGAGAAGGCGGACCGGGTGTCGTTCGACGAGGCCCAGCGGGCGATCCGGGAGGCGTGCGGGGGTCTTCCCGCGTCCGTCGTGTCGGTCGTGGCGCCTCGCCCCGGGGGTCGGGCGCGCCGGAAGCGGACCTCGGACCGCGGGAGGCGGAGACGGCGGGAACCGCGATGACCTCCTCGCGCCGGGTGGGACCGCGGAGCCGGAGGGAGCGCGACCGGCCCACCCCCCCCCTCAGCGACGCAAGCGGAAGCGGGAGATCGAGCGCGCCGCGCGGTGCCGGCCGTTCGCCGCGTGGGGGTCGATCGGCGGCAGGCTCAGCCAGTCCCCGCGGACGCGCGCGGCGTCGGCGGGCCGCAGAGGAGCGAGCCTCGCCGTGAAGTGGCGCAGCACGTCCCCCGCCTCGAGGATCCGCAGGCCGGCGATCGCCTCCCTCCTCGCGGCGAGCCTCCGGAAGGCGTGCGCGACGTAGTCGAGGTGCGAGGCGTTGTAGACCCGGCGGGGGATCGCGAGTCGCAGGAGCTCGGGTCGCGGCCGCGAGTCGGTGCCGTTCGGAGCGCCGAACATGAGGCTCCCCACCTCGACCCCGCGCACGCCCGCCTCGAGGTAGAGCGCGCACCCGAGCGCCTGGCCCGGGAACTGGAACGGCGAGAGGTGCGGAAGGAAGGTCCCGGCGTCGACGAACACGGCGTGGCCTCCGAATGGACGGACGCAGGGCACCCCCGCCGACTCGAGGGCCTCCCCCAGGCGGTGCACCTGTCCGACCCGGTGGGCGAGGTGGCGTTCGTCGAGCGCCTCGCGCAGGCCGACCGCGATCGCCTCGAGGTCGCGCGCGGCGAGGCCGCCGTAGGTCGGGAACCCCTCGTGGAGGACGAGGACGCGGCGCGCCTTCTCCGCCAGGGCCCGGTCGCGGAACGCGAGGAACCCTCCCGCGTTGACGAGGGCGTCCTTCTTCGCGCTGCAGGTGCAGCCGTCGGCGAGGTCGAAGTAGGTCCGCGCGATCTCCCGGATCGTTCGCCCCCGGAGCGCGGGGTCGCGTTCCCGGGCGAGCCAGGCGTTCTCCGCGAAGCGGGCGGCGTCGAGGAAGAGGGGGACCCCGAAGCGGTCGCAGGCCGAGCGCACCTCCCGCAGGTTCCCGAGGGAGACCGGATGCCCTCCCGCCGTGTTGTTCGTCATCGTGACGAGCACGAGCGGCGCCCGCGCCGCCCCCGCTCGCGAGAGGGCGCGCTCGAGGGCGCGGACGTCGAGGTTCCCCTTGAAGGGGAAGGCGGAGGCGAGGTCGCCCGCCTCGGGCGCGGGGAGGTCGAGGGCGAGCGCTCCGGCGTGCTCGATGTGGGCGCGCGTCGTGTCGAAGTGCGTGTTCCCCGGGACGACCGACCCCGGCCGCGCGAGGACCTCGAAGAGGACCTTCTCCGCCCCGCGCCCCTGGTGGGTGGGGAGCACCTCCGGGAATCCCGTGACCTCCCGGACCGCCGCCTCGAACCGGTCGAAGGAGGCCGAGCCGGCGTAGGCCTCCTCGCCCCGCATCAGGCCGGACCACTGCGCCGCCGACATCGCCGAGACTCCGCTGTCGGTGAGGAGGTCGACGGTGACCTTCGAGGCGGGGAGCCGGAAGAGGTTCCAGCCGGCCCTCCGGAGCGCGGCCTGCCGCTCCGCGCGAGTGGGGAAGGGGACCGGCTCGACGACCTTGACGCGCCAGGGGTCGGGGGGAGGGAGTTCCGCATCCACGGGACGGCCACGGTCCATGGCGAGGGGGGGAGGCGGGATCCGGCCCAGCAAGAGGCGAACCCCCCCGGGTCGTCCCGGCGCACCGCCGGTTCCCCCTCCGCGTCGTCGCTTTTTCGAGAGTGCGTCGGAAAAAAACGACCCTGGAGGACCCCTGGGAGGGCGCCCTACCCGCGCTACGATCCCGTCCGCCGCTGCGGCAGTCCGGAGGATCTCCGATGATCGTGACGACGACACCGAGCGTCGAAGGGAAGACGATCTCCCAGTACCGGGGGATCGTCACGGGCGAGGCGATCCTCGGCGCGAACCTCTTCAAGGACTTCTTCGCGGGCATCCGCGACCTCGTCGGCGGGCGGTCCGCCGCCTACGAGAAGGTCCTCTCCGACGCGCGGAAGGTCGCCCTCGACGAGCTGACCGAGAGGGCCTCCGAGCTCGGCGCGAACGCCGTCGTCGGCGTCGATCTCGACTACGAGGTCCTCGGCCAGGCGAACGGGATGCTGATGGTCTCCGCGAGCGGGACGGCCGTCGTCCTGCGCTGATCGCCCCGCCCCCGTGCTCGCGCCCCTCCTCGCCGTGCTCGTCTCCGGGAACTCGGATTCCGCGGACATCGTCCTCCGGGCGGGACGGATCCACACCCTCGATCCCGCCCGCCCGGCCGCGAAGGTCCTCGCGGTGCGCGGGGACCGGATCGTCGCGGTGGGGGAGGAGGCCGACGTCGCGTCCCTCCTCGGCCCGGACACCCGGGTCCTCGAGTTCCCGGGGGCGACGGTCGTCCCGGGGCTGATCGACGCCCACGCGCACTTCGCCTCCCTCGGCCAGAGCCTCGAGACGGTCGACCTCGTCGGGACGCGCTCCTACGAGGAGGTGATCTCGCGTGTGGCCGAGCGGGCGCGATCGACGCCTCCGGGTCGCTGGATCCTCGGCCGCGGCTGGGACCAGAACGACTGGGCGGCGAAGGCCTTCCCCGACCACCGCGCGCTCTCGACCGCCGTTCCCGAGCATCCCGTCTGGCTCTCCCGGGTCGACGGCCATGCCGGCCTCGCGAACGCCGCGGCGCTGCGGGAGGCCGGCCTCGACGCCTCGGCCGCCGACCCGCCCGGGGGGAAGGTCCACCGGCTCGAGGACGGCACACCGAGCGGCGTTTTCGTCGACGACGCGATGGCCCTCGTCTCCCGGAAGATCCCCTCTCCGTCGAGGGAGGACCTGCGCCGCTGGATCCTCCGGGCCCAGGCGGAATGCCTGAAGTCGGGCCTCACCGGCGTCCACGACGCGGGAGTGGGGGAGGATACGGTGTCCGTCTACCGCGAGCTCGCCGACTCGGGGGCGCTGCGCCTGCGCGTCTATGCCATGTTCGCGGGCGACACGGTCCCGCCGGAGCGGTGGAGCGCCCTGCGCGAGGTGGGGCGCAAGGGCGTCCTCACCACCCGCGCGATCAAGATCGTCGCCGACGGCGCCCTCGGCTCGCGCGGGGCGGCGCTCCTCGAGGACTACGCGGACGATCCCGGGAACCGGGGCCTGCTCACGACCCCGCCCGAGCGGGTCGAGGCCCTGTGCCGCGAGGCTCTCGCGCGCGAGATCCAGGTCTGCGTCCACGCGATCGGGGACCGCGGGAACCGAGGCGTCCTCGACGCGTTCGAGAAGTCGTGGGGGGGGAAGTCGCGGCCGGACCTCCGCTGGCGGATCGAGCACGCGCAGGTCGTCTCGCTCCAGGACCTCCCGCGGTTCCCGAGGCTCGGCGTGATCCCCTCGATGCAGCCGACCCACGCCACGTCCGACGGCCCCTGGGCGCCCGCGCGGGTCGGACCGGAGCGCATGAAGGGGGCCTACGCCTGGCGCCGCTTCCTCGAGGCGGGCTGCCGGATCCCCGCGGGCTCGGACTTCCCCGTCGAGTCCCACGACCCGAGGAAGGGTCTCTTCGCCGCGATCTCGCGCGAGCCGGAGTCGGGCGGGGCTCCCTTCGACGCGTCCCAGAAGATGACGCCCGAGGAGGCGCTTCGCTCCTTCACCTTGGACGCCGCCGCCGCCGCGTTCGAGGAAGGGGAGAAGGGCTCCCTCGCGCCGGGGAAGCTCGCCGACTTCGTCGTGCTCGACCGCGATCCCCTCGCCGTGGCCCCGCGCGAGATCCTCTCCGCGAAGGTGCTCGCCACGTTCGTCGGGGGAGCGGAGGCCCGCTGACTTTGCGCCGGAGGCGTTCGCGGCCGACAATCCCCCCGTGACGGACTCGAACGACGGCTACCCCGGCAAGGTCGCGCGCCTGCGCGCGGACCTGGGCGCGCTCCCCTCCGTCGCCGTCGCCCTCTCGGGCGGCGTCGACTCGAGCGCCCTCGCCTTCGCCTCGGGCTCCGCCCTGGGCCGGCGGGCGATCGCGGTGACCGCCGTTTCCCCGTCGGTCCCGGCCGAGGAGATCGAGATCGCCGCGGAGGTCGCCGCCCGCGCGGGGGTCGAGCACGTCCGGGTCGAGACGCGGGAACTGGAGGACCCGCGCTACGCGAGGAACGACGGCAACCGCTGCTACTTCTGCAAGAGCGAGCTCTTCTCCGTGATGGAGGGGATCGCCCGCGGGCGCGGGATCGGGGCGATCGCGTACGGGGCGATCACCGACGATCTCCGCGACGTCCGCCCGGGGGCGAAGGCGGCGGGGGAGTTCCGCGTCCTCGCCCCGCTCGTCGCGGCGGGCTTCACGAAGGAGGACGTCCGCCGGTACGCGCGGGAGGCGGGCCTCCCCAATTCCGAGCGCCCCGCCTCGGCCTGCCTCTCCTCCCGCGTCCCGTTCGGGACTCCGGTCACGGCCGAGGCCCTCGAGAGGATCGGCGCGCTCGAGCGCCGGCTCCACGCGCTCGGCTACCCGATCGTCCGGGTTCGCCACCACGGCGACCTCGCCCGGATCGAGGTCTCGCCCGACCGGATCGAGGACGCCGTCCTCCGAGACGGCCCGGCGATCCTCGCCGCGGCGAGGGAGTCCGGCTACGCGCGGGCTGCGGTCGACCTGCGCGGCTACCGCCAGGGGGCGATGAACGAAGCCCTGGCTACGAGCCCGGGGGATCGCTCCACCCGGGTGCTGCCGCCCGGCGTGTCCCAGGAAGTCTCTCCCTCGGTCCTGCTCCTCCGTTCCGAGGGCGCGGCTCGAGTCGATCTCCTCCGGAGGCGCGGGGAGTACGCCCGCCTCGGAAGGCCGTTCGCCGCGCTCGAGCTCGGCTAGCGCTGGAAGATCGGCAGCAGGCCGAGCGGGATCTCGAGGACGAGGACGTTCGTCGCCGTCGTGTAGGCGACGCCGAAGGTCGAACGCTCCTCCCACGTCCCGTCTTCCTCCTGCGTCCGAAGGAGCCGGTCCCTCTCGCCACGGAACCACCGCTCGAAGACCTGCGGGTCGCGGTAGTGGAAGAAGGCCTGCGCCGTGTAGAAGCGCTGGTACTGCGGGAAAGCGCTCGCGCCGCCGAAGGAGGCGAGGGAGGTCCCCTCCGTCCAGCGGAGGAGGCAGCCGATCCCCGACTCGACCGCCTCGGAGCCGTACTCCCCCATCGCCTGGAGCGTCGCCACGCCCGCGGCGGTGAGGGCCGGTGAGGTCTGGTCGCTGCCGAGGTGGTAGCGGAAGGAGCCGTCGCTCCTCTGGGACCGCCGGAGGTAGTCGAGGGCGTCGTCGATCACCTTCTTGTTCACGGCGATCCCCGCGTTGCGCGCGGCGCGCAGCGCCTGGATGAGGCAGACGGTGACCGACCCCTCGTGCTCGAGGGAACGCTCGGGCTCGTAGTACCAGCCCCCCGTCTCCCCCTGGGAGCGCTCGATCAGCCGGACCGCCCGCTCGAGGCTCTCCCGGATCGGCTCGTGCCCCTCCCGGCCGACGCGCGGCCGGAACATCCCGTACGCCTCGGCGAGGGCGAGCGTCGCGTAGCCGTGGCCGTGCATCTTCGAGAGGGTGTCCCCGTCCGTGGCGATGTAGCCGTCCCGGGGACTCCCGGAGCGGTCCGACTTCGCGAGGAGGTAGCGGAGCGCCCGCTCGAGGACCGGGGCGTGGAGCCCCCGCTCCTGCGCCGTCCCGTCGCCGAGGAAGGCGAGGGCCGCAAGCGCCGTCACCCCGACGGGGGCGTACTCCTCCGCCTCGCCGCGGGGGACGGCCCCGTCCTCGGCCTTCTCCATCTCCCTCCGCAGCGCCCCGAGCCCCCGGCGGATGGCCCTCGCCGTCCGCTCCCCGTCCGAGCGGGAGAGGGCGGGGCGCGAGGCGGCCTCCGGGGACGGCGCGTCGCCCGGCGGGCGCTGCTTCTCGTCGGGGGAGGCCCCGAGGAGGAGCGCGGCGAGGAGGAAGGAGAGCACCGGGGCGATCAGCGCGGCGTCTGCGCCTTCTGCACCTTCTGGAAGTACTCCTCGATGTAGCGGCGGTACCGGACCGGGAGCTGGTCGGAGGAGGGGTTCAGGAGGAACTCCTGCTCCTTCTCGGGAAGGTCTCCCCACTGGCCGTGGAGGAGGTCGGCGGGGCTGACCTTGGCGGGGGGGCGGTGCCGCTCCCCGCGGGGACGCTGGTCCGGAGGCATCCGTTCCTCCTTCCCCGGGTCCTCGGGGTTGCCCTCGGAGGTCCGCGGCGCGTCGCCCGGATTGCGCGGGGTCTTCTCCCGCTCCTGCGGGCGGTTCCCCTGGGGGTCCTTCGGCTGCTTCGAGGAGTCCTGCGGCTGCCGACCGGAGCCGCCGCAGCTGCTTCAGGTCGGCGCCTTGCGCAGGATCTCCTCGATCGCCTTCACGGCGGACTGGCCGTGCCCCTGGACGCGCTCGAGGAGCTTCTTCATCCCGGCGACGGCCTCCGCGCTCTTCTCCGCCGCCTCCCGGTCGTCGCCGGCCTCGAGGAGGAGGCGGTCGATCTCCTTCAAGTCCTTGTGGACCTGGTCGAAGAGCCGCGTGAGGTCCTCCTTCACCCCCTCCTCCGGCTCCTGCGGGAAGGCGGCCGGGGCGAGGAGGAGGAAGGGGAGGAAGAGGGTCGGGATCCGCGCGAGAGGGGCGTTCATCGGAGTCTCCTCGGAGGGCCGTCGGGGGGGGAGCCTTCCTCCCCCTTGGCGTCGGCGTCCTCCGGCTCCCCGGGCTTGTGCCCGAGTCGGAGCATGAATTCCTGGAAGAGCTCGGTGATGCGGTTGTGGCGGTGGGCGAGCCGGGTGAGCTCCCCGCGGGTGAAGGCGTCCTCCTCCCCCTCGAGGAACTCGAGGCGGCGGCCGAACGCCTGGGTCCGATCGAGGGCCTCCTCCTCGAGCTGCTTCAGCATCTTCAGCTCGGCGAGGTCGGGGACGAGGCGGTTTCGCCGCGAGCCCTCGTTCGTCCCCTGCTCCGGCGGCCGCTCGCGGCGCCGGATCTCGTCCTTCAGGGCCTCCCGGAGCTTCGCGAACCGGTCGGCGACGTCCTCCTGGAGTCCCTGGACGCGCTCGTCCGTGGCGAACTCGGGGGCCCCCAGGCTCTCCGCGATCCCGCGGAGGTCCTCCTCGTTCGAGCCGAGGAGGAACGCGAAGACCTTCGCCTCCTCCTCGGCGAGGGCCTTGCCGACGCGCGCGCAGTCCTCGGCGACCTGCTTCTCGGCCTCCGCGGTCTTGCGGAGCCCGACCTTCATCGCGCGCGTGAGGTCCCCCGCCTCCCGGCGCTCCCCGTCGAGGGCGGCGGTCCGGGCGCGGGCCTCGTCGTGCGCCTTGATCATCGAGGCGAGCTCGTCCCCGATCTTGAAGAGGAGCTCCTCCTCCCGCAGGCGGAGGTAGCGGCTGCGCTCCTGCTCGACCTCGTCGCGGGCCTGCGCGAGGTACTTCTCCGTCTCTTCCTCCTTCGGCTCCGCCTCGCCGAGGTCGCCCCGGTCGAGGGAATCGGCCGCCTCCTCCGCGGAGGCGCCCGCGCTGTCGAGGCTCTTCGGCCGGGGGCGGTTGGGCTTCTCCTTGAGGCGGCGCGCGAGCTCGAGGATCTGCTCCCGGATCTCCCGCTGCCGCTGCGCGAGCTTCTTCGCCTCCTCCGGGGCGGTCTCCCCGACGTTCCTCGACTCGGAGAGGGAGCGGCGCGCCCGCGCGAGGGCGTCGAGGGCTGCGGAGCGGGAAGCGGAGGCGCGGGCCTCCTCCCCCTCGCGCGTGGCCCGCGCCCCCTCCTCCATCGCCCGGGAGGACTCCGCCGTCGCCTTCGAGGCCCCCTCCCGTTGGCGGGGGGTGAGCCCCTCGCGGCCGCCGATCGCCTCGGCGAGGGAGCGGGCGCGCTCGGCGAGGGCTTCCTCGCGCTCGGCGAGGGGCTCCTCGCGGGAGCGGATCCCCGCGCGCTCCTCCTCGAGGGCGCGCTTCGCCGCCTCGCGGGCGCTCTTCAGGCGCTCGAGCGCCTCCTCCGCCGGGGGGCCGGCCTTCGCGGGATCGGTCGACTCGAGCTCGCTCGCCGCCCGGGCGAGGGAGGAGGAGGCCCCCCGCGCCTGGTCCGAGGCCTGCCCGGAAGACTCCGACGCGGAGGCTCCCTCCAGGGCCTTCGCGGCCTCGGCGGCCCGCTCCCCGATCTTGCGCTCCTCGCGCGCCAGGGAGGCGGGGTCGGTCTCCCCGCCGCCGGCCTGCTCGAGCGCCTCGAGGGCCTCCCGCGCCGCCTGCTCCGCGGCGGCCGCGTCCCCCTTGTCGAGGGCCTCGCCCGCCTTCGCCGAAGCCTTCGCGGCCGACTCGGCGGCCTCCTTCGCGGAGCCCGCCTCGGGCGCGCGGGAGCTCGCCTCCCGCTCGAATCCCGAGGCCGCGGCCTTCGCCCGCTCCGAGGCCTCCCGCTCGATCGCGGCGAGGTCCTCGAGGGCGCGCTCGACCTCCTTCCCCTGGCCGGAGGAGGCGAGCGCCTGGCCGACCTTCTCGAGCGCGGAGGCGGCCTCTCGGGAGGTGGCCTCGGAGCCCGGCCGTCCCGCGCGGGCCGCCTCGCGCGCCGCCTCACGAGCCTGGGCGGCGGCGGCCTCCTTCTCGCGCGCGGCCTCCTCCGCGGAGATCTCGCCGGACGCCGCTCGCGACTCCGCCCGGCTCGCGCGCGAGGCGGCCGCGGAGGCCGCGGCCTTCGCCTCGGCGAGCGCGCGGGCGCGGGCGAGCGCCTGGGCGAGGACGCGGGCTCGCTGGAGGAGGTCGGCGGTGGCCGAGCCCTCCTCTCCCTTGGAGGCCCCCTGGATCGCCGGGAGGAGGCGCTCCTGGGCGCGGACGAGGGCGTCGAGCTCCCCCGCGACCTTCTCGAGGCTGCGGAGGTTCTCGCGCAGGGCGCGGGAGGCGCTCTCGATCGCGCGCTCCTCGCGCGCCAGCTCCTCGAGGGCGGCGGCCGCGTCACGCTCCTCGGCGGAGGCGCCGCGCTCCCCGAGCTCGCGGGTCTCCTTGAGCAGCTGAGACTCCTCCGCCCGCAGGCGCTCGAGGTTGGCGACGTCCTCCTGGTACTCGGCGAGGGCCTTCTCGAGCCGCTCGAGGTCCTGGCGGTCGAGGAGGATCGTCAGGAGCTCCTCGAGGTCGGTGATGACCCGCTGCTGGTCGTCGAGCACCTGGCCGGGGAGCTCCCGGGAGAGGCTGTCGGCGATCTCCGCCATCCTCGTCTCGATCGTCTTGGTCTCTCCCGCCGGCCCCGTCTCCCGGGCGAGGCGCTCGACCCCGCGGCGCAGCAGCTCGGCGGCGTGCGTCCGCCCCTCCGAGTCGAGGCGACGGCCGAGCCCCTCCATCTTCTGGCGCAGCCCCTCGACGCGCCGGCGCAGCATCGCCTGCTGCTCGGCGATCGCCTTCAGCCTCGCGTCCGACTGCGCCGCGGCGGGGGGGGCCGGGAGGAGGAGGAGGAGGAGGAGGACGAGGGCGGACCCGCCCCTCCGCGGACCGCGCGAGCTTCGCTTCTCGGGGTTCATCAGCGGTTCCTCGTCCATTCCTTAGTCTGCTGGTTCAGGGCTTTCTGCCGCTCGAGGATCTCCCGGGCGAGCCCCACGACGGCCTGGTAATTGTCCCACTCCCCGAGGAGAAGGAGGAGCCTGTCGATCGTCGCCAGGACCTCGTCCTGCGCGGCGCGGGCGGCGGCCAGCCGGTCGCGGGTGCGGGAGGCCTCGACGGCGGTGGAGGCGTCCTCGAGGGCCGCCGTCGCCTCGGGGGAGAGTCTCTCGGCGATCTGGCGCGCCAGGTCGAGCATGTCGAGGAACTTCCCGAGGAACTCGAGGGATCCGAGCTCCCCCGAGTCCCGGCGGCGGAGGAGCCCCTCCGCGCGGGCGCCGAGGAGGGAGCCCTCCTCGCTCCCCCGGGCGCGATCCCCGGCGCGGTCGGCGAGCTCGGCGTCGAGGGCCTCGAGGGCGAGGATCGCGGCGTCGGCGTTGCGGTCGAGGCGGTTGAACGCGCCCGTCTCGAATGCCCGGAGGAAGTCCCCCTCGATCCGCCGGGCCTGGGAGCCGACCCGCGCCTGCCCGACGGCCGCGCTCACGAAGGAGTGCCGCTCCGTCGCGGCCCGGGCGTCCCCCTCGAGGGCGGCGAGGAGGTCGTTCAGCCGGTCGATCTTCTCGCGCTGGAGGCGGCCGAGGGCCTCGACCTCCTCCCGCACCCGGGCGATCCCGTCGTTGAGCTTTCGGAGGATCTCGACGGGGGACTGGACGAGGGCGCGGAAGCGCGGCGATTCGGCGCGGTTGGGCTCGGGCCGGTTGTCGAGCGCCTCGACCAGGAAGAGGACCGAATCCCCCTCCCGCGGGGCGCGCGTCCCCTCCCCCTCCCGGACGGCGATCGCGGAGATCTCGATGCGGCGGGCGCCGGCCACCTCCCGCGCGGGGGCCCGGGGCTTCGAGTCCGGCCCGGGGGCGAGGAGGGAGACGGTCTCCGGAGGCGTCTCGCCCACCCCGATCCGCAGGTCGAGGGCCTGCACGCCGAAGTCGTCCTTCGCCGCCGCGCGCACGGGGATCGCCCCGTTCGGGGTCACGTCCAGCTCCGCGCGGTCGGGGGCGAACACCCGCAGCTCCGGCCGCCGGTCGGGGAGCGCGGTCACGGTGAAGACGGCGGGCTGGGCCGTGCGCAGACCCTCGTCGTCCTCGAGGAGGGCGAGGTACCGGTCCGACTCCTCCACGCCGAAGGAGGCCGCGAACGAGGCCTCCTGCGCCAGTGCCTCGAGGGTGAGCTCCTTCCCCGTCCGGAAGAACCGCAGGAGCCCCCGCTTCGCCCCGGGTGTCCCGTGGACCGTCACGCGCGCGAGGGTCCCGACGGGGGCCTCGAACGATCCCCCGTCCCGGTGCACCGGGGCGAGCCCTGTGTAGGGAGGGTACTCGAGGTCGACGGAGGTCGAGGCGACCTCGGGGGGCCGGTGGGGACGCACGACGACGGTGGGGTCCTCGTCCGTGTCGTCCCCCCCCGTCGCGTGGAAGGAGAAGGGGGCGATCACCGAGCGGAACGTGTGCACGAACTCCTCGGGTCCGGTCCGCGTCGCCGCGCGGGGCCGCTCCCCTCGCACGTGGAGGCGCACCTCCGGCGGGACCTTCCCCTTCGCGAGGACCCGGACGGGGAGGTCGGTGCCGAGGGGGAGGCGCACCCGGATGACGTCCCGGTCGCGCTCGACCTGGAGCCCCCCCGACCGGTCGGGGAGGAGGATCTCGAGGTGGGTCCGGCGGGGCCAGGCCCGCTCGATCCCGAGGAGGCGGGCGAGGAAGACCGAGGTCTCGTCGCGGTCGCGGGCGAGTCCGAGGACGGCTCCTCCGAGGAGGGCGACCGCGCCCGCCGCGGAGAGGAACGCCTCGCGGGGCCGCAGCGCCCGCCGCAGGGGGAGCTCACGGAGGGTGCTCGCCGCCACGGCTCGCAGCTCCTCGACGAGGGCCCCCGACTCCCCGGGCGGGGAGGGGCGGGAGGCGAGCTGGACCGCGCTCACGAGCCGCTCGCGCAGCTCCGGGAAGGACCGCTCGACGATGAGCGCCATGTCCGTCGGCGGGAGGCTTGCCGTGAGCGGCCGGGCGAGGCCGCGGTAGGCGAGCGTCGCGAGCGCGGCGAGGCTCCCGACGAGGAAGGAGAGGCGCACCCCGCGCGGGAGGTCGAGCCCGCGGTCGAGGGCGTAGGCCGCCGCGAGGAGGAGGGCGGCGGCGGACAGGACCCACGAGGCCCCCCGGAGGAGGGCGAGGACCCGGATCCTCCTCCGGAGGGAGGCGAGCGGGCGCGAGAGGTCCGGGGGAGCGGTCAACGCTGGAAGATCGGCAGGTAGCGGTAGGGGATCTGGAGGACGAGGGTGGCGACGGCGGTGGCGAAGTTGGGGCCGGGGCCCTGGGCGTTCTCCCAGGAGCCGTCGGGCTGCTGCATGCGCAGGAGGAGCTCGCGCGTGCGCTGGAAGTAGTGCTTCCAGTAGTCGCCTCCGGCGATGTACATGGCCTGGACCGCGTAGTAGTGCCCGTACCAGAAGAAGTAGTGCCCCTGGGGGCTCCAGTTGAGGGAGAAGCGGTCCATCTCCCGGCGCAGGTAGTCGAGCCCCGCCTCGATGTCGCTCCCGGAGTACACCCCCGCCCCGTGGAGGGTGACGAGCCCGGCGGCCGTGAGGGGCCAGGAGGAGCGGCTCTGGGGGAGCCGCTGGTAGCGGAAGGAGCCCCGCTCGTCCGACTCGAAGGGGGAGAACCCGCCCCGTCCGTCGCGGACGGCGCTCATCCGGACGTACTCGATCGCGCGGTCGATCGTCGACTTCGGGACGCGGATCCCGATGTTGCGCGCCGCGCGCAGCGCCACGACCTGGCAGACCGTGATCGACATGTCGGAGTCGGGGGCGAAGGGCTCGTAGCGCCATCCCCCCTCGACGTTCTGGCTCTTGATCGTGAGGTCGACGGCCCGCTGGAGCTTCTCCCCGACCTCCGGGTGGTGGGTCATCCCGTAGATCTCGGCGAGGAGGAGGGTCGCGAAGGCGTGGTCGTACATCCGCGACTCGTTCGCCCGGATGTAGCCCGACTCGCTGACGGAGGAGAGGACCCACTCGAGCCCCTTGGCGATCTTCTCGGCGTAGGGGCCGCGCCCGGGGACGTTCCCCCCCGCCATGAAGGACATGCAGGCGAGGGAGGTCACGCCGAGGTGGGGGGCGTCGTCGAGGACGGGGTTGTAGCCGGTGTTGAGCTTGTAGCCGACGACCCCCGACCAGGAGCCGTCCGGGCGCTGGGCGCGGGCGAGCCACTCCAGGCCGCGATCGACCCCCCGGACGACCTCCGGGGTGATCTCCCAGGGGGCCTCCCGTTCGGGACGATCCTGCGCCGGGGGCGACCCGGCGCCGGTCGCGAGGAGGAGGAGGGCTGCGGGGAAGTTCGTCATCGTCGGCTCCCGATGAGACGCAGTTCGTTGCCGTCGCGGACCACCAGGCGATCCCCGATCGACGCCATCTCGATCGAGCGGTTCGGGGTTCCGCGCTTGAGGTCGAGCGTCCCCAGGCGGGTCCCGTCCGCCCGGGAGAGGAAGGCGACGGAGGGAGGATCGGAGCGGGCCTCGACGAGGGCGAGGGCGTGGGCGCCGAGGACGGGCATCGGAGGCCGGGGGAGGGAGCCCAGCGGAGAGGGGGAGCCCCCCTTCTTCCAGAGGAGTCTGCCGGTGCCCGCCTCGTGGAGCGAGAGGCGGGCCATCCCGCTCCCCTCCCGGGAGACGGAGAGGAGCGCCTCCTCCTCCACCGGGACGACGATCGGGAACGGGGGCTCCGACCGGCGGAGCGCCGAGGCCTCGGGCTCCGAGGAGGTGCACCCGAGGAGGGCCGCCCCTCCCGGGAGGTCGAAGAAGGGCGCGGTCGATCCCGATTCGGGGAGGATCCGGGCGACGAGCCCGCGGCCCCCGGGCGCCGCGTCGCGGGAGCGGCCGAAGACGGCGAGCGCCCCCGCGGGGGAGAGGAGGATGGCCTCGAGCGCCGTGCCGGGAGGGGCCGGGATGGGATGGCGGGCTCCGCCGTCGAGCCGGTAGGCGAGGATCGCGGGGCCCGAGGAGACCTTCGAGGCGAGGTTGGCGAGGAGGAGCCAGTTCCCCGCGAGCGCCGCGTTCCGCGCCGGCTCCGAGCGCTCGAGGGCCTCGGCGACCTCGAACTCCCCGCGCGGGGCGCCCGAGGCGAGGTCGACGCGGAGGACCCGCCCCTTCGGCCCCTCGGGGAGGAGGAGGACCACCTCCCCGTCTCCGGCGAGGATCCCGGGGGCGAAGGGGCCCGGAACGGGGAGGGACCACAGCGGCGTCCCGCGCGCCACCTCGAAGGCGAGGAGGAGGTTCTGGCGGGAGCCGACGCAGGAGAGGACGACGATCCCGTCCCGGTAGACGAAGCGCGAGGGGGAGGTCGGCGGGGAGGGGAGCGGCCGGGCGCCGAAGGCGTCGGCCCCGCTCGACGCCTCGAACCCGTGCAGGCGGGACCCCTCGACGACGAGGAGCTTCCCCTCCGCGAACACGCCGCGGTCGAGGAGCCCCCCGCCTCCCCCTTCCCCGAAGGAGCGGGTCCAGATCGGCTCCCCGATCCCTGACCGCGCGGGGGCGTAGGCGAGGAGGTCGCTCCCCGCCTCGAGGAAGAGGTAGCCCGCGGCGCGGGCGCTCTCCCCGACGAGAGGCAGGAACGAGGGCATCGCCTTGGCGGGGCGGGCCGACTCGAGGTGGACGGGCGAGGGGCCCGGACCTTCCGGAGCGGGGGGTCCCGGCGGGTCGGGAACCCCCATCTCGCGGAGGGGACGCCCGCCGTCGGGAGGGAAGTCGGAGGGGAGGTCCGCCGCGAGGGAGGCGGCGCGCCGGAGCGAGGCGCGCTCGAGGGGCGCGTTCCCGATGTGGCGGGCGAGGGCCGCGAGCCGGCGCGACGCCCGGGCCTCCAAGGGGGGATCGAGCGGGGAGGCGAGGAGGGCGATCGTCTCCCGCAGGGCGCGGAGGGACTGGCCGCGCGCTAGGGAGGCGTCGATCCCGGCGAGCGCCGCCTCGCGGGCCGCGACGGTGCCGGGGAAGTCGCGCGCGAGCGCCTCGAGCGCCCCCTCCTCGGAGGTCCGGCGCGCGGCCTCCAGCCGGCGCGCGGCCTCCGCCTCGTAGGAGGCGCGGTACTCCGGCGGCGCCTTGGCGAGGAGGCGGAGCATCCGCTCGCGCGCCTGCGCGCGGGCGCTGCGGCCGTCGAGCTCGACCTCGGCGAACCGGGAGACGATGCGGCGGAGCGCCTCGATCGCCGCCTCGAAGTCCCCCGCCTCCTCCCCGCGGGCGCTCTTGCGCATCCACGCGTGGAGTCCGACGGGGATCCGGCCCTTGCCGGGGAACTCCCACTCCTCGTCGCCGAACTCCCTCGCGAGGCGGTCGAGGGCCTCGGCCTCCTCGATCCGGTCGGCAGGGGTCGAGCGCGCCGCGAAGGAGGCGTCGAGGCGCAGGAGCGCGGCCAGCCGCTCCTCCCGGCTCGGCGCGCTGAGCGACGCCCGGCGGAGTGCCTCCCGCTCGGCGGCCGGATCCCCCTTGCGCTCGGCGGCGTCGGCGAGGGCGAGCTGCAGGCGGTAGAGGCCGCCGCGGACCTCGCCCGAGCCAGCCGTCCGGGGCGCCGAGGCGGGGGCGCTCTCCGGGGCGGGTCCGGCGAGGATCCGCTCCGCCTCCCGCAGGGTCTGGACGGCTCCGTCGCCGTCCCCCGCGGCGAGGAGGACCTCGCCGCGGCGTCGCAGGAGCTCCGCGAGACGGGGGGAGTCGGGATGGCGCGATCGCGCGGAGGCGAGGAGCTCGTCCCAGTCGAAGTAGGCGTGGACCGAGTCGACGGAGGTCGAGAGGAGGACCCCGTCGGCGGCCGTGAAGTTCCCCATCTCCTCGTCCCGTCTGTCCCAGACCAGCTCCCGCGCGAAGGCGACGCGCTTGCCGGAGGGGACGTCGAACACCCGGGGCCCCTCGTCGGCCGCCACGAGGATCCGGTCCCCCGCGAGGGCCGTCGCCGGCAGACGAGAGGCCTCCTTCGTGCGGAGGAGGATCGGGCTCCCCGTGTCGAACTCCTCCCGCAGGACCTCCTCGCCGGGCTCCTCGGAGACGCGGTACCCGTGGAGCCTCTCGCCGAGGAGGAGGAGGCGGCGCCCGCCCGCGCCGGCGAGCGAGAGGGGCCCCTCCTGGGACCTGGAGCCGATGTGCGAGATCGGCTCCTTCCACCGCTCCGTCCCCGTGCGGGCGTCGAACGCGAAGAGGTAGCGGCCGTCGAGGGGGGTCGCGTAGAGCGTCTCCCCCTCGAGGACGGGGGCCCGGTTCGCCCACTTCGGCCGGCGCTCGGGCTCCGAGTACCCCTGCGGCTTGCCCTGGGGGATCTTCTCGTAGCGGGCGATCCACTCGATCCGGCCGCTCGCCGCGTCGAGCCGGGCGACCCAGCCGAGGTTCGTCGAGACGTAGAGGGCGCCGTCGGCGAGGAGGGGGGGAGAGCCGGCGTACTCGACGAGCCAGCGCCCGAACATGTTCTGCTGGATGTAGCCGAAGACGAGCGGCGTCCGCCACACCGGCGCTCCCGTGCGCAGGTCGTAGGCGCAGGCGTAGAGGTCGATCTTCCCCGCGTAGAGGACCGACAGCGCGTAGACGCGGTCCCCGTCCGTGACGGGGGGGGCGGCCACCGTCGCCCGGTCCTGGAAGGCGCCGATGTCGAGGATCGCGACCGCGGGTCGCCAGTGGCTCCAGAGGGGCGCGCCCGTCGCCGCGTCGAACGCGAAGAGCCGGCGCGCGGGGAGGATGTGGCGGATCGGGATCCGGTGGAAGTTCTCCGTCCCGTCCCCGGCGCGGCGCAGCGGAACCTGGAGGGCCGCCGCGACCACTCCCCGGTCGGCGCAGGGGGCGACGACGTACGAGGGATTCAGGGCATCCCGGAAGGAATCCACGTCGTGCGGCGTCCTCGCCCAGTCCTCCGGCCCCGGGAACTCCCAGCGCCGCATCCCCGAGTGGAGGTCGAGGCCGAAGACCCGGACCGAGTCGGTGACGAAGACGCTCCCGCCGGACACCGCGGGGAGGAGGTTGAGGGGGCGCTCGACGCCCGGCCTCGGGATCTTCTGGAAGGGGAGCGCGTAGCGCTGCTCGGGGCCCTCCGAGAGGGGGAGGAGGGAGAAGGACCACGCCGGCTCCCGGAGGGTCACCGTCGCGGTCGGGGGAGGGAGGGGGCGCGGGGGCGCGGTCGGGGGGCTCGCCTGATCGAGGAAGTCGGCGACGGCGACCCTCCGGCCTCCCACCTCCCCCTCGCCGCCCGGCGACGAGCGGAGGCGGTCGACCGTCGCGCGGTCCCCGCGGGCGAGGGCGGCGGCCGCCTCGCGCAGGAGGAGGTCGGCGTCCGCCTCGCGACCGGGGCGCCGGAGCAGCCGCGCGTAGGTGCGCCCGGCCGCCCGGAAATCTCCCCGCTCGAAGGCGAGGTCCCCGAGGAGGAGGGTCGCGCGCCCTCCCGCCTCGGTGTGGAAGTGGCGCGCGGCGAGCGCGCGCAGCGCGTTCTCGTCCCGGTTCGACCGCGCCTCCTCGAGGGCGCGCGCCGCGACCGCGCCGTAGGCCGACTCGTACGCCGCCCGCCCCTCGGGGGGAAGATCCCCGATCCGCCGCTCCGCCTCGGCCGCCGCCCCCAGGTTCGCGCCGAGCGGCTCCATCGCGACGCTGTGGGAGTCGTCGCGGTCGATCACGCGCTGGAGGAGCGCCACCGCGGTCTCGTAGTCCTCCGCGGCGGCGGCCCGCTGCGCGTCCGCGAGCGCCTGGAACGCCTCCTGCGACTCGCGGACGATCGAGGAGCCGGGGGGGAGGAGGTCCTCCTGAGGCGCGGCCGGGAGGAGGACCGCGGCGAGGCCGGCGTTGGGGAGGAGGCGGAGGATCTTCACGGGAGCTGCACCCGCTTGCGGATCAACCACTCTACGGCGAGGAGGGCGACGACCCCGGCCAGCACCCAGCCGCTGTCCCAGAGGTCGCGGACCTCCGTCGCGAGGGGGGTGCGAAGCTCCCCTCCCCCCGCGAACCGCCGATCGAGCTCCTGCACCCTCGCCAGGGGAAAGTACCGCCCTCCCGAGGCGAGGGCCACCGCCTCGAGGGCGTCGCGGTCTAGCACCGGGTCGGCGAGCTCCCGCGAGGGGATGACGATCTCGAAGTCGGCCCCCGCGAGCCGCTTCCCCTCCCGGTCGTCCCCCTCCGCGAGGTAGGCCTCGTAGTGCCCGGGGATCCCCGCCACGAAGGAGACCCGGTAGACCCCCGCCTCGCCCGCCGAGCGGTCGAGCACCGCCTCCTCCTTGTGGCCGTCGGGGAACACGAGGAAGGCCTTCTGCGAGGGGGCGGAGGACGGGGCGAAGTCCGCGTCGAGGACGCGGGCCTCGAGCACGACGCGCTCGGAGAGCTCGTAGCGCGACTTCTCCGGCGCGATCCGGTAGCGCCGGTCGACCCCCCTCAGCCGGCCGAGGGCGAGATAGCGGATGACGTTCCTCCAGAACCGCTCGTGGTAGGTGTCGGCGTAGACGTAGCGCCAGAGCCAGGACTCGTCCGTCCCGATGAAGAAGGTGCGCCCCTCGGGGTGATAGGAGACGGCGGCGAGGACGTGGGGGCCGTAGCGGTTCTCCCGGGTCGGGTGGCGGAAGAGGACTTCCGCCCCCGGCTTGGCCTTGCGCACGGGGACGTAGGTCCGGAACCCCCGCAGGCCGCCGGGTTCCTCCCAGAGCCGGCGGTTGGCGTCGGCGTCCCCGAGGAGCCGGCAGATCTCGTGCGGGGCGGAGGGGTTCTCGAGCCGGACGAGGAACTCGCCCGTCGGGTCGCGCCCCGCGAGGAGGTCCTCGTCCCCGCTCCCGATCGAGACCGGGAGGAGCTCCTCGATCGGGGTCCCGACGTACGAGCGGGGGGAGTCGTACTCCCCGGCGATCATGCCGAACCCGCCGCCCGCCTCGACGAACCCCTTGAGCGCGGCGTGGAACTCCTCGTTCTCGCGGAGGTTCGCCGAGATGCCGCTCGGGGGGACGTCGCCGAGGAGGACGACGTCGTAGCGGTCGAGGAGGTCCCGCCTCGTGCGGGGGAAGGTCTCCTCCCGCAGCGGCTCGAGCCCCTTCGAGTGCTCCTGGGGGAAGTCGGGGGTGGCCGAGAGGAGGTAGCACTGCACCTGCAGGTTGCGATCGGACCGCAGGAGGAGGTTCTTGAGGAAGCGGTACTCCCACCGCGGGTACCCCTCGACGTAGAGGACCCGGATCTTCTCCGGCCGGACCCGCAGGATGCGGACCGCCCGGTTGTCCGACTCGTCGGTCTCCCCCTCCCGGACGGGGATCGCGGCGACGAGGCGGTACTCGCCCGGCTCCTCCGGGAAGAAGGTGAGCATCCTCCGCTCCCCTCCCGCCCCGCCGAGGGGAGCCTCCGCCTCCGCGAGGATCGACCCGAGGGAGTCGGGCCGGAGGTCGGCCGACTCGGCCCGGTGGAGGAAGATCTCGGTCGTCTGCCCGTCGAAGCCGCTCCCGCGCACCCGCACGGTGACGGCGACCTCGTCCTTCTCGAGGGCGAGGTCGGGGGCCTCGACGATCTCGATCGAGGCGTTCTTCGGCGACCGCGCGTCCCCGACGCCGACCGCGTAGATCGGAAGCTGGTCCGCCCCCGCCAGCGCGGCGGCCTCCCGCGGGTCCCGCCCGTCCGTGTTCCGCCCGTCCGACACGAGGACGATCCCGCTCGCCTGGGAGCCCCTCACCTCCTCGACCGCCGCGGCGATCGCCTCCCCGATCCGCGTCCGGTCGCCGCGGCCGGTCACCTCGGCGGGGGAGGCGACGGCGGAGACGTCCTCGGCGAAGCGGAGCAGGCGGACGTCGTAGCGCTGTCGCCATCCCTCGATGCGCCGCTCCATCGCGCGCGCGGCGAGTTCGGCCCGCGAGTGGTTCCCGGGCTCGTCCCCCTCGGCGAGGGCCGCCGCCCGCGCGACGCCGGCGCGCTCCTCCTCGTCGGGATAGGAGTCGCGCCGCTGCATGCTCGCCGAGTCGTCGAGGAGGACGACGAGGGGGGCCCGGCGGACGAGGAACCTCGTCTTCTCGACGACCGGTCGGAAAAGCACGGCCGCGAGCGCGAGGAAGGCCGTCGCGCGCAGCCCCGCCAGGAACAGCCGCAGCGCCCGCCCCTCGACCTGGCCCCACCCGTACGTGAACCGGGCGAGGAGGATCGCCCCCGGGACGATCGCGAGCGCGACGACCCACGCGGGGGGAGCGTCGAGGAAGCGGATCGACTCGCTCTCGGTCCCCGTCTGGAAGGGGAGGATCACGGTTCAGGCCCTCCGCCTCCCGAAGAAGGCCGCCATCCCCGCCTCGGCGAGGAGGAATGCGAGGCAGGCCGCCGCGCAGGCGCGCCAGAACTCCCCGCGCCCTTCCTCCTCCTTCTCGTCCCGCTCCTCCTCCGCTCCCGCCAGCTCGACGGTCGCCCCCGGGAAGAAGGGGGAGAGGGCCGCCTCCGCGGCCTCGATCTGCCGGAGGTCCCCCTCCTCGGGGTCGACGTTCACGGCGAAGCGGGTCGTCCGCGTCTCCGTCGTGCCGAGGCGCCCGGGAACCTCGACCTCGATCGCGTAGATCCCGGACCTCCTCGTCTCCCCGACCTCGGGGATCGACCACCGGTCCGGCCCGGCCGGTCGCGCGCTCCCCGGGATGGGGGAGCGCCGCCCGAGCGCGTCCGTGACCCACGCCCGCAGCGGCGCACGCTCGCAGACGAGGCGCAGCGGCTCGCCGATCGCGCGCTCGAGCTCGCCCACCTCCGGCGCCGTGAGGTGCCGCAGGAGGTCGAACAGGAGCGGGACGACCCACCACTGCTCGACGAGGGGCCACCACTCGGGGCGGGCCCGGGTCGGGATCAGGGCGACCCTCCCGCGGCCCACCCGCTTCTCGACGAGGGCGGGGGATCGGGAGGGATCGGTGTAGACCGCGGGGACCAGGGCCCCCTCGTCGGGCTCGACCGGGAAGAAGCGGAAGACCGACGTGTCGGAGAGGAGGAGGGCGTAGCGCGGGTCGGTGAAGAACCGGAAGGGGGGGTATCGTGGGTCTCGCAGCACGAGGTGGAAGGGAGGACCCTCGCGTCCCGAGGTCGAGAGGGGCTCGTCCGCGATCTTCGCGGGGAGAAGCCCTCCCCCGTCGGGACGGCGG
>JAKEFM010000303.1 GCA_022616055.1 Planctomycetota bacterium
AGCCTGCGGCTTCCCCACCGGTTCCGAGGACCGAATCCTCCTCGACCTCGCCCCGATGGGGGAGGCGAGGTTCGTCGAGGCGATCAGGGCCTTCGAGTCCCTCTTCGGCCCGCCGCGCGCGCCGGGAACGCTCGTCGCCCGGCGCGGGATGGACCTCGCGCGCTCGCTCCGCGAGGTCCTCGAGGAAGCCTTTCTCCGCGCCGCTCGGCACCTCCGCGAGTTGACCGGGGAGGAGGACGTCGTGCTCGCCGGCGACGCCGCCGTGCGGGCGGCGGTGAGGGGCCGGCTCCTCCGCGAAGGTCCCTTCCGGCGCCTGTGGATTCCGCCCGCGCCGGAGGATTCCGGCGCGGCGCTCTGCGCGTGGCACGGGTTCCTCGAGAGGGAGCGGACCCCCGGTGTCGTGGACCCGGGCGGCGCCTACCTCGGGCCGGGATTCGGTGAGGAGGAGGTGGCCGCCGTCCCGATCGCGCGCGGGCGCGAAGGCGAAGCGGTTGGGGGGGGAGGAGATCCTGCAGGCCGTCGCAGGTCTGCTCGCCGGGGGGGAGATCGTCGGCTGGTTCCAGGGACGAATGGAGCTCGGCCCGCGCGCGCTCGGGAACCGCTCGATCCTCGCCGACCCCCGGCGCGCGGACATCCGCTCGCGGATCCACCGCGAGGTGGAGTACGGGGAGTCGTACCCGCCTCCGACGGCGAGCGTCCTCGCCGAGGCGAGTTCGGAGTCCTTCGAGCCGGCGATCGGCGGCCAGCCCGGGCTCGTGGCGACGCCCGTCCGCGCGCCGCGGAGCCGGGGAAAGGTCGCCAGCGGCCGCGTCCTGGAATTCGGCGAGGGGACGACCGCTCCGCCGGCCGTCACCTCGGTCGACGGATCGGCCTATCCGCAAGTGGTGCGGCGGGAGGAGAACCCTGTCCTCCACGGTCTGCTCCAGGCGTTCCGGGCGCGGACCGGGTGCACCGTCCTCCTCCAGGCCCCCCTGCGGCTTCCGGGAGAGCCGCTCGTCTGCACCCCTCTCGAGGCTTGGCGCAGCTCCATGAGAACCGGTGTGGACGCCCTGGCGATCGGACCCTTCCTCCTCGGGAAGCGCGGCCAGCCTGCCCTCCTCGACGACCCGGACCGGTCGAGGCGCTTCGCGGAGGGGGCATGAACGCGAGGAAGTCGACCATCCGGGAACTCAGGATCTGGGCGGTCGCCCTCGCCGCGCCGCTTCTCCTGCTCGCCTGGGTCTCCCGCCAACGGCCCGTCGCAATGCCGATCCTTGCGGGCCTCGCCGGTCTCCTCCTCGCCGGAGCGGCGCTCGCCCCCCGGGCGCTCCGGGGACCGAAGGCGCTCCTCGATCCGATCGTCGAGCGCATCGGCTGGCTCGTGGCGGCGCTCGCCCTCCTCCTCTTCTGTTTCGCCGCCGTGACGCCGATCGGGTGGTGGAGACGCGGCAGCCTCCGGGGGCAGTTCGGGCTCGGGAGCCGTGCGGAGGGGGGGAGCTACCGGAGGGCGCAAGCGGGCGCGACCGAGCCTATGCGCCACATGGACCGACAGTATGCTTGATCTGCCCCGGAGGCCCGACATGAAGCCGGATCCGCGCGATGTCCGACTCGACCAAGTGCGCCGTCGACCGATCGTCGCCGAGGTGTGGGGGTTCCTGCGAGCGAAGCGAGCCTACTGGCTGCTCCCGCTGATTCTCGTCCTCCTCCTCGTCTCGGCCGTCGTGGTCCTCGGGGAGACGCCCGCCGGCTATCTCGTCTACACCCTCTTCTGAGGGGGGGGTGTCCCGCCTTCCCTCGAGTCCGCGCGACGGGGCGCAGGTCGAAGCGTGGATCCCTACCGCCTCCCCCCCTGGGCCGCCGACCTGATCGCGTGCCCCGCCTGCGCCGGTCGGCTGGAGGCGGGCCCGACGTCCCTCTCCTGTCCACGCTGCCCCCGGTCCTTCCCCGTGGAGGACGGTCTGCCCCTCCTCCTCGTCCCGACGGACTCCGCCTCCGACGGCCCGGACGACACGCACGTCGTCAAGTCCTTCTACGAGGAGAACCCCTTCCCCAACCACGACGCGATCGACTCGATCGCCACTCTCGTCGAGAAGGCCCGCGAGGGCCTCTACACCCGGCTCCTCGACGAGCAGATCCCTCCGGGTGCTCGGGTCCTCGATCTCGGCTGCGGCACGGGTCAGCTGGCGAACCTCTTGAGTCTCGCGAGCCGAACGGTCGTTGGGAGCGACCTGTGCTTAAATTCCCTCCGCCTCGGCTCCCGATTCGCGGCCTCGCAGGGGTTGCGGGGCGTCGCCTTCCTCCAGATGAATCCCTTCCGGCCGGCGCTGCGCCCCGCCTCGTTTCACATCGTCCTGTGCAATGGGGTCCTCCATCACACCTCGGACCCCGGCGGGGGCATCCGCTCCCTCCTCCGGCTGGTCAAACCGGAGGGCTGCGTCGTCATCGGTCTCCACAACCGGAACGGCCGGATATCCCAAGACCTCCGCCCGGTGGTCTTCCGCGGGAGCGGGCGGCGCCTCGCCAGGCTCGACCCCCACCTCCGAGGAGGAAGGCCCGGCTCGCAGAAGACCCGCGCGTGGTGGATGGACCAGTACCGCCACCCCCACGAATCGAAGCACACGATGGGGGAGGCGCTCCGATGGTTCGAGGAGGAGGGCGTGGAGTTCCTAGCGGGGATCCCCCCGTATCGTCCGCAGGTGGAGTTCGACGACTCCTTCCGCCTCTTCCAGCCCCACCCGCGCGGGACGCGTCTCGACCACTCGCGCGCGGGCGCGCCAGATCCTCACGGGGAACCGCGAGGGGGGATCCTTCGTGACGATCGGGCGCAAGCGCACGGGGCGAGCGTGACGAAGGGAACGCGGAGGTCCCTGAACCCGCCGCCGCCCCGGAGCGTCCCTCCCCTCGCGACGAGGTCGCGTGCTTGAGACGAGGGAACGGGAGGGAGTCCCTCGGGAGACCGGTCCCCCGTGAGCGACATGAGACCTCGACCCCGAAGCGCGTGGCGCGCCGTCGGCCTCTCCGCGGGAGGGCTCTGCCTCGCGCTCCTTCTCCTCGAGTCGCTCCTGCAGGTCCTGGCCGGGATCGCGTGGGCGCGCGGAAGGGGGACCCCGACGGGGCCCGCCCCGAAGGGGGAGCGCGTCGTCCTCTGCGAAGGAGACTCTTTCACCTACGGCCTCGGCTCCTCGTCGATGGAGCAGTCCTACCCCGCGCAGCTGGAGCGCCTCCTCCGCGAGACCGGGGAGTCGGACTGGACGGTCCTCAACCGCGGCCGGGCCGGTCAGAACTCCCGGGACATCCTCCTCCGGATCGATCGCGACTTCGAGGAGGTTCACCCCCGTCTGGTCTACGTCCTGGCCGGGGGGAACGACCTCTGGAGCGAGCCCCCCCACGAGGTCCTCCCCCCTCCGCAGGGGCCGCCCCGGGCCGACTCCTTCCCCTGGCGATGGAGGACGCTCCGCCTCGCGCGCCTCCTCGCGCACCGCTTGCGGTCGAAGCCGGACCCTCCGACGCCGGAACGGGAGGCCTCCCCTCCCACGTTCGCGGGGGGATGGTACTCCGGTCGCACCCGCGTCGAGTTTCGGCCGGACGGCCGACTCTCGACCGGGTCGCTCGAAGCGCGCTGGTCGATCGAAGGGGACCGGATGGCGATCGAGGGGTTGCCGGGCGCTCCGCTGCGTCCCTACTGGCTCCTGGACAGCAACCGCCTCCTCCTCCACGGAGGTGGACTCGTCGGCTCGGTCCTGCTCTCGAGGGTTCCCGCCGGCTCGGGGGAGGGGAAGGGAGAGGCCGCCTCCTCGCCGGATCTGGTCCCCCACGCTTGGCGCGCCTTCGAGTCCGAGAGATTCGGCGAGGCGCTGCGCCTCTACGAGGCCCGGCTCCGGGACAGTCCGGAGGACCTCTGGGCGAGAGCCGGGATCGTCCTCACCCTCCAGCGCCTGGGACACACCCGGGAGGCGAGAGATCACGTCGCCTGGCTCCAGGAGCGCGCGCGCGCCGACTCGAACCGAGTGGTTCGGGAGATCACGGCGAGCTCCCTGAGCGCGATCGGGGAGCGGGACGCCTGCATGAGGCTGGCGCGGGAGATCGTCGAGGAGCATCCCGACAGCGCAACCGCCTGGAGTGTGCTGGCCGGCCAGGCTCCGCAGGTGGGCGACTACCGGCTCGCCCGAACCGCGGCGGAGAAGGCTCTCGCGTTGACCCCCTCCGGCGCGGCCGGTCAAAGGGCGTTCCTCCATCGCGTCCGCTCGCAGGCCCTTCGAGCGGAAGAGCCGAAGGAGGCGTTGAAGAGCGCCTGCGAGGCCTTCCTCGAGGACAGGAGCGAACTCTCGCTCCTCGAGCAGTTCCGGGGCGGCCGCGAGGTCTTCTCCCGCCCGATGCTCGAGGGGTGCCTCGACGAACTGAGGGTCGGTGGAGGGGACCGTCGGCGGATCGAGGCGGTCTTCGCGAGAGCGATCGGGCCGGTGGAGGGGCGCGAGGAGATCCTCGCGAGCCACCTGAAGCAAATCGTCGAGCGCTGCCGGGCCCGCGGAGGGCAGGTCGTCCTGGTGGGGTATCCCCTTCCCAATCCCGTCGTCGACCGGGCGGCGCAGCGTGCCGCCTCGGAGGCGGGGGCCGGCTGGCTTTCGGTCTCGGAGGAGTTCAACCGTCTCCTCCGGTCGACGTCCCGGGACGACTTGTTCATCCCGGACGGCCACTGCACCGACCGGGGATACGGGGTCATCGCCCGTCGCGTCGCGGAGGACGCCCGCCGAAGGCTCCCGTGACCCCGACGTCCCCGGGCCGGGCGAACCCTCCGAGCCGCGGAGAGGGCTCGGCACCGGGGATCTCACCCTCGCCTCGCCCCTTCCCCTCCGTCTCCGGATCTTGCGGTCAGGCGGGCTGGACCTTGCGCGCGAGGGCCTCGCGCAGGCGCCGCGCCTCCGGATGGTCGGGCCGGAGGGCGAGGGCGGCCTCGATCTCCACGATCGCCTCCTGCGGCGCCCCGGAGAGGTCGTAGGCCCAGCCCCGATGCACCCGGACGGTCGGATCGCTCGGGCGCAGGGCGAGGAGGCGGTCGAGCACCACGCGGGCCTTGTCGAACTCCCCCGTGTGGCTCCAGAGAAGACCGAGGACGTGGCAGACCCCCGCCTCGATCGCGTCGTCCTTGCGCAGGAGATCCCGGGCCCGCAGCGCGTCGCGCAGCCCCTCGTCGAGACGACCCCCCTCCAGGCGAAGCCACGCCCGCTCGTGGAGCGCCTCCGGCCGCGCCTCGCCCGCCTCCACCGCCCGGTCGAGGTCCCTCTCGGACCCCGCGAGATCGCCCGCGAGCCGGCGGATCCTCCCCGCCGCCACGAGCGCCTCGTAGTGCAGCCGGTCGCCTTCGGAGGCCTTGTCGATCTCGCCGAGAGCCTCCGCCACGTTCCCCTGCTCGGCGAGGTGGCAGGCCGCCGTCAGCCGCAGCGTCTCCGCCTCGGGGTCGGCGGGGTCGATTCCCAGCGCTGTCGCGGCCGCGGCGAGCGCCTCGGCCGGGCGCCCCGCGAAGTCGAGTGCCCAGCCGCGGTGCACGTGAGCCTTCGCGTTGCGCGGGCACATCTCCGCGAAACGGTCGAGGGCGGCGAGCCCCTTCTCGGAGTCCCCCCGCCGGCACCAGACGAGGCCGAGGAGGTCGTGGACGAAGGGCTCCATCTCGTCCCCCTCCCGCAGCGTCTCGCGGGCGCGGAGGCCGTCGGCGAGGGCCTCCTTGAGCTCCCCCGCCTCGAAGCGGAGCCAGGCGCGCTCGAGGTAGGGCTCCGGGCGCCGCCGGGTGAGCGCGAGGGCCGTCTCGAGGTCGCGCATTGCCCCCTCCCGGTCCCCGAGGCGGCGACGGAAGTGCGCGCCCGCCACGACGGACTGGTAGTAGTAGGGGTAGGTCTCGGGGGTGCGGAGGACCTCGCGCAGCGCCTCCTCGAGGCGGCCCTGGCCCGCGAGCTCCCAGGCGACCGTGACATGGCTGCGCCCGCCGACGGAGCTCTTCGCGCGGGCGAGGGCCTCCCCCTGCTTCCCGGCGGCCTGCTTCCGGAGGCTCCCCACCCCGTCCAGCCACACCTGGCGGTTGATCCGGAGCCTCGGCAGGAGGTCCTTCTCCTCCTCGTCCATCGCCGCGACGACCTCGGCGAGCTCCTCGCTCGGGATCGAGTAGAGGCTGCAGGAGGGAGGGTCGACGACCGTGTTGATCCAGGTCGAGCAGCCGAGCCCCTCCGCGAGGAGGAGGAAGGAGCCGAACTCCCTCCAGTTCTGCCGCATCAGGCAGTAGCTCAGGCTGAATCCCGTCCCCCGCCGGCGCGTCGAGTCGAGGAAGCGCCGGACGTTCTCCATCACGACCTCGAAGCGGGCGTTCACGCGGACGGCCTCGACGGTGTCCTTCGTCGCGCCGTCGAGGGAGACGCAGACGTGGACGGGGAGGCGGTCGAGGATCCGCTCGACGCGCTCGTTCCACTGGGAGCCGTTCGTGATGACGTGGCAGGGGACGCTCAGGCCGTCCCCGATCATCATGTCCCAGATCCGGTAGTTCTCGTGGGCGAGGAAGGGCTCCCCCCCCATGAACACGGCCGAGCGCAGGTGGGGGAGGTACTTCCGCAGGTCGGCGAAGAAGGCGTCCCCGTACACCTTGGGCATCGGGGGGAGGCCTTCCCGCCTCGACCGGATCGAGGAGGAGAGCTCCCCCGAGCACATGATGCACTCGTAGTTGCAGGTGTTGCTGATCGTGAACTCCATCGTCGCCGGCCAGCGCGGATCGGTCTCCGTCACCTCGAACTCGTCGAAGCGCCGGGAGAAGGCGCCGCGGTAGTCGCCGGCGCGGACCTGCCACTCGCAGAACTCGCAGCCGGCGCCGTAGTCGTAGCGCTCGAGCGCGCGCCGCAGCGTCCGCACCTTCGGCCCGCTCCAGATCTCGTCGAGGCCCGTCGTCCCCACGTTGCCGAGGACGTAGATCTGGTTCTTGCAGCAGGCGACGACGTCGCCCCGCGTGTTGAAGTTGAGGGAGACGAACGGCGCGTAGCACGCCGACCGGAAGTACTTGCCGCGGAAGTCGCGCGTCGCGTCGAACGCGCTGCGGACGGACTCTTCCATGGGACTCGCGGGGGAGGGGACTCGACCGGCGCGATACGGCCGCCGCGGGGGAGGCGACCCAGAGCACCGGGAAAAGCGTACCCCGTCGCCGAGCGGTCCGCCACCGACCCGGAATCCGCCTTCCCTTCGCCGGGGCCGACGCCTGCGCTCCGGGAGGCCGGACCCGCAATCAGGGCTGGACGACGACCTGGAGCGCGTTCGAGGCGGAGATCCCGCCGGGCGCGCACGCGTCCGCCCAGCCGGACTGGGTGTAGAGGGTCGCTCCCGCCAGGGAGGGGAGGGGAGGGATCGGGAGGGAGAAGGGGGTCGCGCCGATCGGCGTGCTCGCGACCGGGAACGCGAGGAGCGTCGCCGGGTTCAGCCACAGCCCGGCCCCCGAGACCGGCAGGGGCGAGGGGAGGGCCCCCCCGCTGAGGCCGAAGAGTCCGAACGATCCCGGAGGGGCATTCGTGCAGGTGATGGCGAACGCCGCGTTGCCGACCTGGGGGACCGAGGTCACGGCGAGCGCGAGGGGGCCGGCGCATCCGGGGGTGGAGGTCCCGAACCTCCCGACACCGGCGGGGAGGAGGTCGAGCCGGGTGGCGAAGGCGTCCGCGCTCGCGTTCAGGCTCGTGTCGAACGCCCCCGGCGTCGTCGGGAAGTCGAACGAGGTGACTCCCCCCCCGAGGAGCGCGCTCCCCGTCGCGTCGAGGTCGACGGCGGCCGCGCTCTCGAACGAGAATCCGCCGAGGAAGGTCGAGTACTCGAGGCCGCTCCCCGCCGCGTTCGTCCGGGTGACGAAGGCGTCGCGGCCTCCGCCGTAGGCCGTGTCGAAGGCGCCGGCGGTCGTGGGGAACCCGGGGGACTCCGTCGACCCGGCGACCACGGCCCGACCGAGGGGATCGACCGCCAGGTCCTCGGCGACGTCGTCCGCCCCCCCGCCGAGGTAGGTCGAGAAGACCAGCCCCGCTCCCGACCCGGTGAAGCGGGTCAGGAAGGCCCCCAGGCCCCCCGCATTGGACTGCGAGAACGAGCCCGGAGTGGTCGGGAAGTCCGCCGAGCCCGTCTCCCCGCAGACGGTCACGCCGAACACGGGATGGGAATCGACCCCGCGGACGATGTCGTCGAGCGTGCCGCCGAGGAACGTCGACCAGAGGAGCGTAGTCCCCGCCGCGTTCATCCTCCCGACGAAGGCCTCCTCGATGTGGGAGCCGGGCATCCCCCCATTGAACGTCGTGTCGAACGCGCCCGGGGTGACGGGGAGATCCGGGGAGCCCGTGGTTCCGCCGAACGTCGCCTCGCCGGCGGCGTCCATTCGGATCGAGTGGATGTACTCCTCCCCCATCCCCCCCCCGAAGTAGGTCGAGTAGGCGAGCGCGGTCCCCGCCGCGTTCAGGCGCGTGAGATAGGTGTCGGAGCCCCCGGTCATCGCCGTCGAGTACGCCCCCGCCGTGACGGGAAAGTCGAAGGAATGGACGTGCCCGCCGAGGGTGACCGACCCGTCCGCGCCGAGATCCATCGCGACCACGTACTCGAGGTCGTTCCCCCCGATGTAGGTCGAGTAGGAGAGGCCGGTCCCCGTCGCGTTCAGCCGCGAGACGAAGAGGTCCCCTCCCCCGAACTGGAATCCCATCCCCACGCCGTTCATCGTGGGGTCGAACGCGCCCGGCGTCGTCGGGTAGTTCGAGGAGGAGGTCCAGCCCGACACGATCGCCTCCGCCCCGTCCACCGCGAGTTCGTGCGGCGAGTCGTTGTCGGACCCTCCCAGGTACGTCGCGTAGACGAGCGCGGCCCCGTCCGCCTGGAGCCGGGCGACCATGACGTCGCCCACGGAGTAGGGCATCGTCCCCGTCCCGTTGTACGTCGTGTCGTACGCCCCCGGGCTCGCCGGGAAGTCCGACGACATGCACCATCCGCTGACCGTCACGTTCCCCGACGCGTCGAGGGCCGCCCCGGTCGCCACCTCCCCTCCCGTCCCCCCCACGAAGGTCGACCACTCGAGCCCCGGATCGATCACGAGGGGCAGGTCCGGCTCGGCATCGGCGACACCGAAGCCGAAGCGGGTGCCGCCGAGGAGACGCACTGCCGACCGGACGGGGCGCCGGGCCCCGTCGGGCATCACCCTCCAGGTGACGGGAGCGCTCTGGCGCAGGGTCCCGAGCGGCGTCCGGAGGTGAAGGGAGCCGTCGTCCTGGAGATCGATCCCGTCGACTCCCTCGCATCGGACGCGCACCTGGGCGACATCGGCCCCGGGAGCGACGACGAGGTCGTACTCGAGGCGCCCCGCCTCCTCCCGGACGCGGAGGTCGATCCCTTCGTAGAGGCCCTCGTAGAGGACCGCCGAGAACCCCGGAAGACCTGCGCGCCATTTCGAGGGATCGGCGCCCTGGAAGAAGCTGTGAGCCCCCTCCTGCCTGTCCTCCCCTCTCAACCTCGCCGGGCGCGCGTCCTCGAAGACGAGCCGGACGAAGAGCCCGCGCGCGCGGCCCTCCGTCGAGCGGTCGAGGTGAACGGCGAGGGCGTCGCGCTCGAGCCGCGCGACCTCCCGCGGCCGCCGGGCGAGGAAGCGCACGCTCTCGTCCCACTGGCCCCGGTTCTCGACGAAGACGATCGGCAGGCGGAGGGAGACGCGGCCGCCTCCGTCCGTCGCGGGGCCGTCCCCGGATCCGAGGGCGGCCCCTTCCCTCCCGACGAACGCTCCGGCGAGGACAACCGCCAGGCCGTACGTCCGGCGCATGCGCAGGAATCGCATCATCGCCTCCATCGCGGCGCGTCGCGGCCCCACGCGCCGCGACCATCCGAGACGTGCACGAGGCACGATACACCCCCTCCCGCCGCGGAACAGCCGGGCACTCCGCGTCCGGTATCCTCCGCGGCCCTTGCGGATCCTCTTCCTCGCCCCCTACCTCCCCTATCCTCCCGACCACGGGGGACGGATCCGGTCCCTCGCGATCCTGAGGGCCCTCTGCGGCGAGCACGAGGTTCACCTCCTGGCTCCCGAGGGGGGGGGAGGAGAGGACCGCCGCGCCGCCGCCCTCGGGAGGATCGCGGCCCGGGTCGAGACTCTCCCCGGCTCCCCGCCGCGCTCCCGGTCGGCGAAGGCGCTCCGGTGGCTGGGGCTGCGCTCCGATATCGCCGAACGGAGGTGGCATCCCACCGCCTCCGCCCGGGTGCGCCAGGCGGCTTCTTCGGATCGGTGGGATCTCCTCCTCGCCGATTCGACGTGGAGTCTCCCCCCGCTCGCCGGAGTCCCCCCTCCCCCGCTCCTGGTGAACTTCCAGAACGTCGAATCCTCGGTCCTCTCCCGTCCCCGGGCCGGAAGAGAGCCCTGGACCCTGCGCGTATCTCGCGCGATCGAGGCCCGGCTCCTCGGGAACCTGGAGCGACGCGCGGCGTCCCGCGCCCGCCTCTCGATCGTCGCTTCCGAGGAGGATCGGAGCCGGCTCCTCCGCCTCGCGCCGGGCGCCGCCGTGGAGGTCGTGCCGAACAGCGTCGACCTCGACCGCCTCCCTCTCCTTCCCCCTGCGGACCTCAACTCCCCGCTCCTTCTCTTCGTCGGCTCCCTCGACTACCCCCCGAACCTCGAGGCGGCGCGTTCGCTGCTGCTCGAGCACCTTCCCGTCCTCCGGGGGAGGCGCCCGGGCCTGCGGTGCCGGATCCTGGGCGAGGATCCGAGCGGGGAGGTCGCCGCCCTCGCGAGGCGGGCGGGAGCCGAGGCGGTCGGCTTCGTCCCCGAGCTGCGGTCCCACTACACGGAGGCGACCTGCCTCTACGCTCCGATCGCCTCCGGGGGAGGGAGCCGGCTCAAGCTCCTCGAGGCGTTCGCCCTCGGCCGCCCGGTCCTGACGACGAGCGTCGGCGCGGAGGGCCTGCCCGTTCGTCCCGGCGAGCACTATCTCCCCATCGACCGGCCCGAGGCGGGCGCGGTCGCCCTCGAATGCCTCCTCGCCGGGGCGGGCGCCCCCCTCGTCGCGGCCGGCCGCAGGCTGGTCGAGGCGCATTTCTCCCACGGGGAGGCGGCGAGGAAACTCCTCGACCTCGTCAGGACGCGATTCGGCGCAACTTCCGGGTCCTAAAGGGCCTGCAGGTCGGGGGGGGGAACGGCCGATCCTTCGATCCGGTCGGGCCGGCGCCGCCCGCGGCCCCCTGCGGGCCGTGCGGCCCCCTCGGCCGCGACCTAGAATCGCCGCGGGGTTGCGCCTCTCCCCATGCGAATCGCCCTCCTCTCCTACGAATTCCCCCCCGAGACCGGCTTCGGGGGGATCGGGACCTACACGTTCTACCAGTCCCGGGCCCTGGCGAAGCTCGGGCACGACGTCCACGTCTTCGCGGGGAGCGACAAGCCGGCGCGCTGGACCTACCGGCAGGGGGGGGTGACGGTCACCCGCTGGCGGCAGGACGCCTTCCTCCGCCGCGCGCTCGAGCCCGCGGAGAGGCACCGCTGGCGGTGGTTCTGGAGCCGCGCCGCGAACGCGAGGAACTTCTACGCGAGCCTCCGGCGCGCCCTCGCCTCGGGGCGCTTCGACGCGATCGAGGCGCCGGAGTGCGGCGCGGAGGGGCTCCTCGTCAACCACCTCCTCGACCTGCCGACGGTCGTCCGCTTCCACTCCCCCGCCGAGCTGATCATGGGGATGTATCCGACGACGGCCATGGACCGGCGGCTGACCGCCATGGCCGAGCGGATCGCCATCTCGGGGGCGAGGGCGCTCTCGAGCCCCACGCGCTGGCTCGCCGAGGAGGTGCGCTCGCGGATGGGGGTGCGCCGGCCGATCGAGGTGATCCCGTACGGGATCGACCTCGATCTCTTCGACGCCGTCTCGGAGGTCGACGTCGACAGGAGGTTCCGGATCCCGGCGAACCGCCTCCTCGTCCTCTTCGCCGGGCGCCTCGAGCGGCGCAAGGGGATCCACCTGATCCGGGAGATCCTCCCGGAGGTCCTCCGGAGGAACGACCGGGTCTCCTTCCTCCTCGCGGGGGAGGACGAGGGGGGCTACAGCGAGGCGGAGGTGATCCCCTTCCTGCGGGAGGAGAAGCTCCTCCACGCCGTCCACTTCCTCGGACGGGTCGAGTCGAAGGCGGTGCGGGCCCTGATGAAGCGGGCCGACATCCTCCTCCTGACGAGCCTGTGGGAGAACCTCCCCTACGCCTGCCTCGAGGCGATGGCCGCCGGGAAGCCGATCGTCGCCTCCGACTGCGGGGGGATTCCGGAGCTCCTGAGGCACGAGGTCGACGGCCTCCTCGCCGCGACCGGCAATCCCTCCTCCTACGTCGACCACCTCCACAGGCTCCTCTCGGACGAGGCTCTCCGGCGGCGCCTCGGCGAGAGCGCGCGGCGCAGGGTGGAGGAGCGGTTCACGGACCTCGAGGTCGCCCGGCGATCCCTCCTCTTCTACGAGCACGCCCTCGGGGCCCCTTCCCCGCGCAGGAGCGCGACCGCGCCCGCGGAGGGGGTGCTCGGGCCCGACACCTGGTTCGAGGCCTGGTGGATGCGCAGGGGCGCGGAGCCGACGGGGCCCAGGCTGGAGCCGCAGGGGGGGGAGAGCCCCCTCACGCAGATCCCCCTTCCCTCCCTCGGATTCGTCCGCGCCGTTCTCTCCCGCGCCTACTTCGACCGGTTCCCCGGAGGGGCGAGCCCGGAGACGAGGTTCCTCGAGGACCTGGAAGACCTGCTCCTCGAGAAGGCGCGGGCGACGAGGGCCGACCCCACTCCGCTGCCGGCGAATGCGGAACTCCGCCTCCCCCCCTGGGGCCATCCCGTCCTGGGGGACGAGGCGACGACCGGTTTCCTCCTCGCGGAGTTCTGGCGGCTGACCGAGGATTCGGCGGCCCTCCGGTGGCTCGGCGAGATCGTCGGAGCCGAGGGGTTCGTCGAGGCCGCGCGCCACCGCTTCTCCCTCCGGTGGCTTGCCATGCTCGCGGCCCGGTGGAAGCCGGGACCCACCGTCGACGCCGCGCTGAGGAGCCTCTACTTCGACGCGCCGATGCGCGAGCGGATCCTCCGGGAGGACCGGGCTCGGCTCGACGATCCCGCCCTCGCGCGCGACCTGCTCCCCTTGGTGGAGGGGCTGGGCCTGCACGTCCCGCTGGAGAGGCCCCGGCCGGTCTCCCCCTCCCCCGCCCCCGCGAAGCGAGGTCCGAAGGGGAAGGGAGGGGCCGCCGTGACGGTCCTCATCCCCGCCTACCGGCACGAGGCCTTCGTCCGGGAGGCGATCGACAGCGTCCTCGCGCAGACGAGGGCCGACCTCAAGGTCCTCCTCGTGGACGACCGAAGTCCGGATGCCACAGTGGACAAGGCGCGCGCGGTGGAAGACCCACGGGTCGAGGTGCGCGTGAACGAGGAGCGGCTCGGGCTCGGCAACAGCGTCCTCGCGAGCCTGCCTGCCGTCCGGACGCCCTTCGTCGCGCTCCTCAACTCGGACGACCTCTACTACCCCTCCCGCCTGGAGCGCTGCCTCGAGTCGCTCGAGGGGCGGACCGACGCCGCGGTGGTCGCCACCGACCTGACGCTGATCGACGGGGAGGGGGGGGAGCTCACCCCGGCGACCGCCTCCGCCGTCCGGGACGGCCGGAAGACCGCCGGGTGGGTGCGCTGGTACGAGGGGGTGCGCCGCCGGGCCGCCGGGAGCGAGGAGATGCTCGAGCCGCTCCTCCGGCACAACTTCCTCGCGACCAGCTCGAACATCCTCGCCCGCACGGAGTGGCTGCGCTCGCACGCGGACAGGCTCCGGGGCCTCAAGTACTGCTTCGACTGGCAGGTGTTCCTCGACGCGGCCGCGGAGGGCTCCCTCCTCCACCTGCGGGAGCCGCTCCTCGCCTACCGCCTTCACTCGGGGAACACGGTCTGGTTCGAGCGGGAGGAGGACTGGAGGTTCCTCGTCGAGACGAACCGTGTCCTCGCCTCCGCCCTCTCGCGTCGCGCGGCGGAAGGGGAGGAGGCGCGCGCGCTCGAGCGGGCGGCGGCCCTCCTCGCCGGCCCGATCGCGGAGCACGGGGAGGCCGACGGGGCCCTCCTCGCTCTCGCGGGCCTCGCCGCCGGCCGGGCGCTCGAGGACTCGGAGGATTCGGGGATGAGGGAGGGGCTCCGCCTGCTCGCGACGCGGGCGGCCGAGGGGCGCCGCGCCCTCGCCCGGCTCCGGGAGTCGGGCCTCGATCCCGCGCGGCTGGCCGCGGTCGCGGATCGCGACGCGCGGGCCGGGGCCCTGTTCCACGTCGCCGAGGTCCTCGAGGGCCGCACCGATCGCCACCGCCGGGAGGGCGCCGCCCTGGGCGCGCGGGCGATCGACGCGGAGCGGAAGGCGGAGGACGCGGAGGCCCGATCCGCTCGGTCCGAGGAGGAGAGGCGCAAGCTCTGGGAGGGGATCCTCGAGCGGGACGCGTACCGAAACGAGCTCGAGCGCAGCCAAGCGGAGCTCCTCCGGTTCCTCGACGAGGCCCGGGAGCGGGCCGCGGCGACCTCGGCCGACCTCGAGGGGCGCCTCGCCGAGATCACCCGCCTCTACGAGGAGATGAAGGCCCGGGCGCAGGCTGCCGAGGAGGAGGGGAGAACCCGGCTGCAGGCGGCCGAGGAGGAGTCGGATTCCCGGGCGAAGGCCGCCGCACGGGAGATCGAGTCCCTCCGCGGCAGGCTGGAGGAGCTGGAGAAGGAGAAGAGGAAGAGGGAGGAGGTCGCCACGAAGGAGGTCGACGACCTGCGCGTGACCCTGGAGACCCGCGAGCGGGAGGAGGAGGAGCGCGTGCAGGCCGCCGTGAAGGAGATGCACGCGCTGCGTGGCCGGATGGAGGAGATCGACCGGGAGCGCCAGCGCCACGTGCAGGAGCTGGCGCATGTCCAGCGCGAGCGGGAGCACCTCGAGCGGGAGCGCGGCGCCCTCCTCGGAACCGATGTGTGGTTCGGCGGGGACCTGCTCGTCAATCGGCTCCGCCTGGGCCCGGTCGTGCGGTGGTTGCGCGGGCGGCGCGCGTCGCGGAACAACGGGCCGCAGGAGGGACGGTGAACGTCCGCCTGATCTTCCGCCGCATCCCGCACCACGCGGCCTACTCCGGCTACGACCAGCTCGCGAAGTACGTCGAGGGGACGCCGTACCGCCCGGGGCTCGGCTACGAGATCGCGCGCCGCATCCCCGAGCGCCTCATCCGGAAGGTCCCCGCCTTCAACTCCCCCTGGTACCAGCGCCACTTCCTCTTCACCGAGCTCGAGCTGTGCGGCCGGCTCCTCGTGCCGCACAAGGGCCTGTACCACTACCTCTACGCCGAGGACAGCGTGCGGCTCGCGAGCCGCTCCCCCGCCCGGTGGAACAACCTCCTCGTCGGGACCTTCCACCAGCCCCCCGACATCCTCGACCCCCTCGTCCCGAACAAGGCGTACATCCGCGGACTGGACGCCGTGATCGTCCTCTCCCGGGACCAGGAGGCCTACATGCGCGGCCTCCTCCCCGACTCGCGCGTCTTCCACATCCCCTACGGGGTCGACGTGAACTACTGGACGCCCGACCCCGAGGGGCGGCGGGCGCCCGAGCCCACCTTCGTCTTCGTCGGCTGGTGGCTGCGCGACTTCGACGTGCTGCGGGAGACGATCCGGAGGGTGAACGAGCTCGAGCCCCGCGCGCGGTTCGAGATCGTCACGTTCGAGAAGTTCTTCGACCAGTTCCAGGGGCTCCGGAACACGCAGGTCCGGTCCGGCGTCCCGGACGCCGACCTGCGCGCCCTCTACCGCGGCGCCCGCGCGCTCCTCCTCCCCCTCAAGGGGGCGACCGCGAACACGGCCCTCCTCGAGTCGATGGCCTGCGGCACGCCCGTCGTCACGACCCGGATCGGCGGCGTCCCGGAGTACGTCGATCCGGCCTGCGGGTCCCTCCTCCCGCCGGGAGACGTCGACGGGACCGTCGAGGCGGTCCGGCGGATGGCGGAGGACGCCCCCTACCAGGAGGCCTGCGCGCGCGCCGCGCGGGAGCGGGCCCTCGCGTTCCGCTGGGAGTCGATCGGGGAGCGGACGAACTACGTCTACCGGCGCCTCCTCGGGCAGGACTGCTCGGCCCACTACCGCGCCGCGACGCCCGGTCCGCGCACGCTCTGCCTCATCACGGAGGAGTACCCCCCCGAGACGGGGTGGGGCGGGATCGCCACCTACAACCGCAACCTCGCCCAGGGGCTCGCGGACGCGGGCCACCGGGTCGTCGTGATCGCGGGGAGCGCCGGGGAGCCGCCGTCGGAGAAGCGGGAAGGGAACCTCGAGATCCACCGCGTCCGGTTCGACCCCCGCCATCCGTGGCTGCGCTCTCTCTACCACGGGCGCGTCCGTCCCTTCCTCCGCGAGCACTGCCTCGAGTTCCTCCGCCGGATGGAGTTCGCGCTCGCGACCTGGAAGCGCTTCCGCCGGCTCGAGCGGACCTTCCCCATCCACCTCGTCGAGGCGCCCGAGTACTACGGCTCGGCGCTCCTCGTCCAGCTGCGGTCGGCGACCCCCGTCGTGGTGAAGTGCCACACCCCGACGGAGGTGAACTGCCACCTGAACAAGATCCCGGTGACGCGGGACATCCGGCTCTGCAACGTCTTCGAGAAGAACTCCGTCCGCCTCGCCGCCCGCGTGACGAGCCCGAGCCGGAAGATGGCCCGGATCGTGCTCGACCGGTGGCTGCGCCGGCGCGGGGAGATCGAGCTCCTCGAGTACCCGATCGACCCCGAGCGCTACCGGCCCGTCCCCCGGGACGTACGGGAGGGGAAGGTCTTCCTCTTCACGGGGCGGCTCGAGCGGCGAAAGGGGGTCGACCTCCTCGTCCAGGCGTTCGACCGGGTCGCGAAGGACCTCCCCGGCTTCGAGCTCCACCTCGCCGGGCACGACACGCCGACCTTCGGCCACAACGGCGAGGCGCTCACCTTCCACGGCTACCTCGCGACCCTCCCGCTGCGGGAGGAGACGCGCTCGCGCATCCGGTTCCTCGGGCGCCTCTCCCTCGAGGAGCTGATCCCCCACTACCAGGCCGCCTACGCCTGCGTCGTCCCCTCCGTCTCCTTCGAGAACTTCCCGAACGCCTGCCTCGAGGCGATGGCCTGCGGCCGGCCGGTCGTCGTCACCGACCAGGGGGGGACGGTGGAGATGGTCGAGCACGGCGAGAGCGGTCTCCACGTCCCGGCGGGGGACGTCGAGGCGCTCGCGCGGAGCCTGCGCTTCCTCGGGGAGCACCCCGAGGAGGCGGAGCGGATCGGCGCCGCCGCGAGGAGGGTGGTCCTCGAGCGCTACGCGACGGACCGCATCGTCGAGCGGACCCTCGCCCTCTACGAGCGGGTGATCGCCCGCGCGCGCTACCGGTGAGCCCCCCCCGCCCCAAGCCGCCGCGGATCTCCGTCCTCGTCTGCACGAGGAACCGGGGGGCGAAGATCGGGCCGTGCGTCCGCTCGATCCTCGCGAGCCCGCTCGCCGACATGGAGCTCCTCGTCGTCGACCAGAGCGACGACGACGGGACGCAGCGGGCGGTCGAGGCCTTCCGGGACCCGCGCCTGCGCTACCTCCGCACGCCCACGCGCGGCCTCGCCCGGGCCCGCAACGTGGGGATCCGCGCCTCCTCGGGCGGAGTCGTCCTCTTCACGGACGACGACTGCATCGCCGAGCCCGACTGGGCCGGGGCGATCCTCGAGGAGTTCGACGCGGACCCCGAGGTCGGCGCCGTCTACGGCCGCGTCCTCCCCCTCGGCGAGGGGAAGCCGGGCGAGCACTGCCCGACCGTCATGGAGTCGACCGAGCGCCGCGTCGTCCGGAGCCTCGAGGAGAGCACGCACGAGGCGGTCGGGCACGGCAACAACATGGCCTTCCGCCGGGAGCTCTTCGCCCGCTTCGGCCTCTACCTCGAGTGGCTCGGCGCGGGGACCCCGATGCGGGGAGGGGAGGACGCGGAGTTCACCTTCCGGGTCCTCTGGGGGGGGACGAAGGTCCTCTACACGCCGAAGGCCCTCGCCCACCACGACAACTGGATGCCGCTCGAGAAGAGCAAGCGGCAGCTCTACCGCTACATGCTGAGCGCCTCGACCGTGTTCACCCGCTTCGCCCTGCGGGGGAGCGGCGTCGCGCTCCGGGTCCAGGCGTGGCGCTACCGCACCTACTGGAAGGACTTCGCCGGATCGATCCGGTGGAAGAACTGGCCGGCCGTGATCCACGTCGGGAAACTCCTCCTCGTCCACACCCTGGGCCACTTCCTCGGCCTCCTCTTCGTCGCGCGCCGGGCCCCCCGCTACGTCCCCGACGCGGCGGGGAGCCCCCGCGCCCTGGAGCTCGCCGCGGCCGGATCCCCGCCGTGAGGCCGCGCGGGACCCGGGAAGGGACCATCCCCCGGTGTCCGTCCTCCTGATCGAACCCCCCGCCGCGGACTGGGCCGAGCGGGCGATCCGGTCCGTCCGGGAGCGGTTCCCCGGCGAGCCGCTCACGCTCGTCGCGAAGGCCGATCCCCGCGCCGGCCCCCGCGTCGCTCCGCCCGGCGTCGCGGAGGTCGTCGCGCGCCGGGGCGGCCGCCGGCTCCCCGGCCTGGCCGACGTCCGGGCGTGGCTCGCGCTCGCCGCGCGCCGTCACGGAGCCGTCGTCGTCCCGTTCCCGGGCAAGCCGCAGGCGCCGGCCCCCTTCCTCCGCCTCCTCGTCTTCTCCCTCCTCCCGGGAACGCGCCTGTGGACCCTGCGCGAGGACGGGACGATCGACCGGATGGGGGCGGCCCCGGGGGTCCGCGAGGGGGTGCGTGCCGCGGGGTTCCGGCTCCTCGACGCCGCGGCCCGCCTCCTCGCGCGGGTCCTCGCCCTCCTCGCGGGATCGAGGGGAAGGACCCCCCTGGTCTTCCCGCCGGGGACACCGCGGGCGGTGTACCTCCTGCCGGTCCTTCCCGACCTCTCCCACACGTTCGTCTACCGGGAGGTCCTGGCGATCCTCGAGCGGCGCCCGGAGGCGGAGGTCCTCTGCCTCGAGCGCGGCATCGCGCCGTTCCTCCATCCGGAGGCCGCCTCCCTCCTCGGGAAGGTCCGGTTTCTCCCGAGGCCGGGAATCGCCGCGCGCTACGCCTCCCTGTTCGGGTGGATGGTCCGCGCACCGCTGCGCACGGGGGCGCTCTTCGCCCTCTACGCGCGCCGCCCGCGGGGCTCCTCCGGGGATCTCCTCGGGCGAGGCCCCTTCGTCGAGCCGCGTCACCCGGGCAACGCCTTCCTTCTCGCCGACGCCCTCCGGAAGGGGGGCGCGAACCACCTCCACTCCTACGGGTCGACCTACGCCGCCAACGTCGCGCTCGGCGCCTCCCTCCTCCTCGATCGCCCCTTCAGCGTCACGGCGTACGAGGACTTCGACTTCGACTACGACTTCAAGATGCTCGCCGAGAAGTTCGGGCGGGCGACCTTCTTCCGCGTGACGACGCGCGACTCGCGCGCGCGGCTGGGGCGACAGCTCGGCCTCGAGCGCCCCGACCGGATCGCCGTCATCCCTTGGGGGATCGATCCGGTCCGATGGGGAGGCTCGGCGCATCGGCCGGGGCGGGGGATCCTCCTCTCGGCGTGCCGCCTCGTCGAGAAGAAGGGGCTCCGGCATCTCGTCGAGGCCCTCGCGCGCCTCGCGCAGAAGGGGGTCCCCTTCCGCTGGATCGCCGCCGGGGACGGCCCCGAACGGCCGGGCCTCGAGGCGCTCGTCGCGCGCCACGGCCTCGGGGGACGGGTGGAGTTCCTGGGTCCCGTGCCGAGCGACCGCGTCCGGGAGCTCCTCCTCCAGAGCGACCTCGCGGTCCTCCCCTGCGTCGTGGCGGCGAGCGGGGACCGGGACGGCATCCCGACGTTCCTCCTCGAGGCGATGCTCTGCGGCGTCCCGGTCGTGACCACCCCCGTGTCGGGGATCCCGGAGCTGGTCGTCGACGGGGAGACGGGGTTCCTCGCGCGGCCGGGGGAGCCCGACTCCCTCGCGCAGACGATCGAGCGGGCGCTGGCGGACCGCCCCCTCGCCGATCGCGTCGCCGCCTGCGCGCGCGAGCGCGTCGCCGCGACGCAGCGGGTCGAGCGCTCCGCCGAGCTCCTCCTCCAGGCGGTCGGGGGTCGCCTTCCGGGGACGTGAGGCTCCTCTACGTCCTCCACCAGTTCTTCCCGGAGGCCTACTCCGGGACGGAGCAGTACGTGCTCGCCTGCGCCCGCGAGGGACGGCGCCGGGGACACGACGTGACGATCGCCTCCCTCCTGCCGGATTCCTCGATCCCCGATCCCCCCGTCCACGTCTACCGGGAGACCTACGACGGATTCCCGGTCGTCCGCGTCCGGCACTGGATCGGGCTGCTCCGCAACGAGGCGCTGCGCGACTTCCACGATCCCCACCTGCGGCCCGCCTTCGCCCGCATCCTCGAGGAGGTCCGTCCCGAGGCGGTCCACTTCTTCCACCTGCGCAACCTCGGCGCGGACTTCCTCCTCGCGGCGGTCGAGAGGGGCCTCCGGACGGTCGTCCACCTGATGGACTTCTGGTACCTCTGCCCCCGCTTCAACCTCCTCCGCGGGGACGGGACGCTGTGCTTCGGGCCGCCCGAGGGGGGGATCGGCTGCGTCTCGTGCGTCCGGCCCGACCTCGTCGAGGGGGATTCGCCGTCCGGGCCGTTCGAGAAGTCCGGGGCGCTCGCCTCGGAGGGGAGCTTCCCCTCCCCGGAGCCCACTTCACCCGGCGTCGCGGCGGCGCTCGCCCGGCGTCCCGGGTTCTTGCGCGAGGTCCTGGCTCGCGCCGGCGCCGTCTTCGCCCCCTCGCGCTTCCTGCGGGACCTGTTCGTGCGGAACGGATTCCCGGAGCGGCGCTTCCGCGTCGTGCCCTACGGGGTCCCCCGCGAGCGCTTCGCGCCGCCCGCGATCCTTCGCCCCCGCTCTCCGATCCGCGTCCTCTTCGCCGGGGTCCTCTCCCCGTGGAAGGGGGCCCTCGTCCTCGTCGAGGCGGCCCGCCGCGCGCTCGGCGAGTTCGAGCTCCACCTCTTCTCGCGTCTGGAGGAGGACATGTTCCGCCCGTACATCTCCCGGGTACGGCAGGCCGCGGAGGGCGATCCGCGGATCCGCTTCCGAGGGAAGTTCGAGCGGGACTCGGCCCCCTCCGTCTACGCCGAGGCGGATCTCCTCGTCCTCCCTTCCCTCTGGCACGAGAACACGCCGTTCGTCGCGCTCGAGGCCCTCGCCTCCGGCGTCCCCGTGCTCGGCTCGGACGTCGGCGGGCTCTCCGAGGTCGTCCGCGAAGGGGAGAACGGCGCCCTCTTCCCGCGCGGCGACGTCGCGGCCTTGTCGCGGCGCCTGCAGGAGTTCGTCGACCGGCCCGCGCGCCTGTCCGGGCTCCGTCCCCGCTCGCTCGGCTGGCTCGAGGAGACCTTCGACCGGTTCGAGGAGGGCTACCGGGGCGATCCCTAGGCGGGGCGGGGCGATCCCGACGTCGCCCGGCGAACGAGGTACCGGACGACCGTCCACGCGCTGCCGAGGGGAAGGCCGAGAAGCCGCCGCGCCACCCTCCAGAACCCCTCGAACGGGAGCGGGATCATCCGCGGGGAGCCTCCTCCAGGACCGCGCGGTAGTGGGAGGGCAACGGGAGGTTCGTCTCCCCCTCGTCCCCCCAGAGGGGGAGCCTCCGGGAAAGCCGTCGAAGAGCCTGCGCTTCCCCGCGGCCCGGGCAGACGATCCGACGGAAGGGCCGCAGCACGTCGAGGAGGAAGTTCTCCTCCCGGGCTCGTTCGAGGAACGCCTGCGATGCGGGCAGGGACCGGACTTCGAGGAGCGCCCGGACGTCCCCCTCCCCGAGGAACGGCCGCGCGAGCGCCGCGGCCTCGATCCCGCGGACGTGGAGGAGGTCGAAGTCCCGGTCCGCGAGCGCGTCCCTCACGCAATCGCGCGCGGCGGGATCCGCGAGGCGGGCGCGGTAGGCCCGCGGCACGAGACCGAAGAAGTCGGAGACGGGATCCGACTCGGGACTTCTCCCTCCCGGGATCGGGACCACCTCCATCCGGATCCCGGGCGCCCCACGCGGCTCCCCCTCCGTCGTCAGGAGCAGGACGCGGAGGTCCCCCCCTCCTTCCCGGCCGAGGTGGCGCCGGTGACGGTGGACGCTGTTCGCGAGTCCTAGGATCTCCCGGTCGTCCCGGCGAGCCTCCGCCCGGAGGCGGATCCTCCTCCTCCACGCCCGGGGAAGGCGCGCGAGCGCCGCGAGGAGCGCCGAGAGCTCGAGACCGACCCCGGTCCTCCGGGCGCGCTTGAGGGCGTTCCAGGGGAGGAAGAGGGCGTTCGCGAGGACCCACCGGGCGTCGGTCACCTGCATCCAAAAGAAGAGGTGGCGATTGCGGCGATCGATCCGCTCGACCGCGGTCCGGCCGAAGACCGCCGCCGACGTCCCCCGGTGGACGTGGCGGACGACGCTCCCCGGCTCGAAGAGGATCCTCCACCCGCGCTTCCACGCGGCGTAGGAGAGGCTCACGTCCTCGACGTAGAAGGGGTCGAAGAGCGGGTCGAAGCCCCCCAGCGCGAGGAACTTCTCCCGGTCGAAGGCGCTCGAGCCCCCGCCCGCCCAGAAGGCGGGGACGAGCGGCGGTTCCTCGGCGAGGAGCGGGGAGTGGATCCACTCGAGGTCCCCCCGGCGGCGGAACGCCCGGGTCTTCCCGGTCTCCACCCGGGGCGCCCGCGGGTCCTCGAGCCGGATCTGCGCCGTCACGGCGAAGAGGTCCGGCGCGTCGAACCGCGCGAGGAGCGCCCGGAGGAAGTCCCGCTCCAGCACCATGTCGTTGTTGAGGAGGACGAGGATGTCCCGGCTCGCCACCTCGATCCCGGCCGTGATCCCCCTCCCGAAGAAGCGGTTCTCGGGGAGGGGGACGAGGCGCGCCCAGGGGAAGCGCTCGCGCACGAGGTCCGCGGACCCGTCGGTGCTCCCGTTGTCGACGACGATCGCCTCGTGGTTCCCGGGCGCGGCGCGGAGGGCCTCCTCGAGCGAGGGGAGGAGCCGCTCGAGAAAGGCCCGGCCGTTCCAGTTGAGGACGACGAGGGAGGCGTCGCGCGTCCGGGGCGGCCGGTCGGGGGGGCGCGGGCGGCTCCGCCTCCAGAGGACCCAGGGGGTCGCGAGGAGATCGACGAAGAGGGTGGCGGCCGCCCCGATCCACCCCGCGATCGAGAAGGGGACGACGGCGAGGAGCGCGGCCGCGGTCGGGACCCGACGCGCCCGCGCGGGCTCCCCGGCCGGGTCGCCGCCGCGGATCCCGCTCACCCCCCAGCCCGCAGACGATCGAGGACCCTCGCCGCGTAGCGCAGACCCTCCGGCGTGCGGGGCCCGTACCAGGTGAGGAGCTCCCCGTCGACGAGGACCGCGCGTCCGCTCGGGAGGCTGCAGAGCGCCCGGACCTCGGCCGCGTGGAGGGCCGTGAAGGGGTACGGCTCCGAGGTGAGGAGGACCGCCTCCGGCGCGACCTCGCGCAGCCGCTCCGGAGAGATCCGGGCGTAGCGCTCCGCCTCCCCGGCGAAGAGGTTCTCCGCGCCGGCCGTCGCCAGGAGGTCGTGGACGTACGTGTCGCGGTTGACCGCCATGTAGGGGGCGCGCCAGACGAGGCAGGCGAGGCGGACCCGCGGTCTCCCCGCGCAGGCGCGGGCGACCTCCTCGCGCGCGCCCTCGATCTCGCGCGCGAGATCCTCCCCCCGCGTCTCGCCGCCGACCCGGCGGCCCATCGCGCGCACGGTCGCCGCCGCGCCGAGGGCGTCCTTCGGGAAGGTCTCGAGGAGCGGGATCCCCCGCGCGCGCAGGCCCTCGACGTCCTCGAGCCGGTTCTCCTCCTCGTTCACGACGACGAGGTCGGGATCGAGCCGGAAGATCCGCTCGAGGTCGGGCGTCTTCGTCCCTCCCACCTTCGGCAGGTCGGCGACCCCCTCCTCGGGCCGGGTGCAGAACTCGGTCACGCCGACGACCCTCTCCCCGGCCCCGAGGGCGAAGAGCGTCTCCGTGAGGGAGGGGCAGAGGGAGACGATCCGCTTCGGGAGGGTCACGCGCGCAGCGCTTCCGGCTCGAGGGGCCGCCAGGCGAAGCCCGACCCCTCGCGCGCGATGCGGCCCCAGGCGTCCCGGGTGTCGTGGTAGAGGAGGGAGATCCAGTCCTCGTCGGCCGCGCGGGAGATCCACTCCTCCCGGACCCGGTACGAGTCGGCCGGATAGAGGTCGAGGGCCATGACCCACGAGGGACGGACGTGCCCGCTCGTCGGGAGGAGGTCGTCCCAGAAGACGGCCGTCCGGTCGTCCCCCTCGATCGTCACGAGGGAGGCGCCGTCGGAGTGCCCGCCGAGGACGTGCATCGTGATCCCGGGCGCCACCTCGTAGCGGCCCTCGACCGCGCGGAGCAGCCCCGCCTTCTCCAGGGGATCGACCAGGTCGGCCCGGTAGGAGGCGGCGCGCGCGTGCCGTCCCCGGGAGGCCGGGACCTCGCGGGTCGCGCAGTAGTGGGCGGCGTTCGGGAAGAGCGGGACGGGCGCCCCGTCCGCGCCCCGGGCGAGGGCCCCCCCCATGTGGTCCCAGTGCAGGTGCGTGAGGACGACGGCGTCCACCGCCTCGGGCCGGACGCCGCAGGCCGAGAGGGAGTCGAGGATCGTGCGCGGCCTCTCGATCCCCCAGATCCGGGCGCGCTTCTCGTCCCAGCACGGGCCGAGACCGGGGTCGATCAGGACGGTCCTCCCGCCTCCCGTCACGAGGAAGGGACGCACGGCGACCGCCAGGCGGTTCTCCCCGTCGGCCGTCGCGACCCTCGACCAGAGGGACTTCGGCACGACCCCGAAGACCGCGCCCGCGTCGAGCCGGAACTGGCCGTCCTCGAGGGGCCGGATCCTGTACCGTCCGACCGCGAGGGACGGAGGGGCGCTCACGTCCCTCCCTTGAGGAAGCTCCGCGCGAGGATGATCCGCTGGATCTCGCTCGTCCCCTCCCCGATCGTGCACAGCTTCGCGTCGCGCCACATGCGCTCGACGGGGTACTCCCGCGAGTAGCCGTAGCCGCCGAAGACCTGGACCGCCTCGTAGGTGACGCGCATGGCGACCTCCGAGGAGAAGAGCTTCGCCAT
>JAKEFM010000304.1 GCA_022616055.1 Planctomycetota bacterium
CCCGCGTGGGCCTCGAGGTCGCGGCAGGGGACGGCGCGGCGGGGGAGGCGGCGGTCGTCGAAGAGGTCGAGGGGGTGGCCCTCGATCGTGAGGCCGAGCAACTCGAGCTCGATCCGGCCGCGCCTCCTCGCGTCGTACTCGGGGAGGGAGGGGATCGCGGGCTCGGGGGGCGGCCCCTTCGGGAAGAGCGCCGCCCCGCCGTGGTGGCTCCAGCGCCGCCGCTTCGCCTGCGCCATCGCCTCGCCGAGGGGGAGCCCGCCGGAGGCGCGGGCGCCCGCCGAGGGCTTGAGCGGCGTGCCGAGGAGGAGGGCCGCGCGCCAGAGGAGCTCGGGCCGAGAGCGCTCGAAGGCGTCGAACGCCCCGACGAGGATCAGGTTCTCGACCTCGGGGCGCGTGGCGGGGACGCGGGCGAGGAAGTCGCGCAGCGAGAGGAACGGCGCCCGCGCCCGCTCTTCCAGGATCCTCCCGATCGTCGCGGAGGCGAGGTTGCGCACCTGCCCCAGGCCGATGCGGAGGCTCCCCTTCGGGCGCTCGGGCGTCGGGTCCTCGGACGCGAAGGTCGCCCCGCTCCGGTGGACGTCGGGCGGGAGGATCGCGACGCCCAGCCGGCGGGCCTCCTCCACGTAGACGCGCGCGTCGTAGTAGCCGGTGTCGTTCTCGAGGAAGGAGGCGAGGAAGTCGGCGGGGTGGTGGGCCTTCAGCCAGGCGGCGCGGTAGGCGATCCGCCCGTAGGTGACCGCGTGGGCCTTGCAGAAGGAGAAGGCGGCGAAGTTCCCGATCCACCTCCAGACCGCCTCGGCGTTGCCCGCCGGGACGCCCCTCTCCGCGGCCCCCGAGAGGAAGCGCGCGCGGATCCTCTCCAGCCGCTCGGGGGAAATCCGCTTCGTCAGCGCCGAGCGGAGGCGATCCCCCTCCGGGTACTCCATCCCGGCGAGGGCCTTCGCGACCCGCAGGATGTCCTCCTGGTAGAGCATCACCCCGAAGGTGTCGACGAGCACCGGCGCCAGTCGCGGGTCGGGGACCTCGACCGGCTCGAGGCTCAGCGCCCGCCGGACGAAGCGCTCCTTCATCCCGCTCGCGGCGGGGCCGGGGCGAATCAGGGCGACGGCCTGGATCGTCCGGTCCATGCTCGTCGCGTCGAGCTGGCGCAGGAGCCGGCGCATCCCGGGCGACTCGATCTGGAAGCAGCCGACGGTGCCTCCCCCCCTCAGGAGGTGGGCGGTCGCGGCGTCGTCCTCCGGGATCGCCTCGAGGTCGACCTCGATCCCGCGGGCGCGCAGGCGCCGCACGCAGTCGGTCACCGTCGAGAGGCCGCGGTTCCCGAGGAGGTCCATCTTGACGAGGCCGATCGCCTCGACGCCGTCCTTGTCGAACTGCGTGACGACGACCCCCTTGCTCGCCCGCTCGAGGGGGAGGAGGTCGGGGAGCGCCCCCGGGGCGACGACGACGCCGCCGGGGTGGAGCCCGAGGTGGCGCGGCAGCCCCTCCAGCCTCTCCCCGACCTCGAGGACCGAGCGGCACGGCTCGACGTCGACGGGGAAGCCGCGGCACTCGGGGGTCCTCGCGATCGCCGCGCGCACCCCTTCTCCGTCGGCGTGGGGGAGGGCCTTCGACCAGCGGTCGACCTCGACGGGGGGGAGCCCCGCCGCCTTCGCCGCCTCGCGGAAGGCCGCGCGCAGGCCGAAGGTGTTCACCGTCGCGATCGTCGCGACGCGCCCCTCCCCGTAGGTGCGGTAGACGAACTCGATCGCCTCGTCGCGCCGCCGCCAGCAGAAGTCGAGGTCGATGTCGGGTCGGTCGGAGCGAGCGGGATTGAGGAAGCGCTCGAAGGGGAGGTCGTAGCGCAGGGGGTCGGCGTCCGTGAGGCCGAGCACGAAGGAGACGAGGCTGCAGGCGGCCGAGCCCCGCCCGACGCAGGGGATCCCCTTCTCCCTCGCGAACTGCGCGATCGTGCGGACGAGGAGGAAGTAGGCGGAGAACCCCAGGCGCTCGATCGCCTCCAGCTCGTACTCGAGCCGCCGCAGCACGGCGGGCTGGAGCGGCCGGTAGCGCCGGCGCGCCCCCTCCATCGCCGCGGCGCAGAGGAAGGAATAGGGGGTCTCCCCCGGCGGCAGCGGCACCGTCGGGAAGAAGACCTTCCCGACCTGCGGCTCGTGGCGGCAGGCCTCCGCGATCGCGCGGGCGTTCTCGACCGCGTCGGGGAAGTCGGCGTAGAGCCGCTCGATCTCGGCCGCGGGGCGCAGGAACGACTCCGGCCCGGCGAGGTGGCCCTCGGGGAGGGCCGCGGCCACCGCGTTCCACTTGATCGCGACGAGCGTGCGGTGGACGGGGAAGTCCTCCTCCCGCGCGGACCAGACCTCGGGCGCGGCGACGAGCGGGATCCCGAGGGCCCGGGCGGCCTCGACCAGCGCGCGCGGGTCGCGCCGCGGGGGGGGATCGGGGGCCTTCTTGAAGGAGAGCTCCTCCTCCGGCTCCTCGGGGGGGCGCCTCCCGATGAGAGGTTGGCTCCCGCGGCGCGGCCGGCGCACGAGGTCGAGCGCGGCGTGGAGGGAGCCCGCGGGCACCCGCTCGCGCAGCCGGGCGAGGAGGGAGGGGGTGTCGGCGAGGACGAGGAGCCCGGCCGCGTTCTCCCCGATGGCGCGGGCGAGGTCGAAGTCGGGGGCGAGGTGGCGGGCCGTGACCAAGCGACAGAGGCTCGCCCAGCCCGCCTCCTCCCGGACGAGGCAGACGGCGCGGCCGTCGTCCGGGCGGCGGGGAGATCCCTCGGGCGGCTCGGGCTCGTCGATCTCGGCGCCGAAGATCGGGCGGATCCCGGCCCGCTTCGCGTGGAAGAGGAAGGGGATCGCGCCGTAGAGCCCGTTCGTGTCGGTGAGGGCGAGGGCGGGGAGCCCGATCTCCTTCGCGCGAGAGACGAGCGCCTCGACCGGGGAGGAGCCGGTGAGGAAGGTGTAGGCGCTGTGAACGCGGAGCGGGACGACCATCGCTGCGGGCGTCCGTGGGAGGCCGTTGGCGGAGGGATACTAACATATACCTAACATCCGTAAAACCCCCTCCCGGGAATCGAGAGCCGAAAGAAAAGGCCGCGCCGAGGGGCGCGGCCCGCGATGTTCGCTCGAGAACCGCCCCGCTAAGGGTTCGCGACCTCGATCCGGACGTTGTCGACGTACCAGCCGAGGAAGCCGTTGGACGAGGGGTCGACCGTGTCGAAGCGGAATCGGTGCGAGAAGGTCTTCCCGAGCATCCCGTTGAGGGTGGGGTCGCCGGTGATCTCGACGTGGATCGGCTCCGCCCCGCACCCCGCCAGGTCGGTGATCTGCGTGACGGGCACCCACCCGCCGCACTCGAAGGCGCGCACCTCGAGGAAGCACCGGTCGAACAGCGGGGTCGCCTCGGTCTCGCGGAGGAAGTCGAAGGAGAACCGGATCCCCGCGACGGGGGAGGAGCTGGAGGGGACCGAGAGGGGAGGGCCTTCGAGGGCGCCGGCGTTCGGGAGGAGGAAGCCCGTGTCGTAGTTGTAGACGGGCGGCGCCTGGTCGCCGAGGTTGTAGGCCGCCGCGGCCGCTCCCATCGACGCGGGGATCGGCGTGCCCGGCGCGCACAGCCCCTCCGCGTGCCAGAGAGTCGCCGCGAGGAGACCGTTGGCGTCCGCCTCGACGTAGGGGGCGATCCCCGCCTCGAAGCCGTGCTCGAAGAGGAGGAGGGTCGAGGGGGGGAGGCTTCCGGGGATCCTCTTCCCTTTCAGACGGAAGGTGACGATCGCCTCGCCCCCGACGAGGGAACCCTCCGCCTTGAAGGAGAGCCCCTCCTGGGTCGCGGGATCGACCCGGACCGTACCGGCGATCGTCGCGTCGAAGGACTTCGAAGCGAAGGAGTCGACGAAGCGCACGCCGGTCGTCGCGGGGACGGTCCGGCCGTCCCCCGTGACGAAGGAGGCGATCGAGACCTCCTCGACGCCGAAGTCGGTGATCGCGAGGACGCGCTTCACCTTCGACTTCACCTGCGATCCGTCCGGGGCGTGGGTCGTCGAGACGACGCTCACGTCCCAGAGCCCGCCGAGGGCGGCGGGATCGCCGAGCGCGGGCGCGGCCGGGGCGAGGAGGAGGACGAGGACGGCGGGACGAACTCCGGGGAGTCCCATGGCTTTTCCCTCCGGTCGGAAGCGTACCCCATCGCCCCCCTCCCCGTCCTTCGCCGCGGGAAGGGGAAAGGAGAAGGGGCCGCCTCGCGGCGGCCCCGGTTGGAGTTCCTCTGGTAGCCCTACTGTTCCGTCCCGATCGCCAGCACCTGGACGTTGTCGACGTACCACCCGAGGTGGGCGTTGTTGATGTTGTCGAGGGTGTCGAAGCGGAAGCGGTGCTCGAAGTTGTTGTCGAAGGCCTTGAGCGTCTTCTTGCCGATGCCGATCGTCACGACCTGGGGGGAGCCGCCGCAGGGGACGATGTTGAGGGTCTGGGAGAAGGGGATCCACTGGCCGTCGCCCGTCGGCCGGAGGTCGACCCAGGTCTGGTCGTAGTAGCTCCCCGACTCGGAGAGGCGGAGGGTGTCGAAGACGAGGGTCACGCCGCGGCTTCCCGTCGGCACGGGGAGGCCCGGCCCCTGGAGGGCGCCGCTGTTCGCCGCGCCGGTGTCGTAGTCGTAGGCCCCGAGGTCCCCCTGGTTGTAGGCGGCCGCTCCGGAGCCCATCGACGCGGGGAGCGAGATCCCCGGGGCGCAGAAGCCGTCGGAATGCCAGAGGGTGTCGGACTCGGTGCCGTAGACGTCCGTCTCGACGTAGGGGGCGAGGCCCGACTCGAAGTCCTGCGCGAAGAGGGAGGACTTCGTAGTGCCGGGCCGGTGGCGGCCCTTGACCTGGACGATGAGGACGCCGTTCGTGGTGAGGAGGCTCCCCGTGGCCTTGAAGGAGCGCGCCTCGAGGGTCGTCCGGTTGACCTTGAGGGTCCCCGCGAACTCCGCGTCCTGGCCCTTGACCACGAAGTAGTCGAGGAACCGCAGGCCCGAGGTCGACGGGAAGATCTGGAGGCCGAGCCCGGTCGGGAAGGTGCTCGCCCGCAGCGTGATCGGGCTCGAGGTCGACCCCTCATCCGTGAACTCGATGAAGGTCTTCGCCTTCGACTTGGTCGGGGCGCCCCCGCCGACGGAGAAGAACGAGGTCGTGACGGTCACGTCCCACAGTCCACTCATCGACGCGAAGAGGGGTCCGCCCCCCTCGCCTTGCGCGGGAGCGGAGGAGGCGAGGACGAGCAGGGCGGGGAGGAGCAGCGGCACGGTCGACTTTCCCATGAGAATCACCTCTCGAGAGCCACGAGGAGCGCGGACGGAACGAGGAAAGAGTCCTCCACGTTTCCGGCGGCGTCAAGTCGACGCGGGAGGGAAACGAGCGGGGCGCCCGGAAGGCCGAGCGCCCGCGTCTCGACCCGGCTCCGGACCGGAGCCGGGGAAGGTCCTCGGTTCTAGGGGAAGGCGAGGATCTCGACGTTGTCGACGTACCAGCCGAGGCCGTTGTTGCTGACGTCGTCGATCGAGTCGAACCGGAAGCGGTGCTCGAAGGACGATCCGACGAGGGACGAGATCGTGTTCTTCCCGAACCCGAGCGTGATCGCGTCGGGGTCGTCGCCGCACCCGACCTGGTTGATGAGCTGGGCGAGGGGCGCCCACCCGAGGTCCCCCACCTCCCGCGCCTCGACGAAGGACTGGTCGAAGGTGGCGCCCTCCTCCCCGACACGGAGCGTGTCGAAGGAGAGCACGAGACCCTTCGTCCCGGTCGGGACCGCCACGGCCGGGCTCTGGAGGGCCCCCTCGTTCGTCGCTCCCGTGTCGAAGTTGTAGACGGGCGCGCCCTCGTCGCCCCGGTTGTACGCGGCCGCCCCCGCTCCCATACCGGGCGGGATCGCGGTGGCGGCGGCGCAGAACCCCTCCGCGTGCCAGAGGGTGGCGGCCGGCGCGCCGTCGAAGTCGGTCTCCGTGTAGCCGCCGATCCCCGCCTCGAAGTCCGCCGAGAAGATGGAGTTCGAGATCGGACTCGCGCCCAGGAACTTCCCCTTCACGGCCGCGACGACCACCCCCCCGCCGTCCTCGAAGACGTCGAGGGTCAGGTTCCCCTTGAAGGACTTCACCTCGCCCGTCGTGGCGTTCGCCTTGAAGGTCGCGGTAAGGGTCGCGCCGGGCGCCGTCGTGACGAGGTAGTCGAAGAAGAAGTTTCCCGACGTCGCCGGGAAGAGGACGGTCCCGAACGCGGCGGGGAACGTCCCGATCGAGAGGCCCTTCCCCTCCGCCGCGACCGGCTGGACGATCTCGAGGAGCGCCGTCACGTTCGCGACGGTCTTCGCCCCGCCGGAGCCGAAGTGGGTGCTCTTGATCTTCACCTCCCACAGGCCTCCGAAGGCGGGGGGGACGCCGCGCGGCTGCGCCGCGGCGAGCGCCGGGACGAGGAGGATCGAGAGGGCCGTGGTCGTGAGAGTGCGGGAGGGTGCCAAGGGTTTTCCTGTTCTCCGGTGGGAGCGGAGTTTTCCCAGGCCGAGGCCCGCCGCGCAACCTGCGAGCGGCGCCCGGCGGCTCACTGGGTGAGGGAGGGGGTGCGCAGGAGGAAGCCGCCCGCCCCCCGCGGACAGCGGCCGAGGAGCGCGATCGAGCGGCCGCGGACGAGCGCCCCGAAGCCGTGGCGCGCGCGCACGCGGTCGACCGCGCCGTCGAGCCGGCGCGCGCGCCCCTCCTCGTCGAAGAGGTCGAGGGTGCCTGGCCCCCGCGGGGCGAGCCCCGCGAGGCTCACCCCGACGAGCCGCACGAGGACGCGGCGCCGGAGCATCCCCCGCGCCAGCGCGAGCGCGGCGGCGCCGATCGCCGCCGTCCCGTCGCTCGGGGCGGGGAGCGCCGCCTCCTTGCGGGCCTCCGTTCCCCCGGCGAAGCGGACCTTCGCCGCCACGGCCCGCGCGGTGCACTGGAGCGCGCGCGCGCGCGCGGCGGCCCGCTCGGCGAGGTAGAAGAGCATCCCCTCGATCTCCTCGCGGTCCGCCGTCTCCCGCTCGAAGGTCGTCTCGCGGGCGATCCCGCGCGGCAGCCTCCCCGCCTCGACGGGGGAGGGGTCCTCCCCGCGCGCGCGGAGGCAGAGGGCGCGCCCGTGCTCGCCGAAGGTCGCCTCGAGGAGCGCCTCGCCGGCCGCGGCGAGCTCCCCGACGGTCGCCACGTTCGCGCGCTCGAGGAAGCGCCCGATCCCGGGCCCCACCCCCGGCAGGTCGCGCGCGGGGAGCGGGGCGAGGAAGGCGCGCTCCGCGCCGGGGAAGACCTCCGCGATCCCCCCCGGCTTCGCGAGGTCCCCCGCCACCTTCGCCGTGGTGCGGTCGGAGGCGATCCCGATCGTCACGGAGAGGGAGGTCTCCGCGCGGATCGCGCGCGCCATCCCCTCGGCCGCGCGGAACGCCCCCCCGTGCAGGCGCTCGGTCCCGGTCAGGTCCGCGAAGAAGTCGTCGATCGAGGCGACCTCGACGAGCGGCGTCCAGCGCTCGAGGATCGCCCGCACCGCCTCCCGCGCCGTCGCGGCGGCGGCCGCGCTCCCCCTGAGGAAGACCCCCTCGGGGCAGCGCCGCGCCGCCTCCCACAGGCCCATCCCGGGATGGACCCCCCGCGCGCGCGCCTCATAGGAGCAGGACATCACGAGGTTCCGCTCCCCCGGGAGCCCTCCGACGATCACGGGACGACCGCGCAGGGACGGGTCGCGCGCGACCTCGACCGAGGCGAGGAACGCGTCGACGTCGACATGCGCGATCCGCCGCGGCGCGGGACGGGAAACCGGGATCGATTCGATCCGGGGCATGGGAAGGGCGACGAACGGAACCCTAACGTCCGATTCACCCCCTGCAACCCGGCAGGGGCCCCCCCCGCAACCCGGCAGGGGCCCCCGCGCAACCCGGCGGGGCCCTCATCCCGCGGTCCGACGGCCGCCGAAAAGCGCTTTCCCCCCCCAGGCCGCGTTGACCGACGCCCCGGCCCGCATCCTCCTCGCCGAGCCCTCCCTCGCGGAGCTCCTCGCCGCCAGCCTGAAGGAGCGGGGCGCGCAGGTGGAGGAGGCGACGGGAGCGACCGACGCGCGGCTCTGCGCGCGCCGCCAGAGGTTCGCGGCCGCCGTCGTCCCGGGCCGACTCCCCCTTCCCGGAGGGGGAACGCTCCTCGAGACGCTCGCGGGCGAGGTCCCCGACCTGCCGCTCGTCGCGGTCGGGCCCGCCGAGGCCGAGGAGATCCTCGCCGCGCTGCGGGCCGGCGCGCGCGAGTACCTCGTGGAGGGGGGAGAGGAGCCCGGGAACGCGGCCGATCGGGTCCTCCGGGCGGCGCGCCGGACGGAGGAAGGAGGCTCCGGCGTCCCGGCCGAGCCGGGGGGGCTGCGGCTCGCCCTCACGGAGGCTCGACGGGAGATCGCGGAGCGATCGGACGCCTTCCGGGAGCTCCAGGAGATCTTCCGGAACGAGCTGGAGCGGATGCTCCTCGCCTTCGAGCGGGTGGGGGAGGGGATCGTCTTCGCGGACCGGGCCGGCGGGATCCTCCTCCTCAACCCCGCCGCGGGTGCGTGGATCGGCGGGAGCGCGCACGCCGCCGTCGGCGCCTCCCTCGAGGGCTCGATCGCGGACCCCGTCCTCCGCGGAGCCATCCGCGAGGATCACCTGCGCGCCCTGGGCGGGACCCCTTCCGCGCGGAGACTGGAGCTCTCGGAAGGGCGGCGGGTCCTGGTCGAGACCCACCCGATGACGAGGGGGGGGGAAGCGCTGGGAACCCTGGTGCTCCTGCGGGCCCTCACGGACGAGGCCGGAGCCGGGCAGAATCTGCGCGACCTCCTCCGCGGCGTCGCCCGCCGGCTCGGACGAACCGCCAAGTGGCTGCGCGCCTCGGGGAGGCCGGAGACCACCGCCATCGTCCCGGAACTCGAGGAAGCGGCTCGCCTGCTGCGCGCGACGCTCCGCGCCCGGGAGCGCGAGGTCTCCCCGTCCGTCGAGACTCCCGGGTCCCTCCCCTAGACGGGGGACGCCGTGCCTTCCCCCGTCGTCCTCTATTCCTCCGGCTCCGCCGTCCTCGAGGACCTGCGCCGGGCCCTGACGGAGGCGGGGATCGAGACGGTGCTCCTCTCGGAGCGCGAGTCGGTCTACGCCGCCACGCCCCGGGCCGTCGTCTTCGACCTCCAGGGATTCCCCGACCCCTGGAACGACGTGCGCCGGTTCGGGACCGACCCCCGCCTCGCGGGCGCCGGCCTCTTCGTCTACGCCGAGACGGGGACGGACGGGCTCCCGCACGACCGCGCGGGGAAGCTGCGGCGGTTCGCCCGGCTCGTCGCGGACGCCCTAGGGATCGCGCCGCGCGGGGCGTGACTCGGAGGAGCGCGAGGGGGCCTCGGCGGGAAAGCGGACCTCGACCGAGATCTCCTCGACGCCGCGGCGGATCCGGAGGCGCGCCGACTCCCCGCGCTTGACCTTGCCGAGCGCGGCCATGAGCTCCGCGCGGGTCCGCAGCGGGGCGTCTCCGATCGCGAGGAGGAGGTCCCCGTCGAGGATCCCGGCCGAAGCCGCGGGGCTCCCCTCGAAGACCTCCTCGACCGGGAGGCCGCCCTCGGGGCCCGGCTCTCCCGTCCTCACGCCGAGGCGGACGCGGTTGCCTCCCATGCGCTCCCGCATCCGCTTCCCGAAGTCGGCCGGCAGGGCGGTGGAGTCCGCCTCCTTGAAGGGGAGGCGCCCCTCCGCGTTCGCCACCTCCGCCACGAGGCGCCAGGCGGCTCGGCCGATCCTCTCGATGCCCGCGTAGTCGAGCTTTTCCGCGTCGTCCCCCGGCCCGTGGTAGTCCTCGTGGATGTTCGTGAAGAGGAAGAGGCAGGGGATCCCCTTCTCGTAGAAGGGGGTGTTGTCGCTCGGGGCCCTCCCCCCCTCGGCCGTCTCGAGCGCGAGCTTCTCCGACTCGCCGGCTCTCGCGACGATCGCGGGCCAGCCGGGAGAGGTGCCGAGGCCGCCGACGAAGAGGTAGCTCTCGCGGCTGCGGCCGATCATGTCGAGGTTGACCATCGCCACGGTCGACTCGAGGGGGAGGGCGGGGGACTCGACGTAGTGCTTCGAGCCGAGGAGCCCCTTCTCCTCCCCCGAGAAGTGGGCGAAGACGAGCGTGCGGGCGGGGGGCGCGGAGGCGAAGGCCTCGGCGAGCTCGAGGAGGGCGGCGGTCCCGGAGGCGTTGTCGTCGGCCCCGTTGTGGATCTCCCCCTTCGGACCCATCCCCCCCGACTGGGCTCCCCCTCGCCCGACGTGGTCGAAGTGGGCTCCGAGGACGACCACCTCCGAGCGCCGTCTCGGGTCGCTTCCCTCGAGGATGCCGACGACATTGCGCATCACCCGCCCCCCCTGGCGGAAGTGTTGCAGCCACCCCCCCTCGTCCCCGCCGGGCTTCAGGCCGAAGGCGTGGAGCCGGGACGCGAGGTAGGCCGCGGCCACCCCCTCGGCCTCCGACCCCGCCTCGCGCCCCTCGAGCTCGTCGCTCGCGAGGAACTCGACGTGGGCGCGGAGCTCGGAAGCCTTGATCGTCGCCAGCGAGGCGGCGTCCCCGGGGAGACGCCCCGCGCCGGGGAGGAGAAGAAGAAGGAGGTCGAACGGCATCGTTCCCATGGGAGGGCTCGGAGTATACGTCCCTGGATCCTGCGCCGGCCGCCGGCGGGACGCCCGCCTGCGACCTTGTCGGCGCGCGCGCCGCGACCTAACGTCCGCCCGTCGTGAGCCTCCTCCTCGTCCTCCTCGGCCTCGCGGGCACCCTACGGACCGAGGAGGACGTCGAGACCTGGCTCCGTGCCTTCTCCTCCTCGCACGCGGCGGAGCGCCGGAACGCGGAGAACCGCCTGCGGGAGGCGCTGCGGATGGAGGACCTCCCCCTGGTCGAGGAGGTCCTGCGCGGGGGGGACGCCGAGGCCCGCCGCCGGATCGCGCGCGTCCTCGGGACGGAGCCCCGGCTCCTCGGCTACCTCATGAAGACCTACGCCGCGGGGAAGGACCCGCTGGCGGCCGTCGCCGAGGAGGCGATCCGGCTGGCGCTGCACGGCGGAACCCGCCCGATCGAGGTGCCCCAGGACGAGGCGCGGAAGACCGGCCTCGCCTCCGTCGTCCTGGAGGCCGACTACGCCGGGGAGCCGGTCTCCCGCTTCCTCGAGGACCTGAACCGCCACGCGGCGGCGCTGGAACCGGTGCTCCTCGACCCCGCCGTCGCGAGGGACGAGCCGCGCCTCGGGGCCGACCTGCGCGGGCCCCTCCCCCAGCTCCTCCAGGAGATCGAGCACGGCACGGGCCTGCGCTGGGTCGCCTTCCCTCCCCGGTTCAGCTTCCTCACCCGCGACCCCCCCTCCTCGGGCGGGGGGGAGGTCTTCCTGCGGCTCGTCCGGGCCTTCGAATCGGGACCTCCCGGCGAGCGCCGCATCGCCGCGATCGGGCTCGCGCTCCTCGGCCCCCCGGGGGTCGAGCGGGTCCTCGCCGAGGAGGCGCGATCCGGGGGGGAGCGGGGTGCCGACGCCCTCGCGGGTCTTTGCGCGCCCTGGGGCGCCTCGCGCGTCCTGCGGTCCCCGGACCTGATCGACCGCCTCGTCCTCTCCCTCGAGGATTCCGACGCGGGATTGCGCCGTGGGGCCGCCCACGCGCTCTTCGCGCTCGCCCCGAGCGAACCCGGCGTGGGGAGCGCCTGCCTCTCCCGGCTGGCGGCATCCTCGCGAGGCGTCCGCGCCACGCTCGTGCGGATCCTCGGCCGGTGCCGCGGGGAGGGGATCGCCGAGGCTATCCAGCGGGAGGTGCAGGCCTCCGACCCGAAGGTGGCGGCCGCCGCGATCGAGGCTCTGACCGATGCCGGTTCCCCTCCGAAGTCGGCGGCCGCGGCGGCCCTCCTCCGGCGCGATCGCCTCCCCCTCCTCCGGGCGGCCGAGCGGGCTCTCCGCGCCGCCAGCCCCTCGGTGGAGGAGCTCGCTCCGCTCCTCGGCTCGACCGACCCGGAGCTGCGCCGGGTGGGGAAACGGCTCCTCCCGGGGAGCGGCGCGCAGGGGGCCGCGCGGTTCTGGGCGGCCTGCGCGGAGGAGGCCGACCCCTTCTTCCTCGCCTCCCTCGCGGAGGCGGCGCGGCGGCAGGCCGACCTCGGCGGGAGCGGCGAGCTCGCCTCCACGCTCCCGGCGAGCCTCGCCGCCCTCCCCCTCTCCGGTCGCGACCGCCTCCGCGTCTTCCTCGTCGCCGCCTCGACGGGGACGGAGCCCTTCGCCCCGCCGCCCGACCTGCTCCTCGAGGCGCACAGGGTCCTCCAGGACGCGAACGACCCGCTCGGCGACCTCGCGGCGGAGGCGGTCGGGAGGCTCGAGGGGCGGGCCGCGGGCGCGGACCACGCCGCCCGGCGCCGCACGATCCTCGGGCTCGTCGAGGCGGGGAAGGCGGCTCCTCCCCGGATCCTCCGCCGCGTCCTCGCCGCGCTCGCCGCCTTCCTCCTCGCGGCCCCCGCGGGACCCACGCCCGGGGAGATCGACGAGGCGGCCGGGGGCCTCAAGTCGGAGTACCCCGACGTCGAGGCGGCGGAGGCCGCGCTCCGCACGGCCCTCGTGACCGCCGTCCGTCTCCGCGACCGGGACCTCCTGTCGGAGGCGCTCGACGGGGGGTGATCGGGGAGGGGTTGAGGGTTCTCCCGGTCGAACCCACAATCCCGGCCGGGTCGCCCCCCGGCCGCCGGCCCTCCACGATGCTTTCACGCGGGGGAGCGCGGAAGGCCGATAAGGGGCCGGCCGATCGAAGAGCGCGGGGGGCCGTTCCGGGACATGTTCCGCAAACGAAGAGTGCGACCGACCGGGAGTCCCGACGAGCTCGTCGCGATCGTGGAGAAGGGGGTCGACCCCCACGTCGTCGTCTTCCACGAGCCGCAGAGCGTCCCCGCCGAGCAGTTCCGGGGGCTGCGCAACAGCCTCGTCAGCCTGAACTCGGAGCGCGCCCCGCGCGTCCTGGCGGTCACCTCCGCGCTCCGGGGCGAGGGGAAGAGCGTCGCCGTCGTCAACCTCGGCTGCGCGTTCGCCGAGTTGCGGGAGACGCGGGTCATCCTCGTGGACGCCGACCTCCGGGACCCCTCCCTGGAGGACCTCCTCGGACTCGCCCCGGGGACGGGGCTCCACGAGGTCCTGACGGGCCGGCTGCCGCTCGAGCAGGCGATCCGCCCCACCTTCCTGCGGGGCCTCTCCTTCCTCGGCGCGGGGGGGCCCGCGGAGCACTCCCTCGAGATCCTCGCCTCGGGGAGGTTCAAGCCGATCCTCGACGCGCTGAAGGAGTCCTACCACTACATCCTCGTCGACACCCCGCCGGCCCTCGCGGTGACCGACGCCGGCGTCGTCGGCCGGAGCGCGGACGGGATCCTCCTCGTCGTGCGCCTGGAGGCGACCCCCCGCTCGAGGGTCGAGCAGGCGCTCGCCGTCCTCCAGGGCCTCGGGGGGAACGTCCTCGGCACCTTCCTCACAGGGGTGCCCCTCTCCGCCCGCCGGAAAGACGCGTACGCTTACCGGTAGGGGCGATGGACGGCTCGATCGTCGAGAGGCTGCGCGCGCTGCTGGCGGGCTCCACCCGGACCCACAGCGTCCGCGACCTGCAGCGGCGCGGCGTGACGCGGATCCCCGTGCTCGGCCGCGACCAGCTCGCCGCCCTCGTCGAGGAGGCCGTCGCCGCGACGCTGCGCGACCGGGGTCTCCTCGACGAGCGCGGGGAGGTCGCCGCCGAGGCGATGGAGCGCGCGAAAGGGCTCCTCCGCGAGGTGGGCCGTCTCGAGGCCGAGCGGGAAGCGAGCCGGCGGGCGGGGGCGGAGATCGAGCGGCGCGTCGACGAGCTGCGGCGGGAGGTCTTCCTCGCGGAGGGGCGGCTGCGCGAGGCGAAGGTGCGCGCCCGGTCGGACGCGCCGAGCCCCCCGACGACGGTTCGCGGGCGGATCCGGGAGCTCTTCGCCGCGAACGCCTCGAACGCGCCGGGCGGCATCGAGTCCATCGCGGCCGAGCTCGAGACCCTCCTCTCGGAGGAGGTCTCGCGCGCCGTCGCCCGCGCCCGCACGGAGGCCTCCCGCGAGATCGAGGATCTCGACCGCCGCGTGGGGCGGCTGCGCGGCGCGCTCGAGAAGGCGGAGTCGGACCTCGCCGCGCGGGGCCAGCCCGCGCCGCCGGGCATCGCGTCGATCTACCGGACGGTCCAGGGGCTCGACGCGCGGGAGAGGGACTTCTCCCGGAAGCGCAAGCTCCTCGAGCGGATCTTCGAGGCGAACGTCCGTCTCCAGAAGGAGACGGTCTGAGGACGGAGCAGCGGCCATGACAGCCAAGGAATCGGCCCCCGGGAAGGAAGCCGCGGGCGCGTCGAAGAAGGACCACGGGGTCCTCTACGTCGGCATCGACCTCGGGACCTCGCGCACCTCGATCGCCGCGAGCAACGGCGTGCGCGAGACGGTGGCGAGCGTCGTCGGCTACCCGAAGGACGTCGTGTCGCAGAAGCTCCTGCAGCGCGACGCCCTCTTCGGCGACGAGGCGATCGAGAACCGCCTCGCCCTGCGCTACTACCGCCCCCTCGAGAAGGGGGTGATCAAGGGTTCCGACGGCAAGGTCCTGCCGAAGGAGGAGGCGGACGCGAACCTCAAGGCGGCGAGGGACCTCCTGCGTCATGCGATCTCCCTCGCCCAGCCGCGCCCCGACGAGCTCGTCTACGGAGTCGTCGGCGCCCCCGCCCAGGCCTCGATCCAGAACCAGAAGATGCTCGTCGAGGCCGCGAACGAGGTCCTCGACGCGGTCATGATCTGCTCCGAGCCCTTCGCCGTCGCCTACGGCCTCGAGTGGCTCGACGACGTCCTCGTCATCGACATCGGGGCCGGGACGGTCGACCTGTGCCGGATGCACGGGACGATGCCCGACGAGGGGGACCAGATCACGCTGCCGACGGCCGGCGACTGGGTGGACGAGCAGATCGAGGGGCTGCTCCGCGAGCGCTGCGGGGGCGCCCAGTTCACCCGCCAGATGGTGAAGAACGTCAAGGAGAAGCACTCGACCGTGCGGGACGGGGGCGCCTCGATCGTCGTCGAGTTCCCCGTCCGCGGGAAGCCGACCTCCTTCGACGTGACCGAATCCGTCCGCGAGGGGTGCCGCCGGATCGTCCCCCCGATCGTCGAGTCCCTCGGCGAGCTCGTCGCGTCCTTCGACCCGGAGTTCCAGGAACGGCTCCGCAACCGCGTGCTCCTCGCCGGCGGCGGCAGCCAGATCGGCGGCCTCGACCGGGCGATCGAGGAGGCGATGCGCGAGCGCCTCGGCGGGGGGCGCGTGATCCGCATCGAGGAGCCGGTCTACGGCGGGGCGAACGGGGCGCTCAAGATCGCCCACGACATGCCCCCCGACTTCTGGCAGAAGCTCGTCTAGCCGCCGAGGAGGCGCTCCCGAGCGCCGGGGGGGGCGCCGGGGATCGAAGCGGGAGTCCCTGCGGCCTAGACTGCGCCATCCGTGGGCCGCCCGCATGGCTCCCCTCGCGCGGGCCGCGGTGGAGGGACGGGGTGAGGGTCCCCCGCGTCCTCGCGCGCGCCTTGATCGCCGCGTCCGCCGTCCTCCTGCTCGACATCGCGCTCTCCCTCCTCGCGATCCGGGACGGGATGTTCCTGGGGCGTCCGCTCCCCCCGTTCGGGGCGATCACCCATCCCGTCCAGCGCGACTCCCTCGCGCATCTCCGGAACTCGCTCGCGTCGGCGGAGGAGCCGACCGGGCCCACCGTCTTCGACCCCGACCTCGGGTGGACCAACCGACCGACCCCCGCGGGGGATCCCTCCCTCGAGCGGATCAACTCCCTCGGCGCGAGGGGGGCGCGGGAGTACCCCCTCGCGAGGCCGGCCGGGACGACGCGCGTCATGTGCTTCGGGGACTCGTTCACCTACGGGGCCGAGGTCGCGGACGCGGAGGCGTGGACGGCCCAGCTCGAGTCGCTCGACCCGCGGGTCGAGGCGCCCAACTTCGGCGTCCCCGGATACGGGACCGACCAGGCGCTCCTCCGTTTCCGCGGACTCCCCTCCGAGCTCGAGGCGGACGCCGTCCTCATCGGGTTCCTGCTCGAGAACATCGGCCGCAACGTCGCGCGCTACCGCCCGATCTACAACCCGTGGACGCCGTACGTGTCGGCGAAGCCGCGGCTCCGCCTCGGGCCGCGCGGGCTCGAGCTGATCCCCCTCCCTTTCCGGGACCGGCGCTCCTTCCTCCAGGCGCTCGAGGACGGGTCGGTCGTCGCGCGGCTCGGGGAGGGGGAGTACTGGCCGAGGCACGAGCTCCCCGGCCTCCTGCGCCACTCCTCGCTGGCGCGCCTCGCCGCGGGGACCTTCGCGTACCGGATGCGGCACCTGCCGCGCCTCTACGAGGAGGTCGAGGGGGAGCCCTTCCGGACGACGCTCGCCATCCTCGAGACCTTCCACCGGGAGGCGCTCGCGCGCGGGGCGCGTCGCGCGGCGGTCCTCGTCTTCCCCCGGGAGAGGGACCTCCGCCGCCTCGTCGACGGCGGGGACCACTTCTGGTCGACCCTCCTCGACGCCCTCGCGGCGCGGTCGATCCCGTTCCTCGACCTCACCGACGATCTCCTCGGACCGTACCGGGAGGAGGTCCGGATCGGCTCCGCCGGGCTCTTCGTCGCGCGGGAAGCGCACCTCTCGGCCGCCGGCAATCGGATCGTCGCGGAGGCGGTGCTCCGGTGGCTCAGACGGAATCCGCCCGGCGGACGCCGAACCCGGAGTTCGAGGAGAGGCTCCGCAACCGCGTGCTCCTCGCCGGCGGCGGCAGCCAGATCAGCGGCCTCGACCGGGCGATCGAGGAGGCGATGCGCGAGCGCTTCGGCGGGGGGCGCGTGATCCGCGTCACGGAGGGCTGTGCGAACGGGGCGCTCAAGATCGCCCACGACATGCCCCCCGACTTCTGGCAGAAGCTCGCGTAGGGAGCACGAGGCGCGCGCACGCCCTGACCGATCTCGATTGCGGTGCCGGGAGTCGGGTGCGGACGTCACGCTGCAGGACTGGCGACCGTCGCAGCGGCCGCGGCTGAAGCCGGGGCCGTCGCGCCGATCGGCGAGCCGTTGTCCCCGACACCGGCTCCGTCGCGGCGACCCACGTGGGTCGCGCGCCCGATCTCGCGCCCCGTCCTTCCGAACCACCGCAGCCTCCCCTCCTCCCCCCGCATGTGGCGGAGGTTCCCCTCGTGGACGAGGCCGTGGTGGGGGCTGCACAGGGTCACGAGGTTCCCCGCCCCGTTCGATCCTCCCGCCGCCCGAGGAACGAGGTGGTGCACCTCCACCCAGGGCCGGTTCGTGCAGCCCGGCACGACGCAGCGAAGGCCGTCGCGCAGGAGCACCCCTCGCCTTGCCTTCGGCGGGATCGTCTTGCGCGCCGTTCCCTCGGGGCCCTCCCCCGAGCCAATCGCCACCGTCTCGGCATCGCACGCCGCCCGCGCCTCGAGCGAGGGAGGAGCGACAGGTCCCTCCTGACCGAGAGTAGCCCCCCCGCACGCCTCGCACTTGTAGAGGACGACCTGGAATCGAGGTCCGTCCATCCGCGCCCCGGTCCCCGCCTCCTCGTCCGCCTCCGCCGTCTCCACCCCCTCCAGCGTCTTCTCGGTCATGTAGACGAGGGCCTCCTCGAGCGAGTCCCCCTCCGTCGCCTTCAGCGCCGCCCGCAGCGCCGCCTCGAAGGCCGCCTTCACCTCGGGCCGAACCCGAAGCACCAGCGGCACCGACTCCACCCCCACCCCCTCCCCCGCCTTTCGCCCCCTCGCTTTCTCGGGGGAGTCCCCGAAGCACGCCCTCGCCACCAGCGCCTCCACCGCCCGGCAAGAGAGGCGCGAGGCCTCCTCGATCCACTTCGCCTCGGTCTGCGG
>JAKEFM010000305.1 GCA_022616055.1 Planctomycetota bacterium
CCTGGTTCAGTGCCGGCGGGTTCGTCTACGACCCCGCTGGTCCTCTGGGAATCGGCTGCGTGCTCACGCAGGCGGGATTCCAGATCCCGTAGGCGACCCGACCGGTGCCCCGAGACCTCTGAAGGAGACGGTCTCGCGGTGCTTGACGTCTGGCTCCCGCCGCGCTCCTCCTCGAACGGCGCGTGGTCGGTGCATCCTGGGATCCGTTCGACCAAGATGAGCATCGAAGGCGCGCCGCGCCCGTGCTCGGGTTGCCGTTTCTTGCGGTTCTCTCGAATCGGGTTGTTTCGTCGGGGTCCCTGGTGCGCGAAGGACCCCGGGAGGAGGCGTGTCGGCGACGCGACGAGCCCGCGGCGACGATCTTCCCACCTCCGGTCGCCGGCGCACGGGCGTGGGGAGAAGGTAGCCTAGAATCGACCTTGTGCCCCGCCTGGCCGAGAAGCGGATCCTGCGGTCGACTCTGGTCCCGCTCCCTCCGGAGGGGACGCCCCTCGAGCTGTTCCGGCGATTGAGCTCGGCCGAGGAGCCCCTCTTCCTCGACAGCGCGGGGGGGCCCGAGGAGATCACGCGGTTCTCCTTCCTCGCGTGGGGGCCCGCGCCGACGCTCACGTTCCCCGCCGATCCGACGGGCGGGGCCGACCCCTTCGCGGCGTTGGGGCGTGCGGTCGCCCGGCGGCCGCTGCGAGGAGAGGGAGCGTTTCCGCCGATCGTGGCGATCGGCTGGCTCGGCTACGACCTCGGCCGGTGCCTCGAGAAACTGCCGGCGCCGCAGCCGGAGGACCTGGCGCTCCCGGCTTTGCGTTTCAGTTTCCCCCGCTGGATCGTCGCGCGGGACGAGGGGACGGGGGCGAACGCGCTCCTCGCTCCTGCCGGAATCCTTCGCCGGGCGCGCGCGGAAGTGGAGGAGGTGCTGCGGCGGCCGCGGAGGGAGGGACGGTTCCGGCTCCCCGCGCCGCTGCGGAGCGACTTCACGAGGGCTGGCTACGAGGCTGTCGTCGAGAGCGCCCGCGAGCTGATCGCGGCGGGGGAACTCTTCCAGGTGAACCTCTCGCAGCGCTTCGCGGGCCGGTTCGAGGGGGACGCGCTGTCGCTCTACGGACGACTGCGCGCGGCGAACGCGAGCCCCTTCGGGGCCTGCCTCGTCGCCGGGGACTGTGCCCTCCTCTCCTCCTCCCCGGAGAGATTCCTGCGCGTGGAGGGGGGAAAGGTCGAGACGCGGCCGATCAAGGGGACCCGGCCGCGGACGGGGGAGCCGGGGGCCGACGCGGAGGCCGCGGCCGAGCTCGAGCGGGACGAGAAGGAGCGGGCGGAGCTGACGATGATCGTCGACGTCGAGAGGAACGACCTCTCCCGGGTCTGCGAGGCGGGGACCGTCGTCGTGCCGCGCTTGGCCGGGACGGAAGCCTATGCACGA
>JAKEFM010000306.1 GCA_022616055.1 Planctomycetota bacterium
CTCGTCGCGCGCGCGGGGAAGGTCTCCCGCCGCGACCTGACCCGCGGGCGCCAGCGGCTCGGCGAGACGGGGGCCCGGGTCCTCGGCGTCGTCCTGAACGCGGCCCGCGGGAGCCCCGTCTAGGTCAGGGAGGGGGGAGCGTCCGGTGGGGACCTGGGGATGGAGGCGCCTGTGGGAGTCCGACCGCGCGTTCCTGGCGGCGGCGATCGCAGGCGCGGCCGCGGTCCGCCTGTGGCGTCTCGACTCGCAGAGCCTGTGGCTCGACGAGCTCTTCAGCGTGGCGGTCTCCGATCTCTCGGTCGGGGGGGTCGCCGCGAAGATGTCGGAGGAGTTCCATCCCCCCCTCTACTACTGGCTCCTCAAGGCCTGGCGCCTCCTCGGCCATTCCGACTTCCACATCCGGGCGCTCTCCGTCCTGCTCGGCACGCTCACGATCCCCCTCTTCTTCTCCCTCTCGGGGAAGGTCCTCGGCCGGGACGCGCGACGGCTCACGACCGGCCTCCTCGCCTTCTCCCCCTTCCACGTCTACTTCTCCCAGGACGCGGTCGGATACGTCCTGACGCACCTCCTCGCCGTCGCGTCCCTGAACCTCTTCGTCGGCGCGCGGGGCCGTCCGACGGGCGCGCGCTTCGCGGGCCTCCTCCTCCTCGACGTCGCGGGGCTGTACACCCACGTGTACTACGGTCTCCACCTCCTCGCGCGCCCCTGCCTCCTCCCGTGGCTCCGCCCGCCGGGGGAGCGCCGGAGCGCGCTCGTGCCGACGCTCCTCGGGGCCGCGCTCGCGGTGGCGGCCTTCGCCCCCTGGAGGAGCGGGGTCTCCCACGTCACGGGACTCGACGAGGGGTACCGGATGCCCATCGGTCCGGCCAACGTCTGCAACGTCCTCTTCCGGTGGTCGGTCGGGTTCGGGTGGGGGCCGGGGCACGAGGAGTTGCGCGGGTATCCGGCCCTCTCCGAGGTCCTCGGGAACCACCTCCTCTCCATCGGAAGCGCGGCCGTTCTCTTCGGCGGGCTCTTCCTCCTCGGGATCCGAGCGGTCGGACGGGAGGGGCAGGGGGCGCGGCGCCTGTC
>JAKEFM010000307.1 GCA_022616055.1 Planctomycetota bacterium
CTGGTCCTCGCCGAGGGAGATGGGGGGTGCCGGAGTGAACATGCCGGCACTCTATGAAGGGCGAGGGCTATTGTCAATATATATCTGTTACACTACACTAGCGGCGTCTGTGGGGAGGTCCCGGGTCAGCGCTCGCGGATCCGGATGGCCCAGTTCGCGGGGACGTCCTCGAGTCGATGGATCGTCCCGGAAGACTATCGGACCCCGATCCCACCGGCCGCCGCGGCCGACTCGCGCCCCGCCCGACGAGCCGACTTCACCATCCCCGGCGCAGCCGCGCTCGCGCAGGGTCGGGGACGAGACGGGCGCCGGCTCTGGAGGCGCGTCAGGCGCCGAGCCCCTGCTTGCGGGCCGGCCAGCTCAACGCGAGCCGCCTCTCCGACCTAGCGCAGTCCCGGAGGTAGAGGTTGATCAGCGTCTGGTACGGCATCCCGACCTCCCTCGCGAGTCCCTTGAAGTAGGCGACGGTCGCCCGGTCCAGACGGATCGTGATCGGACGGTTCAAGCGCTTGGCGTAGGGATTCCGGACGGCGTTGCTGAAGTCGTACTGGCTCCTCATGGCTTCAACCGGTCGAGGTACTACGGTTCAATCTCGGGCCGCCCCGTCAGCGCTCGAGGATCCGGACCTCCCGGTTCGCGGGGACGTTCGCGAGGCGCTGGATCGTCCCGGAGGGCCACCGGACCTCGATCCCCTCGGCCGCGGCCGCCGGGCCGAGCCCGAAGTGCAGGCGCGCCTCGACGCCGCCGCAGAAGCCGACCCCGGCGGCGACCTCGCGGACCTGCGTGCGCCCCCCCGCCGTCAGGAGGACGCGGGCCCCGACGGCGTCGCGCTCGCTGCGGACCCCGACGAGCCGCAGCGCGATCCAGTTCCCTGCTCCTGCCGTGTCGTTCCGGTAGAGGGCGGCGGGTCCGTCGATGGCCGTCGCGAAGAGGTCGAGGTCCCCGTCGCCGTCGATGTCCGCCGCGCTCGCGCCGCGCCAGACCCGCCTCTCCCCCAGGCCCGCCTTCTCGCCGATCTCCTCGAAGCGGCCGTCGCCGAGGTTCCGGAAGAGCTGGTTGCTCTGGGCGTAGCTCGTCCCGAGGGGATAGCGGTCGATCTGGGGATAGAGGTGGCCGTTCGCGACGAAGAGGTCGAGGGCGCCGTCGGCGTCGAAGTCCCCCGGGATCGCCGCCCACTTGAGCCGGGGGAAGGAGGGGGCCCCGACGCCGCTCGGGTAGGAGACGTCCGTGAAGAAGCCGTTGCCGTCGTTTCGGTAGACGTTCGTGTGGTCGTCGGAGAAGTTCGTCACGACGAGGTCGAGGCGGAGGTCGGCGTCGAAGTCGCCGAAGGCCGCCCCCATCCCCGCCTGCGGGCGCCCTTCCGAGGAGAGGGCCACCCCCGCCTCGAAGCCGACCTCCTCGAAGCGCCCGTCCCCCCGGTTGCGGTAGAGATGGTTCGGGACGGAGTCGTTCGCGACGAAGAGGTCGGGCGCGCCGTCGCCGTCGACGTCGGAGAAGAGGACCTGGAACCCGTAGGCCTTGTCCCGGTCGGCGAGCCCCGCGGAATCGGCGGCCTCGACGAAGGAGCCGTCCCCCTCGTTGCGCCAGTAGCGGTCGGCCTCCCCGGGGAACCCCCGCGGGCCGTAGGCGACCATGATGTCCTTGTAGTGGCAGGAGGAGCGGTCCTCGGGGACAAAGGCGGGGTCCCACTCGATGTAGCCGGCGACGTAGAGGTCGAGGTCCCCGTCCCCGTCGGCGTCGCCGAACGCGGCCCCCGTCTCCCACCGCTTCGCGTCGAGGCCGAGGGCAGGCGCGACGTCGGTGAACCGGCCCCGGCCGTCGTTGCGGTAGAGGCGGCCGCGCCCGAGGTTCGTCACGAGGAGGTCGGGGTCCCCGTCCCCGTCGTAGTCGCCGGCGACGCAGCCCATGCTCCAGTCCTCGCTCTGGAGCCCCGCCTCCGACGTGACGTCGAGGAAGGCTCCGCCCTCGTTGCGGTAGAGCGCCTTGCGTGGAGCGTCCCCGTCCGCAAACCCCCCCGTCCGCCACCCGTTCGTGACGTAGAGGTCGGGGTCCCCGTCCCCGTCCGAGTCGAGGAAGGTCGTCCCTCCCCCCACCGCATCGACGATCTTCCCCTTCTGGGGATCCCCCGTCCGGTTCCGGTACCCGATCCCGGCGGCCGCCGCGACCTCCGTGAACCGGATCCCCGGGGACGGAGGAGGGGAGGAGGAGACCGGGGCGCTCCGGTCGCAGCCGGCGAGCCCGAAGGTGGCGAGCCCGAAGGCGGCAAGAGGGGGGAGCGGGAGGACGCGAACGCTCACCGCGCCGGTCCCTTCTCCCGCTTCGCCGCCTCGGCTTCCGCCGCGCGGGCATCGTCCGGCTTTCCCAATCGCAGCAGGACCTGGGCGAGCGCCTTCCAGGACTCCGGGTTCGCGGGCTGGAGGCGGACCGCCTCGCGGAAGCTCCCCTCCGCCCCCGGCAGGTCGCCGAGGAGGAGCCGGACCCCGCCGAGGTTGTGATGGACGAGGGGGTCCTCCGGACGGAGGCGGGCCGCCCTCTCGTAGGGATCCCGCGCCTGGTCGACGCGATTCGTGTTCACGAGGCAGACGCCGAGGCCGTAGCAGACGAGCCCCTCGTCGCGGGAGCGGCCGAGGGCCCGGCGCAGGTGCGGCTCGGCCTCCGCGTACTTCCCCTCGCGGGTGAGGAGGAGGCCGAGCATCCCCGCCGCGTCCGCGTGGGAGCGATCGCGCGCGAGCACCCGGCGCATCTCGAGGCTCGCCCGCTCCGTCTCCCCGCGGGCGGCGTAGCGGGCGCCGAGCGCGAAGCGCGCCTCGAGATTCCCGGGCTCCGAGCGGACCGTCCCCTCGAGGTCCTCGATCCGCGCCTCCGTCCTCGACTCGCGCTGGAAGCGCTCCATCTGCGCCCGCCCCTCCTCCTTCCTGCCGGACCGCAGAAGGCTCCCCGCGAGGGCGTACCGCGCCTCGAGGAACGATGCGTCGAGGGAGACGCTCCGCTCGAGCGCCCGAGCGGCGGCGGCGTGGTCCCCCCGCTGGGCGAGGAGGACCCCGATCCTCCACCAGGGCCGGGGGTCGGCGGGCGCCCGGTCCGCGGCCTCCGCGAGCCAGCGCTGCGCCTCGGCGGCCTCCCCCTTCTCGAGGAGGAGAACGCCGAGCTCGAGCCGCGCCAGCGGGCTCTTCGGATCGAGGGAGACCGCCCGCCGCAGCGCCTCCTCCGCCCCCTTCCGGTCCCGCGCCCGGTCCCGGGCCATTCCGAGTCGCGTCCACGTCTCGCCGTCCCCCGGCGCGAGCGAGCACGCCTTCTCGTAGGCGCGGATCCCCTCCGCCAGGAGGTCGGTGCGCACCGCGTTCGCCCCGAGCCGGATCACGCTCGCCTCGAGCAGGGCGCTCCCGAGGAGCTTGTGGGCCTGGGGGCCCGCGGGCTCGAGGGCGATCGACTCGCGCAGGGGCGCCACGGCCTCCTCCGGCGCGCCGAGGAGGATCCGGGCGGAGCCGAGCCACAGGCGCGCGGCGGCGTGCCGCGGGTGGGCCGCCGCCACTGCCTCGAACTCCCACGCGGCGGCCGCGTGCTCTCCGCGGTTCAGGAGGACGTTGCCGAGGCTCATCCGGAGCCGGGGGTCCCCGGGGTTCTCCCCGAGGAGGAGGCGGAGGTCCCTCTCGGCCTCCTCCAGCCGTCCCGACTTCGCCAGCGCCACGGCGCGCCCGTAGGCCGCCTCCGCCCCCGCCGGCGGAGCCGGTCGGGACGATTGTCCGAAGGCGAGGAAGGAGAGCGCCGGGACGAGGAGGAGCAGGCGGGGGACGGAGAGGGGGAGGAGCGAGTCTAGCGCCGCGGCGGCTGATCGGCCGCGACGAGCGTGCTATCGTGCGCGGGTGTCCACGGCGACGGACTCCCTCGCCACGAATCTCGCCACCGTGCAGTCCCGGATCGCCGCCGCCGCCGCGCGCTCGCCGCGGGCGGCGCGCGCGACCACCCTCCTCGCCGTGACGAAGTCGGTGGGGCCGGAGGTCGCCCGGTCCCTCCTCGATCTCGGCGTCGCCGACCTCGGGGAGAACCGGGTGGCGGATCTCGAGGCGAAGGCCGCCGCCCTCGGCCCCGGTCCCCGCTGGCACCTCGTCGGCACCCTGCAGCGGAACAAGGCGAAGCGGGCCGTCGCTCTCGCCGACCTCGTCCACTCCCTCGACACCCTCGCGCTCCTCGAGGCCCTCGACCGGCTCGGCGCCGCGCGGGGCCGACCCGTCCGCGCCCTCCTCGAGGTGAACGCCGGGGGCGAGGCGACCAAGCGCGGGTTCGCCCCGGGGGAGGTGGAGCCGGTCCTCCGGACGGCGCGGGGGATGGACGGGGTGCGCGTCGAGGGGCTGATGACGATGGCCCCCGCCGGCGCGGATCGGGAGCGCGCGCGCGGCGTCTTCCGGACGCTCGCGGGGCTGCGCGACGCGGCGGAGTCCGGCGGCCTCCTCCCGGCGGGCGCCGCCCTCTCGATGGGGATGTCGGCGGACTTCGAGGTCGCGGTCGAGGAGGGCTCGACGATCGTCCGGATCGGGTCCGCCCTGTTCCAGGGGCTCGCGGCGCGGTGACCTTCCTCCTCGTCGAGAGCGGGCCGCGCAAGGGCTCGCGCATCGAGATCCCGGGGGAGGGGTCGGTCTCCCTCGGCTCGGACGCGGCGCGCGCGGGGGCCCTCCTCGAGGACCCGCTCGCCGCCCCCCTCCACTGCGTCGTCGGCCACGCGAAGGGGGGGGGGCTGGGGGTGAAGGACCTCGGGACGGAGAACGGCACCTTCGTCAACAGCAAGCGCGTCGTCTCGGCGAAGCTCGTCCACGGGGACAAGATCCAGATCGGGAGCACGATCCTCACCCTCTTCGACACCGCGAAGGCGGCGAAGGAGGCCGACGAGGTGGTCGGGCGGGAACTCGGGGGATACCGGATCCTCGAGCACCTCGGCCGGGGCGGGATGGGGATCGTCTACCGCGCCCTCCAGGTCTCCCTCGACCGGGTCGTCGCGCTGAAGGTCCTCTCCCGCGAGCTCACCGCCGACCCCTCCTTCGTCGAGCGCTTCCTCCGGGAGGCGCGCGCCGCCGCCGCCCTCTCCCACCCCAACCTCGTCGCCGTCTACGACGCCGGCTCCGAGGCGGGCCTCTCCTACTACTCCATGGAGTTCATGGAGGGGGGGACCCTCGAGGACCGGATCCTGAAGGCGGGGAAGATCCCGCTCCTCGAGGGGCTGCGCATGCTGCGCGACGCGGCGCGCGCGCTGCGCTTCGCGGAGGAGAAGGGGATCGTCCACCGCGACGTGAAGCCGGGGAACCTGATGGTCGACTCCCACGGCATCGCGAAACTCGCCGACCTCGGCCTCGCCTCCGAGCGGGAGGAGGTCGACCGGCGCGAGGGAGGGGGGATCTTCGGGACGCCCCACTTCATCTCCCCGGAGCAGGCCCGCGGGGAGCCGGTCGACGCGCGTTCCGACCTCTACTCCTTCGGCGCGAGCGCCTATCGCGTCCTCACCGGACAGACCCCCTTCTCCGGGAAGACGGTCCGGGAGATCCTGCGCGCGCAGCTCAAGGACGACCCCGCTCCCCCGCGCTCGCTCGACCCCTCGATCCCCGCCGAGGTCGAGGCGGTCGTGCTCCGCTGCCTGAGGAAGGCCCCCGCCGAGCGCTTCGAGAGCGCGCGGGAGGTTCTCGAGGCGCTCGAGCCGGTGATCGACCGCCTCGAGGGAAGGAGGACCGGCGGCCTCTCCCCCCTCTGGCTCGTGGCGGCGGGGGTCCTCGTCGCGGGGGCCGGCGCCGGGCTCCTCTACTGGAAGCCCTGGGAGAAGCGCACGGTCGTCGTCACCGTCCCGGGGGAGACCCCGGTCCCCGCCGGGAACGAGGCGGAGGTCGAGCGCCTGCGGAAGGAGGGCGGCGAGAAGGACGCGCGCCTCGCCTACCTCGAGATCTCGGCCGACCTGCCGGAGGAGGCCCGGGCGGCGGC
>JAKEFM010000308.1 GCA_022616055.1 Planctomycetota bacterium
CTCGCTCCTCCGGGAACCCAGGCGATGCCTCCCGCCTCCCGCCCCCTGCTCGCCGCCGCCGCGATCGGGCGGCGACGCCCGAAACCTGCTCACGCTCTGAGCTCGGCCTTCCAGCGGTCGCGTGGCAAGTCGTTGATCCATTTCTGCACGAAGGAGAGGTCGAGACACCGCAGGCGGCGAACCCAGGACTTCTGCTCCGGGGCGATGAGCTTCCCCTCGTCGACCCCTTCGAGCGGGACGAGCCGGAGGCTCCGAACCTGCTTCCTGCGCAGCCAATCCTTGCAGCGCCACTCCGCCCGTCGCGCGATCCACGCGTCGAATCGACTCCCTCCCGCCGGGTCGGGACAGGAGGGGTCCGAGAGCGAGTCGAGAGCGTCGGCGAGGATCTCGTCGAAGGCCTCCCCTCGATCCTCGGGTTGCTCGAGCCAACGTTCGACGGCTCTCCGTACGATTCCCGCCACCCTCTCGATCGGAGCGTCTGCGGGCCACCGGTGATCGGGCCCCGGATTCTCCGGCCACATCGCCTTTCCGCCCATGACGACCTCTTCCCGCCCCGAGAGAGGCGGACAGCGCGGAGAGGAATAGGCGCCTCCCCGCGAGGGGTAACCGAGTCCGGATGCGGCGGCGACCGCTCGTTCGGAGACCGTTTGTTCGGACGGAGTTCCTTGAAGAGGAGGACGGCGGCCGGCGAGAATCCTCCGCTCTCCCCCACGACTCCCCTTGTTCGATTCCCTGACCTCGGGTCTCGCCCGCGCCTTCGAAAAGCTCCGTGGCGGGGGACGCCTCAGCGAGGCGAACATCGAGGAGGGGCTGCGCGCGGTGCGGGTCGCCCTCCTCGAGGCGGACGTCCACTTCAAGGTCGTCAAGGACCTCCTCGACCGGGTGAAGTCCCGGGCGGTGGGGGAGGAGGTGCTCCGGTCGGTTTCCCCCTCGCAGCAGATCGTCCAGGTCTTCCACGAGGAACTGGTCGCGGTGCTCGGGGGGAAGGCCGCCGAGCTCGAGCTGCCGGAGGAAGCGCCGGCCGTCCTTCTCCTCGCCGGCCTCCAGGGATCGGGGAAGACGACGACCGCGGCGAAGCTCGCCCTCCACTTCCAGAAGAAGGGGAAGAAGCCCCTCCTCGTCGCGGCGGACTTGAAGCGGCCCGGCGCGGTCGACCAGCTCCGGACGCTCGGGGACTCGCTCAAGATCCCCGTCCACTTCGAGGAGAAGGCGCAGCGGGCCCCCGCCGTGGCGACGCGGGGGGTCGAGCGGGGAAGGGGGGAGGGGGCGGATGTCGTGATCGTCGACACGGCCGGCCGCCTCCACGTCGACGAGGAGATGATGCGGGAGATCGCCGAGGTGAAGGCGGCGACGAAGCCCCACCGGGTGTTGCTCGTCCTCGACGCGATGACCGGGCAGGACGCCGTCGCGAGCGCGCGGGCATTCGCCGACCGGCTCGGCCTCGACGGGGTCCTCCTGACGAAGCTCGACGGGGACGCCCGGGGAGGGGCCGCCCTCTCCGTCCGGACCGTCGTCGGATGCCCGATCCTCTTCGTCGGAGTGGGGGAGAAGCCCGGGGACCTGGAGCCGTTCCATCCCGACCGGATGGCCTCCCGCATCCTCGGGATGGGGGACGTCGTCTCCCTCGTCGAGAAGGCGAAGGCGGTGATCCGGGAGGAGGAGGCGGAGGCGGAGCTCGGGAAGCTCGCCGCCGGGGAGTTCAGCCTGGAGGACCTCTTCCAGAACCTGCAGCGATTGAAGAGAATGGGGCCCCTCAAGAAGGTCCTGGGGCTGCTCCCCGGCGGCTTCGGGAACGCTCTCGAAGCGGTGGACGAGCGCTCCTTCTCCAAGATGGAGGCGATCTTCCTTTCGATGACCCCTTCCGAACGTCGTCACCCCGACCGGATCGACGGCAGCCGCCGGGCGCGGATCGCCCGCGGCTCCGGGAATCCGGTCTCCGCGGTGAACGACCTCCTCCAGGCGCATCGGGCGATGCGCAAGCAGATGAAGGGGATGGGCTCCCTCCTCTCGGGGGGAGGGGGAGCCTCGAAACTGATGAAGCAGATGCGGCGGCGCGGTCTCCCGTTCCGTCCGGGCTCGGGCTTCCCCGGCCCCGGCGCCTCGTAGGCGAGCGGACGGGCGTCCCTCTAGTCCACGGAGTATCAGGAGGTGCCAACTTGGCGGTTCGGATTCGTTTCAAGATGGTGGGGCGGAAGAACCGCCCGGCTTTCCGGCTCGTGGCGTGCGACGTCCGGGCCCCTCGCGACGGGCGCACGCTCGAGCTCCTCGGGCACTACGACCCGCTCATCGCGGACGAGCAGAAGCGGCTCACCCTGAACGAGGAGCGCGTCCGCTTCTGGATCGGGCGCGGCGCCCTGCCGACGGAGACCGCGCGCGAGTTCCTTAGGCGCCGAGGGATCCTCCTCCCCGCCCCGACCCGGGAGAAGAAGCGCCGCTCCGAGCGAAAGCGCGGGCGCTCCCGGTCCAAGGCCGGGGGAGCGAAGCCCTCGACGGCGGCCCCCTCGGCGAAGCGCTAGCGGACGGCCTTGCCCGGCGTCACCGAGAAGGCGTCCGAACTCTTCGCGATCCTCGCGCGGGAGTACCGCCGGCTCCCTCCCCTGAGGGACCTCGGTCTCCTCGACCGGCTCCTCCTGCTCCTCCTCTCGAAGGACGCGACCGCCCAGCGCGCGCAGGCCGCCCTCGAGCGGCTGCGCCGCGACTTCGTCGACTGGAACGAGCTGCGGGTGAGCCCCGTCTTCGAGATCCAGCGCTCCCTCGAGCCGCTGGAGGAGGGGGACGTCTCCCCGAAGGCGGACCGGCTGCGGCGGCTCGTCTCCCGGGTCTTCGAGAAGAAGAACAGCCTCTCGCTCGACTGGCTGAAGGGGGAGCAGCCCGAGGCGCAGGACCGGTTCCTCGACTCGCTCGAGGCGCTCGACGCCTACATGATCCACGCCTTCCTCCTCTCCCTCCGGGAGACGGACGAGGTCGCCTTCCACCAGAACATGAGCCGGGTCCTCCAGCGGATCGGACTCGTCTCTCGCACGGGGTCTCCCTCGAAGGCGCTCGAGGGAATCCGCGCGATCGCCCCGCCGGACGACCTCGCCTCCTTCCAGGCGGTCCTGATCCGCCTGGGCGAGGAGCTGTGCGGGCCGAAGGTCGTCCAGTGCGAGCGGTGCAAGGCGCTGCCGCTGTGCAAGTACGGCCGCGGGCGCGGCTGAGGCGGGTCGGGAGGGCTCGCCCTGACGACCCTCCCGCTCCTCCTCGCCAGCGCCTCTCCCCGGCGGCGGGAGATCCTCCGGGACCTCGGAGTGCGGTTCGAGGTGGTTCCCCCGGACGTCGACGAGGCGCTGGGTCCGAGGATCCTCCCCGAGGCGGCGGCGGAGGCGCTCGCGCTCGCCAAGGCCCGCGCGGTCGCCGTCCGGCGGCCCGGATGCCTCGTCCTCGGGGCCGACACCCTCGTCGCGGTGGGGGGGAGGACACTCGGGAAGCCCTCGGACCGGGCGCAGGCGCGGGCCTTCCTCGGGCTCCTCTCCGGGAGCACCCACCGGGTCGTGACGGGGCTCGCCCTCGGGCCGTCCCCCGACGGGCCGTGGCGGGTGGGGCACGCCGTCACGGAGGTGACGATGCGGCGGATCGAGCCCGCCGAGGTCGAGGGGTACCTCGACTCGGGCGAGTGGGAAGGGAAGGCGGGGGCGTACGCGATCCAGGAGACCGCGGACCGGTTCGTGACCCGCCTCGAGGGCTCGCGGACGAACGTCGTCGGGCTCCCCGTCGAGCTCCTCGTCGAGTACCTCCGGCTCGCCGGGTTCCCCGTCCCGGGGGTCCCCCGGTCCGGCGGAGCCGGGGCGATTGCGAAGAGCCCGGGCGCGGGCTAGATTCCTCCCCCTTCTCGCGGTCCCGGGCGCGGGCGGACAGGACGCCGCGCCAGCCCCGCGGGAGGTCGCACCCCCATGAAGCCGGACATCCACCCCGACTACCGGACCTGCACGATCACGTGCGGGTGCGGCGAGAGCTTCGTCACGCAGGCGACCATCGAGAGGCTCACGGTCGAGACCTGCTCGAAGTGCCACCCCTTCTACACGGGGAAGCAGAGGTTCGTGGACACGGCGGGGCGGATCGAGCGGTTCCGGCAGAAGTACGGCATGACGGAGTGAGCCTCGCCGGGGGGCTCGACGATGCCCTCCTCCCTGGTCCAGAAGCTGGAGGAGCTCGAGCGCCGGCGCGACGCGCTGGCCTCGGAGGCGGCCGCGCTCGCGAGCTCGGGGGATCGCCGCCGGATGGTGTCGGTCCTCCGGGAGCTCGGCTCCCTCGAGAAGATCGTCTCCCGGTTCGGCGAGATGCGGGACGTCGAGCGCCGCCTCGCGGAGGCGCGGGCGATCGCCGAGGGGGAGAAGGACGCGGACTTTCTCGCCCTCGCGCGGGAGGAGGAGGGGAACCTCTCCAACCGCGCCCGGAGGATCGAGGAGGAGCTGCGCGACCTCCTCACCGCCGACCCGGAGGACGCGCGGGAGCGCGTGATCCTCGAGGTGCGGGGCGGGACCGGAGGGGAGGAGGCGTGCCTCTTCGCGGGCGACCTCCTCCGCATGTACCAGCGCTACGCCGAGAAGAAGGGATGGAAGTTCGAGCTCCTCGACGTGCGCACGACCGACCTCGGAGGGGTCCGGGAAGCCGTCGCCGCGCTCGCCGGGGAGGGGGTGTACGCGCGCTTGCGCTTCGAGTCCGGGGGCCACCGGGTCCAGAGGGTCCCGAAGACCGAGGGGCAGGGGAGGATCCACACCTCCGCGGCGACGGTGGCGGTCCTCCCGGAGGTGGAGGATCTCGAGCTCGACCTCAAGGACGAGGACCTCCGCATCGACACCTATTGCGCGAGCGGGCCCGGGGGGCAGCACGTGAACAAGACCGCCTCCGCGGTCCGGATCACCCATCTCCCCACGGGGACTGTCGTCCAGTGCCAGGACGAGCGCTCCCAGCACAAGAACAAGGCGCGCGCGATGCGAATCCTCCGCTCGCGCCTCTACGAGAAGGCGCGGGAGAGCCGCGACAGCGCGCGGGCCGAGCAGCGCCGGTCGCTCACCGGCTCGGGGGATCGCGGCGAGCGGATCCGGACCTACAACTTCCCGCAGGACCGGCTCACCGACCATCGCATCGGGTTCACCGGGCACGACCTCCCCTCGATCCTCGACGGGGGGCTCGACCCGGTGCTCGACGCCCTCCGGGAGAAGGACCGCGAGGAGCGCCTTTCCCGGCTCTGAGGGTCGGCCCCGAGGAGGATCCCTGGAGAGGACGATCCCCCCCGCCGACTCCGGGGCCCCTGCCGGCTCTGGGCAAGGGGCGCCGGTCGCCTCCCCGGCGACCGAGGGCTCCGAGTGGAAGGAGTGCGTCGCCTGCCTCGAGCCGGTCCGGGCCGCCGCCCGCGCCTGTCCGTCCTGCGGGACGAGGATCGCCCTCCTCGAGGGGACCGATCGCGGGCCGGCGCGCCTCTTCGCCGGATGTCTCCTTCTGGCCCTGGGGAGCCTCCTTCCCTGGGGGGTCGTCCCCTCCCGGTGGCTGGGGGAGATCGCGCGCCCGGCCTGGCTCCTCCTCGGCCTGTGGGGGATGTGGCGGATGTGGATCGCCATCCTCGCGGGGAGGGTCTCCCCGGCGCCCCTCCTGCTGCAGGTCGTGCCCTTCTTCTGGGGGCTGAGGTTCGCCGCGATGCCCCTCCTCCTCGATCCGCGCGGGGAGCTCCCCGCCCGGCTCCCCGACTCCCAGGCGGGGCTCCCCGGAGCGGTGGCCGAGATCGGCCTGCGCCTGCAGGCCGTCGGCTCCGGCCCGATCCTCGTCCTCCTCGGCTCCACCCTCACGCTGGTCGCGCTCGGCCTCTCGGTCGCCTCCGGCGCGCGAAGCGAGAGGGCGAAGCGGGTCGCGAGGAGCCGCAGGGCGCCCGACCCCGCGCGCAGGTCCTAGGGGAAGGAATGGCTCCGAAGGAGGGAGAGGCGCCGCCGAGGACGATCCTGGAGTTTCTTGGTCGGGCGAGCGCGTTCCTCGCGAACCGCGGCATCCCCTCCGCGCGGCTCGACGCGGAGGTCCTGCTCGCCCACGTGCTCGGCGTGCGCCGGCTCGACCTCTACCTCGAGCACGAGCGGCGCCTCGCGCCGCGGGAGGTGGACGCCTACCGCGACCTCCTCCGGCGGCGCGGCGAGCGCGAGCCGGTCGCCCACCTGACGGGAGAGCGGGAGTTCTTCGGGCTTCGCTTCCGCGTGAGCCCGGCCGTGCTCGTCCCCCGTCCGGAGACGGAGGGGCTCGTCGAGGAGGCGCTCGACTTCCTCCGGGGGCGGGAGGCGGAGGGGAGGGGCACCCTCGCCGCGGACGTGGGGACGGGCAGCGGGTGCGTCGCCGTCGCCCTCGCGCGCGGGATCCCCTCCCTGCGGCTCCTCGCGACGGACCGGTCTTCCGCGGCCCTCGCCGTGGCCCGGGAGAACGCGCGCGCCCACGGCGTGGAGCGCCGCGTCCGGTTCGCGCGGGCCGACTTCCTCGAGGCGGTGCTCGACCGGAGCCTCGACCTCGTCGTCTCGAATCCCCCCTACGTCGACCCGGCTGGGAAGGACGCCCTTCCTCCGGAGGTCCGCGACCACGAGCCCCCCGAGGCGCTGTTCGTCCCCGCCGCGGATCCCCTCGCCTTCGTGCGCGCCCTGGCGACCGGCGCGGCCCGCGTCCTCCGTCCGGGGGGCCTCCTCCTCCTCGAGATCGCCGCGGGGAGCCGCGAGGCGGTCGAGGCCGAGCTCCTCCGGTCGGGGCTGCGGGAGGTCTCCTTCCGCCGGGACCTCGCCGGGTTCGACCGGATCGCCCGGTCAGGCCCGGGCTGAAGCCCGGACGAACTCCGCGAGCCGGTCGCGGTCGGCGTCGGCCATCTCGGTGAAGAAGATCCCGATCTCGTAGCCCGATTGCGCCCGGCCCGCGCACCGCACGACGGCCCCTTCCCCCTCGATGCGGCGGGGCCCCTCCGGGGAGGGGAGGTCGAACCGGAACCGGACCCTCGTCATCTCGGGCACGGGACGCGCCGCCGTCGCGCAGACGCCGCTCCGGCTGATGTCGCGGACCTGCGCCTCGAGCGGGCCCGAGGGGGGGGTGAAGACGACGGGGAAGGTCGCGCGGGCGCGGGGGTCGCGCCGGCGCTCGACGGGTGAATCGGGGGGGCGGTCCACGGTGCGTACTTACCGCGCGCGCGGACGCGGGGCAAGGCGCCCGCCGTTGTGGGCTCCCGGAGTCGCACTAGAATCCCGCCCGCGATCCCTATCCGCCCATGGCGAGCCTGAACAAGGTCCTCCTGATCGGGAACCTCACGCGGGACCCCGAGCTCCGCTACACCCCGACCGGGACGGCCGTCTGCGAGTTCGGGATCGCGACGAACCGCAAGTTCCCCACGCAGGGGGGGGAGACGCGCGAGGAGACCTGCTTCGTCGACGTCGTCGTCTACGGGAAGCGGGCGGAGGCCTTCTCGAAGTACTTCTCGAAGGGGCGGCCCGCGTTCCTCGAGGGGCGCCTCGAGTTCCGGCAGTGGGAGACCCCGGAGAAGCAGAAGCGAAGCCGCCTCCGGGTCGTCGCGGAGGACTGGCAGTTCGTCGCCCCGGCGCCCGGCTCCGGGGGCGGCCCGCGGCCCGGCCCCGCGCGCGGGCCCGTCCGCCCGGCGGAGCCCCCCCCGCTCGAGGCCTCGCCGCCGGAGGAGGCTCCGGTCGAGGAAGGGCCGCTCGACGCCGAGCCGCGGGACACGCCCTTCTAGCCTCCGCCCTCCTAGACCGTCCCTCCGGCGGCCCGCCCGGGCCCCGCCCGCACTCTCAAGTCCCCGCCGACTCCGGCCGATACCGCGGCCCGGTGCCGCCGATGGAAGATC
>JAKEFM010000309.1 GCA_022616055.1 Planctomycetota bacterium
CAGCGGCTTCATCCCGCGCGCCTCCACCCGGTAGTAGACGCAGCGCCCCTCGCGCCGGCCGTTCACCAGGCCGGCGTCTCTCAAGGTGGCGAGATGCTGCGAGACCGCCGGCTGCGAGATGTCGAAGCGCGCCGTGAGGTCCTTCACCGCCGCCTCGCCGCGCGTGAGCGACTCGAGGATCGCCCGGCGGCTGGGGTCGGCCAGCGCCTGGAAGATCCTGTTCTCGGCCACGGCCACGCTCTGCATGCACGACACATTAGCCGATGCTTATGCGTCGTCAAGCGGAAACTTTCCGGTAGACGCCATCCCCTCGGACTCGGTCCCGGGGTGAGGGTGGAGGGGGTGGGGAGCCGGCGGGTCGGACCGACTTGCGGGTGGCGAGGGGGGTGAACTCCTCGGCGCTCTCGGGAGGGGAGGCGGGTGCTCGACCCTCGCCGAGGCGTGGAGCCCGGTGACCCGGCCGCGGCTCCGCCCCGAGCACGCCCCGACGATCCGGATCGGGACCCTCGAGTCGGGGAGGGCGCCCGGGACTCGGACTTCGAGGGGGGGGCCCGAGGGGTCCGGTCCCCCGGATGCCGGCCGCGGGGCCTCGGCTCCCGTCCAGGCGTTGGACGGTCACGTCCGAGGTCGCGATGGAACCGGGAGGCGAGCCCGTCCGGCTGGAGACCACGGGGCTCGCACCCGGCGGGCCGGGCCGCCGCGCCGGTGTCAGCCGTCGTCCGCCGCCAGCGCCATGTCGGACCCCGCTACCCTTCGGCGCACCCCATCACGTGGTCTCGCCGGTTGGACTCTCGCCACCCGGAGGACCATAGAACACCCTCCACAAGGTGAAGTCATTGCCCAGCCCCTCCAACTGATGGTCGGCGCCGGCGGCCACGAACACGAGATCCCCCGCCTCGACGGTCTCCCGATTGCCGTCGTGCAGAAGAACACCTCTCCCTCGAACGATCACGTACAGCTCGTCCTGTGCATGCGGCGCCTGCAGCTTCGGAGACACCGGGATGGATAGCGCGATGTCGAGGCTGCCGCGCTGCAGCAACCGGATGCCGTGCTCGCCCGCAGGACCGGGGATACGCCTCCGGGTCTCGGCGAGACGGAACACGCGGATTCGATCACCCTGGGCCATGCTTCTCTTCCTGTCCGTCCACTACCCAGTTCGCTTGCGGGGCCTCCTCGAATGGCGTCATGCCGTGCGGTAGCCGCCCGGGCTGCTCCGGTCGACTGCGGCGACTTGTCCGGCCGCCGTTCCATTCGTTCTCCGCTCCCGGCCCCGCTCGAACGAGCCGCCCACTCGAACACCCTCCGGTCGCCGATCCCTCACCTGGCCTTCGGACTCTTCTTGCCACCTGTGGCGCCGGCTCGCCTGGCCGGTCGGTTCCTGGGATGGTTCAGGCGGTAGCTTTCCAGGACGAGCGCCCGCACCTCGCGCCAGTCCTTCACGTCGGCGGCATCCATCCACACGCAGTGGTTCTGCCGCGCGTACGGCTCGAACCGGGGGTCGGATGCGACGAGCCGGCGGGCATGCTCCGGCTCGAGCTGAAAAACGAGGCGGCACACGCCCTCCTTCTCGCCGCAGCTGGCGAAGATGCGCCTCCCGATACGGAAGCACGCCTCGCCGAAGTGTTCCGACTCCACGGAGTCCGGGAGCGAAAGACACGCCTCTCGCATCTTGCGAAGTGCCGTCTGCGCGGTCGCCATGGAATCCACCCTCCGGGCCTCGAATCTCTCGCGTGCCGACCTCGCTCGCCGCCGCCGAACGAACCCGCTCGGCGGCCGGCGGGGCTGGAGGAGCCTACATGGCCCCGCCGGTCGGCTCCAGCGCCGGATCCGGCCGGGCTCACGACTCGATCCGGAACGGCGGCCATCGCCGGCCGTCGACGTCCGCGAACCCGTACTCCCCGGCCAGCTCCCCCACGGTCAGCACCTGCCCCGACCTGGCCAGCACGTTCGCGTCCCCTGCCAGCGCGACCACGGCCCGGCCGATGTACTCCGGGGATTCCAGGTTCCCGGGCGCCCGGCCCGCCGCGGCGAACGCCGCCCGCACGCGCTCGGTCCCCACGAGCCCCGGCGCGAGGGCCACGACGGCGATGTCGTGCGGTTTCAACTCCCGGGCCATTCCGAACGCCAGGCGGTTCACGGCGGCCTTGGCGACGTCGTAGACCAGGTTGCCGAGGTACTTGTCCCGGTCCCAGGCCGTCGTGTGGACGATCAGCCCACGGCGGCTGGGAAGCATGCGCGCGACGGCCGACCGGCTGGCCACCAGCTGCGCCCGCACCCCGGCCTCGAACATGCCGGCCCAGTGCCGCAGCGGCTGCTCCCAGAAGGGAGCCGCGAACCGCGAGAAGTCGAATCGCTCGTAGCCGCCCCACGCGTTGTTGACGAGGAGGTCGAGGCGCCCTCGCTCCTCGGCAACGCGGGCGAAGAGCGCTTCGACCTCCGTGTCCCTCGTATGGTCGCAGCGGGCCCCCTCTCCACCCCTCTGCGTGGCCGCATCCGCCGTCTCGCGCACGGTGCCGGGAAACCCATCCGTTGCCCGCGTCACTGCGGCCCGTGACGTGGACGATCGCGCCCGCGTCCCCGAGGGCGAGGGCGATGCCTTTCCCGATCCCGCGACTGGCACCGGTGACCACCGCGACTCGTCCGCCCAAGGTCGGCATGACTCCTTCCACGCTGAACGACTCAGACCACCCGTTCGTCCTGCCAAAGGTGGCCACGGAATCTCGGAAACGAACGCCGAGCCCGGGTCACTCGCCCTCCGATACCGGCGGCAGGACGATGCCCTGGGTGAACCTTAGCGTGTTGCCGTCCGGGTCGTCGACGTAGAACTCGCGAGTGCCCCAAGTCTGGCCGATCGGTCCTTCGTGGACCATCCGGGGCGCGTCCGGGTTCCCCGGCGTCGACAGCCCTCGTCCCCGGAACTTGCGGAACAGCGAATCCAAGTTCTCGACCAGGACGGCGACCGCCTGGCCGAACTCCCCGTCCCCGCGGTGGCTCGAAAGGAAGAGGAGGTCCGCGCCCCGAGCGAGGACGTTGAAGCACGGGTCATCCAGCGCGTCGTCGCCATCCACCCGCTCGAAGTCGAGCACTCCGGTGTAGAACGCCAGCGCCGCGCGCATGTTTCGGCATCGCACGGTGGGGATGATGGCCATGACTTCCTCCTGTCAGGAACCGCGGCCGAACGAGATCTCGCTCCGCGACGGCGGCCACCGGGCGCGCGAATCGCAACCGGAGCACGATCGCCGGCGTCCCCATGGCGGCTGCCGCGCTTGCCACCATGGGGGGCGTGTCTATCCCTCGACGGGAGACCCGTCAAGGCGCGCGGCGATCCGGGAGGCGAGGCGGAGACGATCCTGCCGTTCGCGGCTCTCGCTGGGTCGCGCGGCGGGGACTCCGGGTCCCGAGGGCGCTCCGCCCCCGGCGCCCGGTAGGGGCGCGCCCGAACGGGACGTTGCGCGCGCGTCCCTCGTTCCAGGGTCCGGCCCTCGTGCTTCCCGCGTCGATGGGGGCGCGGCACGTCGCGTCCGCGGAGGATCCGGCAGGGCCGTCGCTCCCGTCCCCGTTCCGGTCCGAGAGGATCCGCGTCGCGGAGGACGCGAGGAGCCGCCGCTCACCGACGCGCCGAGGAACCACCGTCCGCTTCCTGCGCCGGCGCGCTCCATGCGCTGGTTGGACCGCGCCTTCAAGGGGACGCGGATCCCTCGTACGTGTACGTCAGGGATCGCGGGCCTGGGAGATAGCTGGTCTGAAGCTCCGCGACCCTGAAACCTGCCGACCGGATCAGCTCGTCGATCTTGCGGTCGACGTTGCAGCCTCCGGCGATCCTCCTCCACATCGGGTTGATGCGACGTTGCCAGGCCTGAATTCTCGGGTCGGGAGAGAAGCCATGCTCGACGAACAGGAGTCGCCCGCCTGGTTTCAGCACTCGCTTCATCTCGCGCAGCGCCTCGAGCGGATTCGGGATGCTGCAGAGCACCCAGGTCATCACGACCGTATCGACGCTCCTCGAGTCCACGGGCAGCTGCTCGGCCGATTCGCAGCTGAGCTCGACGGGAAAGGTCACACGGCCGACCTTCTTGCGTGCCATCGAAAGGAGTTCCGTCGAAGGATCGACGCCGCGCAGGTGCGTCACCGCCGGGGCGTAGAAGGGAAGGTTGAGTCCGGATCCGATGCCGATCTCCAGTACGGAACCTGTCGCCCTCGGGATGACGGCTGACCGGCGCGCCGCCACGGCTTTGTTCTTCATGGCGAGATCGATGAGTCTTGGAAGCACGAATCTCCGGTAGATGCCCACGACCGTACCTCGCCTACCCCGCGGCGAAGGGCCGCGCGACGTCGATCGCGTAGGTCATGCGGACCCAGACCGGTCGCCGACGCGCCCGGCCGCTCACTCGATCCGGACCGTCGCGAACCCGCGGGCCCGAAGGGGGACGACCCAGGCGTCCCCGTCCCGCGCGAGCGCCTCCCCCCGCGACTCGACGAGGTCGGAGGCGAGGAGCCTGCGGCCGGTGGAGCGCAACAGCCGCAGTCGCGCCTCGAGGGGGCGGTTCGAGAGGTTGCGAAGGCGGGCGACGAGGCCGCCCCCGTCCTCGGCGAACTTGAGGGCGTTCAGGAAGATGGCGGCGGGCTCGACCGCGAGGAGGGATCCGACCGGGGATCGCCCTCCCCCGGGCGTCGGGGGTCCCGTCCGGACGGCGGCCTCGAGGGGGATGAGCGCCGCGCGCCCGGAGCGCAGCGCGGAGGCGTCCTCCTCCCATCCTCCCCCCCCACCGGCGTCCGCGGAGATCGAGTAGCGGAAGAGGAACTCGCCTCCCTGGGAGGCGCGGTAGTTCGTCGCCCAGTAGTTGTTGAGGGCCCAGGAGACGAGCCCGTCCGGCCTAGGCGCGAACTTCTCCACGCTCCGCCACTCCCCGACGTGCATCCCGTCGAGGAAGAGGAGCGGGGCGTCGAGCGAGGTCCAGGTCACGCCGGCCCGCGGCCCGGCGAAACGGACGAACTCCTGCGCCGCGAACCAGTCGACGCAGGCGCCCGGGAGGAGGCCCTTCGCCGGGTCGAGGACGCCGAGGGGCTCGGCGAGGCGCGAGCGGTCGAGCCCCTCCGCCGCGAAGGGGAAGGCGACGAGGACCGACTCCTTCTCGAGCGTCTCGTCCTTCGTCAGCTCGATCGAGAGGTCGAGGCGCGGGAGGTCGCGGTAGAGCGTGACGCCGAGGACGATCCGGGGGAGACGCCGGGCCTTCGCGAAGGAGCGGACCGAGCACGAGACCGGGCCCTTCCGCGGCTCGAGGAAGCGCTCGAACTTGGGCCGGTGGAACTCGAAGGCCGGCGCCCGCGGAGCGTCCTGCCAGACCGCCCTCGTCCCCTCCCCTCCGCTCACCCAGATCGCCTCGCCGAGGAACAAGTCTGCCTGCTGCGCCCTCCACTCGCGGCCGCTGCCGAGGTCGGTCGCGCTCGCCACCGCGCCCGTCTTCCCGTCGAGCGCGACGCGCCACCGGCCGTTCTCGATCGTCCCCTCCCCGAGGTTCGCCGCGTCGGGCGCCTCCCGGGTCCCCTCGACGCGATAGACCCGCCAGCCGACGGGCGGGACTCCCTTCGCGACGAATTCGATCGGGACCGTGTCCCCCGCGATCGAGTCGGCGAGCTGCGCCGGGGATTCCTCGCCCGTCTCGACGTCGATCACTTTCGCCCCGATGGAGCCCCCCAGCACCGCGCGCGGGACCTCCGCCCGGACGAGGTCGGTCCGCTCGAAGGCGAGCGCGTTCAGGACGAGGACCTCGGTCCCGCCGCCCCCGGCGATCGCCGAGGCGAGGCGCTCCCTTCCCTCCTCGAGGAGGCGCGCAGCCCGCGCGGCCCCGTCCCGGGCGAACTCGCGCTTCGTCTCCCACTGCTCCTCGACGAAGGGATCGTAGGGGGAAGTCGCGCTCGAGTGCGCGCCCCAGGTGTGCTCGTCGTAGAAGAGGAGGTCCTCGAACGCGCGCTCGAGGGGGGCCCCGGGCTCGTCGGGCTGGCCGCTCTCGAGGGACCGGATCGGGGTGGACCCGGCAGCGAGGAGGCTCGATGCGGCGAGGAGCGTTTCCGCCGCGGCGAGCCGGGCGTGCGTGGCGCGGTTGAGAGCCGTCGTCGCCGCGGTCGTCCCGACGCCGTCCTCCCAGTACGCCCCGCCGCTCCCCCGGACGACGGGGAGCCGGTCGCCGGCCTTCCGCTCGACCTCGCGGAAGAAAGCCGACTCGGAGGCGGCGACGACCCTGGGGACCTTCCAGCGCTCGTTCCACCCTCGCACGGCCGCCGCGGTCTTCTCGATCTCCCCCTCGCGGTTGTCGTAGACGCCGCCGAAGAGGAGGACCTCGTCCCACGGATACCCCTCGGCCTCGCGCCGCGCGAGGTACTCGAGCAGCGGCTTCCGCATCGCGTCGCGGTCCTCCGTCATCCCGAGCCGGAAGCCCCAGGCGTATCCGTCGGAGAGCCAGGCCAGCACGCGCGCGCCGTCGGGCCCCTCCCACCAGAAGGGGGTCTCCGAGAGGGGGGAGCCCCCCAGCATCGGCGCGCGGGTCTGGTTGATCCCGTGGGCGAAGTGGCGGACGCCGCTCGCGGCGAGGACGGAGGGCCAGGCCGCGCAGAGGGAGGGGACGTCGGTGACCGTCGCGAGGTCGCCGGGGATCCCGGTCGCGCGGGCGAAGCGCCCGCCCCAGAGGCACGCGCGCGCGAGCGCCTCGTCCGTGCAGAGGCCGGAGAGGAGGTTCAGGTAGGCGACGTGGAACCCGATCCGCCCCGACTTCAGGGCCTCGACGAGCCGCTTCGCCCGCTCGGGAGTCGAGCGCCGGAGATAGTCGCGCGCCTGAAAGGCCACCTCGAGGTTCCAGACGAAGTCGGGGTCCTTCGAATCGAGCGCCGCGTCGACGTTGCGGCGGTGGACGGCGATCGCCTCGGTCTGGTGGTGGGTGTAGCCGATGTCGGTGTGGCAGTGAGCGCCGAGGTAGAGCGTCCAGGGGCGGGCGGGAGCGAGGTCGAGCGCGGCCTCCCGGCGCTCCCCCCCCACCTCGAGCGCGCACTCGACCCTCGACCTTCCGGCGACCTCCGGGACCGGCACGTCGACCCGCGACCGGCCGAACGCGAGCGTCCCGAGGTCGACCTCGAACGGTGCGGCTCCGACTTTCCCCCTCGCCCTCGCCGGGGCGGGCGCCGCCCGCCACTCCACCGCCGCGAGGAGGATGCGCCGGCCCGAGACATCGACGAGCGGCGTCGCCTCGAGGCGGAAGCCCCGCAAGGGCCCGCCCGCGGGAGCCGGGCGGCGCAGGAGCGCGACCGCGTCGTAGATCATCCACGAGCCGCGCTCGACCGAGATCTCGATCTCGTTCGTCCCGGCCCGGAGGAGGGACCCGGGGAAGGAGAACTCCTCCCGGCGCGGGCGCTCCGTCCTCGGGTCCGCCAGCGCGCCGTCGCCCGGCCCGGGTTGTGGTTCCCGCTCCTCGCCGATCTCGTTCAGCGCGACGCGCACGCGGGGCGGGGCGGAGGCGTGCGTCGCGACGAGGTCGAGGAGGATGACGAGGTCTTCGGCCGTTTCACGCGACTCGAACTCGATCCGGAACGGGTGGCGCGCCGACCCGGCCCAAGCGTCCGTGGGACCGGGGTGGATGTAGGGCCAGTCCCTCGCGGGATCGGAGGTCCCGATCCGGAACCGCACGCCCTCCGGGAAGGCCCCCCGGAACTTCCCCCACTCCCGGGCGATCGCGAATTCACCCGCCGAAGCGTCGGGCGTCCCGATCGACCCGACCGTCGCCTCCTGCCCGGCCCGTCCGGCGACCCCGAGCCCGAGGACGATCGCCGCGCGGACCACGCTCCGGATGCCCATGACCGATTCTCCATCCCCAGGGTTCGAACCCGTCCCCCCCGCGTCAAGGTCCGCCCCCCGGGGAGGCCGTACGGTCGGAGGACTGAAGGGGGAACGGGGAACCGCGCCCTCTCGGATTCGCTGGCGGCGCTATCACCCGATGACGCGGTGCACCGTCGGGAATCGGTGCCCGCCCCATGGGTGCTTGTCCCTCTCGTAGCACAGAACGACCGGGCCTACCCAGTAGGTCCAGAGCCCCCGCATCGGATCCGCCTCGAACCAGACCAGACCGAGAAGCGACATCCCATGTAGCTCCGGGCCCCAGGCCACGGAGAGGAGGGGCCCGACCGACCGGTAGCGCTCGTCGTCGCCGATATCCAGGAGGGTCTTCGGCATGCCCGGGTACATAGCGAGGAAGGGAGGCAGGACGGTGAGCACCAGTTCGAAGTAGGGCCCGACCCGGTGCGTCGTCGTCTCGACGTCCGTCGCTTCCCCTCCGCGTAGGACGCCGATCCGGACTCGCCTGACGGGACCGAGTTCGCGCTCCACGTCTTCGAGCGCTCGCCGATCTTGAACGGACGTGCCGTTGACGGACAGGATGACGTCTCCGTCGCGGAGCGATCGGACCTCGAATGGAGGGTACGGATCCTTGACGAGCAACCCTCGGACGGGCTCGCCGCCCCCCGTTCGGGAGGGGACCTCGACCGGAGTCAGCTCGAAGCGGCCGAAGGGAAGCCTCCCGCCCGCCGAACCGATCGGGACGCAGAACGAGCATGCCGGGCAGAGCGAGACGACCCAGACGACGGCGAGCCTTCGCGCCATCCTCATCGGAGTCCCCTCGGGAGGAGCAGCCCCACGTCGATGAACGGGCCCCACGTGTCCGGTCGGACGTGGACGGCGAGGAGGTGCCCCCCCATGCGAAGCGACGGGGATGCGATTCTAGTCATCCACCGCCGAATGCGACCCCGTCGATCGTGCCAACTCCCGGAAGCGGCCAGTCTCGGCGATCGCGCCGTCCCGGAACGCGGATGTTCCGCGACATGGCTCGGCCTACTTGCCGAGTCCGATCTGCTTCGTGAATTCCTGGTTGTCCCAGAACAGGTACTCCTCGTCCATCGGCCCCTCCCGGGTCCAGTGGGAGAAGGTCGCCATCCGGATCCTGTAGGCCTTCCCGGTCGGAGGGATGGTCTTGCCTTCCCCCGCCGGCATCGGCCGGCTGAACGTCCCCTCCATGACCCCGATCACGGCCGTCCACTCTCCCTAGCCGACTTTCACCGGATGCTCCTTGATCCGGGTGTCCGGCGCCCAGACGAACATCGCCTTCAGATCCTCGATGTGCTTCTCGATCCCCTTCGTGACGTGGCCGTCGGGCCAGTGGACGGTGACGTCCTTCGAATGGCTGCGGTGGAACTCCTGCCACTTCTGGTTCGAGAACACGTCGTAGTCGAGGTCGTCGAACATCTCGAGGTGGGCCGCGACCCGCTTCGCCTCGTCCTCCTGCCGCTCCGGCGGCCCGGTCCTCGCGCGGCCGGGCCCGAGCAGGAGGACGACCACCCCCAGGATTCCGGCGCCGAACAGTCCCTCGATCGGTTTCATGGCAACGCTCCCTTCGTCGGTCGCCCTCGATCGGCCAAGCGTTCGGATGCTCCCGCTCGCTTCCCCGAGTCGCAACCGAATCTCCCCCACTCCCCTTCCCGCTCCCCCTCCCGTCCGGCCTCGCGGACGCGGATGCCTTCCGCACCCTCCCGCACGAGGAAGTCGCCAAGGCCCTTCGCCGGCGATGTCAGGTCGGTGCCGGCGAGTAGTCTGGGCGGTCGGCGCTCGGGCGGCCCTCGAGGAGGTCCTCGAGTTCATCGCCGAGGAGTCCCCCGAGGGAGCGCGCCGGGTCCTGCACGCGGCGCTCGACCTCGCCTCGGGCCGGCCCGGTCCTTCCGCTCCCCCGCGGAACTTGGCGCAGGCCGGATCCGGGCCAACTTCATGCCATTCGATCATGGCACGCATCAGGACGACGAGACCGACACGCCCTCCCGCCACCCGCAACTTCCACCTCCCCCTCCCGGAGGACCTCCACGAGGCCCTCGGGCGCGTGGCCCACGAGAGGGGGAGGCCGGCGACCGAGATCGCGCGCGCCGCGATCCGGGAGTGGCTCGAGGCCCGCCGGCGCGAGGCCGTCTCCGACCAGATCGCGGCCTACGCGCGGGCCGTCGCCGGCTCCGCCGCCGACCTCGACGAGGCCCTCGAGAGGGGCGCCGTCGAGCATCTCCGGGAGCGCCCCCGGCGCGGTCGCCGCGCGTGAGGAGAGGGGAGGTCTACCTCGCCGCCCTCGAGCCGCGCTCGGGCTCCGAACAGCGCGGGCGCCGCCCGGTCGTCGCCGTCTCGCACGACGCGGTCAACGAGACGCCCGCCTGGCGCTCCGTCATCGTCGTCCCGCTCACGACCTCCCCGTTCCAGGCGCGGCGCGGGCCGAGCGCCGTCGCGGTCCCCGGCGGGCATGCGGGCCTCGAGCGGGACTCGACGGCCCTCTGCCACCAGGTCACGACGCTCGATCGGGCGAAGCTCGTGCGCCGGATCGGCTCCCTCCCGTTCCCCGACCTCCTCCGCGTCGCCGAGGGGCTGCGGGCGGCGACGGACCTGTAGCGGATCGACGGGACGGCCTCGCCCGCGGGTGACGGCCTCCCCGTCCGCGGCTGGCCACCCCTTCTTCGCGCCGTGACCGGCCCCCGTGACCCGCGCAGCGCGCCTCCTCGACCCGATCCGCGACGCCTACCGGTGCGACAAGGACCTCCCAAACCTCCTCCTCGCCCCTCCGTTCGTCCGCGTCTTGCGCCGGGCCCAGGGCCGGGGGCGGCGGACCGTCGCCGCTGCGCAGCGCCTCGGCCTCCCGGTCCCCGCCCTTGCGGCGAGCCCCGCTTACCACGACGCCGCGCGGACGGAGCGCCTTCCGCAGAACCTCACGCAGGCGCTGCGCGACGCCTTCGGGTCGCGCCGGTACAGGAGGGTCGACCACCCCGAGCGGGGGCCGGTCCACACGGTCTGGGTCGCGGACTCGTCGAGGCAGGGGGCGCGGGCAAGAGCTGCCGGCCACCCTGGCAACACGGGGGAGACGCCGATCCCCCGTGTTCGAGGTGCGCCCCTACGAGATCTCCCGAGACCTACAACACACCTGCAGAGACGCAGGCGGCCCCCCTTGCCCCATTTGATTGCCAGCCCAGCTTTCAACAGCCACTTCGGGCTGGTGCGGCGAGGGTCCTTGGTCCCCGACGATCCTCAGGGATGTGATTCCGACGCAACCGACGTCGCGCAAGGCGGTTGAGGCCCTTCACGCCGGTCCTCACGGAGCCCTCATCCCCCCTCCGGAGATCCGCTCCGCGTCCAGTTTCCATGTTTTCTGCGTTCAAGGGGATCAGGACGGCGTCTTCGGGACGGCTTCCGAAGTCCGTTCTCCCGAGGAGCGCCGTCCACGGTCAGCACGAGAGGGAGCCCATGAGCGTCATGGAGAGCAGGCAAGGCAGGGTCGTCGCTGCCGCAGCGCAGCGGTACCGCGACCGGCAGAACCAGCGGCAGCGCATCGAGCGGAGCATCCTGGCGGGGAAGCCGCTCGATACCCTCGACGAACGGGCCCGCGTGGAACTGCGGCGTGCACGCCTGATGGCGAGGGGCATCGAGGCGCGCGACGAGCGGATCTTCGAGCGCACCCTCGGGGCGAGTGACCTGATGCCGGTGAGCTACCTCGAGTCCGGACTCGAGGTCGCCCGCTCCGTCGGCCGGATCGTGATCCGGAACGGCGGCGGCCAGGTCGAGGGGTATGGAACCGGATTCCTCGTCTCGCCCCGGCTCCTCCTGACGAACAACCACGTCCTTTCGAGCGCGCAGGAGGCCGCCGCGAGCACGGTGGAGTTGAACTACCAGCCCCACCTGGGGGACTCGGCCCTGACGCCCGTCCCCTTCCCTCTCGATCCGAACCAGTTCTTCGTCACGGATACGGACCTCGACTACAGCCTCGTCGCCGTGCGGGATCCCTCGCTCGACGGGCCTTCCCTGTCCGCGTACGACTGGATTCCCCTCATCGATGACGAGGGGAAGATCGTGCTCGGCGAATACGTCAGCATCATCCAGCACCCGAACGGGGAACCGAAACAACTGGCCGTCCGCGAGAACCAGCTCGTCGACGTCCTCGCGGACTTCCTGCACTACCGAACGGACACGGAACCTGGCTCCTCGGGCTCCCCCGTTTTCAACGACCAGTGGGAGGTGGTCGCCCTCCACCACAGCGGCGTTCCCCAGTACGACCCGCAGGGCAATTTCGTGAAATGGGTGGCGAACGAGGGAGTCCGGATCACCCGCATCCTGCGCCACCTGAGGAGCCTGAACCTCCCGCCCTCCCAGGATGCCTTGCGCGCGCAGATTCTCTCCCCGCCGGCCCATCCGGAAGCGAGTGGCAACGGATTCGCTGCCGGGCCCGCGACGGGGACGGGGATCTCGGAACCCGTGATCGTCCCGGACGGGAGCGCCCGCTGGATGATTCCGCTCCAGATCAGCGTCCGCCTCGGACTCGGCGACCGCGAACCCCGACGGACGCCGGCCCAGCCGGTGATCGCGGCGACCGGCGGAGTTCCTTCGGCGGACGGTGACCTCCAGGACGCGCTCGCGGAACTGCGGGAGGCGGTGAGGAAGCCGTACTACTCGAAGACCGAGGACCTCAGCGCAAGAGAGGCGTACTACAGATCCCTCCCTCAGACCCTCAACGCGGCCCAGCGGTTTCGGGAACTCCGCGCGCTCCTCAAGGACACCCACAGGTCCACGCCCGGCTACCGCCCCAGCAGCCAGCTCTACCCCTGGGTCGACCTCCACCCCAACCTGATGCTCCGCAGCATCTACTCCGGGGAGGAGTACGAGCCCGAAGCCGTCATCGCGGAGGCGTTCCGGATCGAACGAATCCTGGCGGACAAGAAGCGGGAAGTGATCGAGCGCGAAGGCGCGCTCAGCCCCGAGGGGCTCGCCGAGGAGCTCGACGCCCTCGAGGCGAGCCTGCCCTACAACTGCGAGCACGCCGTCCCTCAGTCCTGGTTCGGCAAGAAGGAGCCGATGCGCGGCGACCTCCACCACCTCTTCACGTGCGAGGCGGACTGCAACAGCTTCCGCGGCAACACGCCCTACTTCGACTTCCCGGGAGCCCACGAAGTCATCCGCCAGGACTGCGGCCGGCGGGAACAGAACGCCTCCGCTGGACTCTCCGGATTCGAGCCCGGATTCGGGAAGGGGGCGGTCGCGCGCGCCACCCTCTACTTCTTGCTCAGGTACCCAGGCGAGATCGGCCGAGCCGGCGAGTTCCCCGAAGACAGGCTCGAGCTCCTGCTGAAGTGGCATCGCGACACCCCGGTCGGCCGGTACGAGCTTCATCGGAACTCGGCGATCTTCAAGAAGCAGGGGAACCGCAACCCCCTCATCGACCACCCGGCATGGGCCGACCAGATCGACTTCCGCGGCGGGCTCGCCTGATTCGGGGGGCACGACCGACACGGTCCTGCCTCGAGCCGTCGATGGCTCCCCTGCCCATCCGTCAGGAACTGCTCGACGCCACGAAGCGGCTCCTGATCGACACCCTCGGGTTCGTTCCGGAGAAGATTGCGGCCCCGATCGAGCGGGGCCGGAACCAGGCCCGCGAGGATTGGGAGGGCATCCGGACGACCCTCTCGGTCTAGCCTTGGACGCGCAGGGGGAGGAGCGGGAGCGGGAATGAAGGAAGGGGACGAACGGAAGGGCTTCGGTCTGTCGGGGCCCTGGCTCCAGGTGACCTTCCTCCTCGCCCTGGCGGCGGGGAACCTGCTCCGGGACGCGCCCTTCGAGGCGGAGCGCCCGCCGGGCCATCCCGAGATGCTCCCTCCGGGGCGAGTCTCCGCGCTCCAGGCGATCCCGGCGAGGTCCTGGGAGGACCCTCTCGCCGCAGCGCACGTCGCGGACTCGAATGGAAGGAACTCGGAAGAAGGAGGGTCGCTCCTCGTCGGCCGGGATGCTCCAGCGACGGGCAAGATGATCTGCGACCGGGTCCTCGAGATTGCCGGGAACCCGGCCTCGGTCGACGCAGGGGTCGTCCTGGTCCTCCTCCCGGGAGGTCCCTACGCCGAGGACCACGAGACGCGGCTGCGGACTCGCCAGGCGCTGCAGGCCGCGTTTCTTGCCGAGGAGTTCCAGGGTCTCGACTCCCGGCGGATCGGAGGGGTCTGGATCTCGAGGAGGCGAGGCGGCACCGAGACGGAGCCGTCGGCAGGGCGAAGGCGAGAGACGCCCGAGCCGATGCTCCTCGCGTACGAGCTCTGGACCAGGGAGAAGCAGGCCGTCCTCGTCCTCTGGGTCGACGAGGAGCAGGTCGCCGACCGGTTCAACGACCGCCTCGACGAGATCCGGAGCCAGCTCCTCGAACCGCCCGGAGCGGGAGGCGGCAAGTCCACGGAGAGCCCGAACGCACGATCGAACTCGAATCAGGGCCAGGAGGGTCATGCGGGTGTGAAGTGGAGGGTCCGCGTCGTCGGTCCCTCGAACAGCGACGACCTGGGGAGGATCGTCGACGCCCTCCCCAAGCCGGCCGTTCCCAAAGGGAAGCGCCCTCGGAAGGAGGCCTCTCCCAAAGCGGAGGACCCGATCCACGTGTTCTCCCCTTGGGCGACGGCCGTCGAGGAGGGGATGTACGACGCTCGGGAGGGGATCGTCCAGGTCGTCCGGACGATCGGGCACGACCGCAAGCTCGCGCGGCTCCTCATCGATGAGCTGGTTCGCCGGGGTTGCTGGGCGACCCGGGAGGACCAGGCGATCCTCCTCGTCGCCGAGGCGGACACCGCCTACGGCTCCTCCTGGATCGATCACTTCCGTGGCGAGCTGGGGAGTCCCACCCCGGGGTCCCAGGGGGCGTCCTCCTCGGAGCGGACTGAAGATCGATTCATCCTCCGGGAGTACCTCCGCGGCCTCGACGGAACCCGCGGACTCGGGGGCGATGCGAACGAGAAGTCGGGGGACGGAGGGGGTCGCCCCACGGAGGAGGAACCGGCCCTGGAGGTCGCGGAGGGGAACTCCCAGCTCGACTACGTCCGCCGCCTCCAGGCCGAGCTCGCCCGCACCCTCGATCCCTCCGCTCCTCGGAAGGTCGTGGCGATCGGCGTCTTCGGCTCCGAGATCCACGACAAGCTCCTGATCCTCCAGGCCCTGCGGCCGATCGCGGGGAGCATCCCGATCTTCACGACCGACCTCGACGCGCGGTTCTCCGAGCGGCGCAGGTGGAGGTACGCGCGCAACCTGATCGTGGCGACACACTACGGCCTGGCGCTCTCGGAGGACTACCAGAAGCGAGCCCCTCCGTTCCGGGACGGGTACCAGACCTCCGCGTTCGTCGCGTTCCGGATGGCCATCCACTCCCTGTCGGCTCCACGGGCGGAATTCCCCCCGGAGGCCGACCGCCGAGTGCCGTGGGTGTTCGAAGTCCACGACGGCCCGTCGAACTACGACCCGATTCCCAGGCTCTTCGAGATCGGGCGACGGGGGCCCGTCGACCTCACGGTAGGGACGGGGGGCGACTCCGCGGCGTTCGACATCAGCCCCCCTCGTCCCAGCATGCGCCTCGGACAGGCGCTGGCCTGGTGGGGCTTGGGCCTGGCGTTGCTCGGCCTCCTCTGCCTGACCCGGCCCGCGCGCGCGTTCCTCCACGCGGCGCGGCAGGCGTGGCGCGACCTCGACTCTGGCTCCATTCCGGCCTCGGCGGCCGGGGCGCGCCAATTCCTCCGCCGCCTGGTCACCCCGCCTTGTTTGATCCTCCTCGTCGCCGGAGCCGCCCTCTCCCTCCTCGTCGCGACCGTCGCGTTCGTGATGCACGAGCACGGAAGCGACGATGGGGAGAGATTCGACCTTCTCGACGGGACGAGCGCGTGGCCCTGCCTCCTCCTTCGCGCGCTCGCGGTCGCGGTCGCCCTCGCGACGATCTGGGTCACGTGGCGAGGATTCCAGGACTGCGTAGCGCGGATCGACAATGACCTGCTCCCGGTCCGGAAGGAGCCCGACTCGGGCGAGGGGGAAGCCGGGCCCCCCTCCGGGAGAGGAAGGAGCGTCCGCGACCTCCTGCGGGCCCTCTCGAGGTCGAGCATCGACTCCTGGGCGCGGTCGGCCCCGGGGAAGAAGGGAGACGACCTCTGGAGGGACTTCCGGAGCCTGCATCGGCCCAAGCCGACGGCGGTGCGCCTCTCCCTGCGGTTCCTCCTCTGGACGCTGGTCCTCTTCGGCTGCTACCGCGCCTTCGCGATTCCGGTCCGTCCGATCCGCGGGGACATGGCGAGGGCGGTCGACTCCGGCCTGCTCTGGGCGTCGGCCGGACTCGCGGGGCTCGTGATGCTCCTCCTCACGGACCGCGCGCGCGCGTTCCGCCATCTCGCCGGGATCTTCGAAGGCCGCGCCGTCGAGTGGAAACCCGCTGTCCTGCGGAGGCTGCGACCGGGTATGCAGGAACCGCGGGCCGTCGCGGAGCTCCTCGAGATGCGGATCCTCGAGCGCCTCTCGGAGCTCCTCTCCAGGTGGGTCTTCCTGCCCGCCGCCGTAGTGATGCTCCTCCTCGCCGCGAGGAGCTCCTACTTCGACTACTGGGGCTCGCCGCCCGCGATCCTCCTCCCCCTCGCGGCCCTCGCCCTCCTCCTCGTCGTCTCGGTCGTGCTCCTGCGCAAGACCGCCCGCCGGGCGAGGGAGGACTCCCTCGACACCCTGCGCTCCCTCGCGGCCGGGGGGGAAGGCGACCCCGGCGAGGCCGGCCGCGCGGACATCGCGTTCGCGAAGGAGGAGATCGAATCGATGCAGCGGGGCGCGTTCCGACCCTTCTCCGAGGAGCCCCTCCTGCACGCGGTCCTCGTTCCGCTCGGCGGCATCGGGGTCCTCGAGTACCTCGATCACTTCCTCAGCCTCTAGCGCGGAGAGCCCCTAGTCCCGTCGGGACGGGGTCCGTCGGCGTCAGGGACGCCCCGCTCGTCCCGACCTTCCGTTCCCTGGCCGGTGGGCGGCGCAGGGCTCCGGGTCGGACCTCTCCGATCCCCTAGAGCGCAGGGTGGCCCAAACCGCGACGGGCTCATTCGCCCCGCGCCGGAGCGCGTCGCGGCCTGCAGGTCCACCGGAGCCCGCGCCCCGCCCTCCCTCGGGCGCCTCCGGACTCATCCC